>NZ_BLJA01000001.1:3248073-3550573 GCF_019972295.1 Geobacter sp. AOG2
CAGGCGCTGCCGCAACTCCTCCAGCACCGCTTCGGCCGATGCGGTGGCCTCGTCCCGCTCGCGCAGGGCGGCCGCGGCATTCTTGCCGGCCATCTCCACCAGCTCCCGTTTGACGCCCCGCTGGGGTCGGACAATGATGACCTTTTTCCCCCTGGCCTCGCCCATCAGTTCTGCCAAGGCTCCAGCCTCCTCGATCTCCAGCGGCAGCAGGATCTCTGCCGGGATGAAGGCCTCGCCGCCGTAGAACTGGTGCAGGAACGAGGCTACCCCCTCGGCGTCGTCCAATTCCCAGGTCAGGCTGAACAGGCGGCTGCCGATCAGCACCCCGCCCCGGATGAACAGGAGCGCCACCTCCAGCCGCTTCCCGTCGCGGAAATACCCCACCACATCGCTGTCCCCGCCGTCCCGCATAACCACCTTCTGTTTTTCCACCGTGACCTCGATGGAGCGCAGCAGGTTGCGCCAGCGGGCCGCCTCTTCGTAGCGCAACGACTCGGCAGCCTGGGCCATGCGCCGTTTGAATTCCGCCACCAACTGCTTGCCTTTTCCTTCAAGGAACAGGGCGGCACCCTCCACGAGGGCGGCGTAGTCGGCAGCCGAAATCAGTCCGTGGCAGGGGGCGCTGCATTGGCCGATCTGGTGGTAGAGGCAGGGGCGCTTGCGGGCCTTGCAGGCCTTGAGCGGGTAGTGGCGCAGCGGAAACATGCGGGTGATCTGGCGCAGCACCTCACGGGCCGCCGAGGCCGATGAATAGGGGCCGAAGTAGCGGGCGCCGTCACGGGGCACCTTGCGCACGATACTGAAACGGGGGAACTCCTCCCGCGGGTCGAGGCGCAGGGAAAAGTAGGTCTTGTCGTCTTTCAGGTCCAGGTTGTAGCGGGGATGGTGCTGCTTGATGAGGGTGTTCTCCAGGAGCAGGGCCTCTTTTTCGGTGTCGGTCAGCATTACCTCGATGTCGACTACCTTGGCCACCAGGAATTTGACGTGGTAGCGCCCATCTCCGGTCGCGCCGAAATAGGTGCGCACCCGCTGGCGCAGGTTGCGGGCCTTGCCCACGTAGATGATCTCACCTTTGCCGTCGCGCATCAGGTACACGCCGGGCGAGGTGGGCAGTTGCCGTATCTTGTCTTCCAGGCTCATGGGCATAATAGTACCGGCATACGTGATGAATGCAAAGCCCAACTTTTGCATCAGTGCTGCTTAATTTATATGCAAATGCCTAAATAAAGTGCATGTTATTTTCGGGCAGGTGATGCGTGTTTTAATTATAACGAGGTGTTACGCCTGAAAAAGGTTTGGCAATATTTTTGCTTACATCAATAGGTTTTGTCCAATGGCGGGCAAAACATACTGGATCGCATCCGCAGGTGTTCAAAAAGGCGGCAAACGGGTTGGAGCGGCTTGTCCGTGTGATAAGCCCTTCGCCGCGGCCACGGACGATGAGCCTGGCGGGTACGGGCGGTAACAGATTACCAACGGGGGTAGTGTGTATGGAGACCATGTCAACGGTGACTGGCCTGAAGAGTAGCGGCGATGTGCTTTTTCTGATGTTGGGGGCGGTGATGGTCTTTGCCATGCACGCCGGGTTTGCCTTCCTCGAGGTGGGCACGGTGCGTAAGAAGAACCAGGTCAACGCCTTTGTCAAGATCCTCACCGACTGGTCGGTCTCGACAGTCGTCTATTTCGTGGTCGGTTTCCCGATCGCCTACGGCATCTCCTTTCTGAAACCGGTGGAAGATTTGCTGGGCAAGACCCAGGGCTATGATCTGGTGCATTACTTCTTTCTGCTCTGTTTTGCCGCCTGTATCCCGGCCATCATTTCCGGCGGCATTGCGGAACGGGCCAAGTTCTGGCCGCAGGTGACCGCGGGGGCGATCTTTGCCGGGCTCTCCTACCCCCTGTTCGAATCGTTCATCTGGGGCAAGAACAGTTCTCTGCTGCAAGGAATCTTCAAAAATATCGGCGGGGCCGAGTTCCACGATTATGCCGGATCGGTGGTGGTGCATTCCATCGGCGGCTGGATCGCCCTGCCGGCCGTGATCGTGCTCGGACCGCGCATGGGGCGCTATATCCATGGCAAATCCCATGCGTTGCCGATCAGCAGCATCCCCTTTCTGGCGCTGGGCTCCTGGATACTGGCAGTGGGGTGGTTCGGCTTCAACGTGATGAGCGCCGGCAACCTGGAAAAGATCTCCGGCCTGGTGGCCGTCAATTCCCTGATGGCCATGGTGGGTGGCGTGCTGGCCGCCCTGGTGGCGGGCAGGAACGACCCCGGTTTTGTACACAACGGGGCTCTGGCCGGTTTGATCGCCGTGTGTGCGGGGAGCGATATCATGCACCCCCTGGCCTCCTTCGTGGTGGGATGCGTAGCCTCGGTGATCTTCGTCTACGGTTTTCACTACGAGCAGGAAATTCTGAAGATCGACGACGTCCTGGGCGTCTGGCCGCTGCATGGGGTGATCGGTTCATGGGGCGGCATCGCTGCCGGTATTTTTGGCCAAAAGGCCTTGGGCGGCATGGGCGGAGTAACCTTTGTCTCCCAACTCGTCGGGACCCTTTCGGCCATCATCTTCGCCCTGGTCAGCGGCTTTGTGGTCTATGGAATCCTCAGTAAGTCGGTGGGCATCCGCCTTAGCCCGGATCAGGAATTTGCCGGTGCCGACCTGGCTATCCACAAGATCGGTGCCTATCCCGAGGATCATGTCCGTTGACCGAGTTGAAGGCATTCGGCTTTCTGTCGCAACGGGCCGCCTAACACATGGAAATAACCTTTTCTTTCGTTGACAAGGCCACGGAGAGATGCTATCTAGAAGGCATTTTACCTGACATTTCGCAGCTCTCCGTGCGCCATCGTATCGCGTGTCGGCCAAGAAGAGGTTACTTGCCGTGATTTTAATGAAATTTTGCCGCAATATTTTGTTTCGGTATCTCCTCGTAGTGGCAATTATTTCATCTCTCGTTGTCCCTCCCGCATTTTGTCAGGAAACCGAAGACTCCCAGATTTTCATGTCGGGCTTCAACGCCTACCAGCAGAAGAATTATGCCAGCGCCATCAAGAGGATGAACGAGGTACTGCAAAAGTACCCCGACTCCCCCCTGCGTGATATGGCCATCTTCTGGCTTGCCCGCTCCTATTTCAAAAACGGCGACCAGCAGGATGCCGCCCGCTATATGTCCCAGTTTGCCAAGGAGTACCCCGATAATCCTTTGAGGGCGACTGTGGAGGATGAACTGCTCGCGTTAACAGCCCGCTACGATAAAGGAGAGAAGTTACCGGCCGGCGAAGCGCCAGCCAAGCAGGCGCAAGCCCCGAAAGTTAAACCGGAACCGGAACAGCTTACCAAACAGCAGGCTGAGAAGGAACGCCTCGCCAAGCAGCAGGCCGATCAGGAGCGTCAGACTGCCGAGAAGGCCGAGCAGGAACAGCAAGCGAGGGAGCAGGCCGCGAAGGCCGAGCTTGCCAAGCAGCAGGCCGAAAAAGACCGTCTCGCCAAACTGAAGGCCGAGCAGGAACGCCTAGCCGCAGAAAAGGCCGAACAGGAGCGCTTGGCGAAAGAGCAGGCGGCCAAGGAGCAACTTGCCAAGCAGCAGGCTGAAAAGGAACGCCTCGCCAAACAACAGGCCGACCAGGAGCGTCAGGCCAGCGATAAGGTTGAACAAGAACAGCAGGCCAAGCAGCAGGCCGCGAAGGCTGAGCTTGCCAAACAGCAGGCCGAAAAAGACCGTCTCGCCAAACTGAAGGCCGAGCAGGAACGCCTGGCCGCAGAAAAGGCCGAACAGGAGCGCTTGGCGAAGGAACAGGCGGCCAAGGAGCAGCTTGCCAAGCAGCAGGCTGAAAAGGAACGCCTCGCCAAACAACAGGCCGACCAGGAGCGTCAGGCCAGCGATAAGGTTGAACAAGAACAGCAGGCCAAGCAGCAGGCCGCGAAGGCCGAGCTTGCCAAACAACGGGCTGAACAGGAGCGCCTTGCCAAACTGAGGGCCGAGCAGGAACGTTTGGCAGTTGAAAAGGCTGATCTGGAGCGATTGGCGAAGGAACAGGCGGCCAAAGAACAGTTTGCTAAACAACGGGCTGAAAAGGAGCACCTTGCCAAGCAACAGGCCGACCAGGAGCGTATTGCCGCCGAGCAGGCTGAACAGGAAAAGTTGGCACAACAGCAAGGCGCTCAGAAACAGGCCTTCCAGGAAAAACAGGCGGCCGAACAGGCCGAAATAATGCGCCTTGCGCGGGAAAAGGCTGAACAAAAACGGCTAGCCATTCTCAAGGAGGAAGAAGAGAGCAAGGCCGCCGAGCAGGCTACCCAGCAGCGCAGGGTGGCCGTGCAGGCCGAGCGTGAACTCCTGGCGAAACGGAAGGCAGAAGAAGAGCGTGCCGCTGCCGAGGCAGCGGCTGCCGTCGAAGCGGGCAGGGCAGAGCAACGGCAGGTGGCCGCCAAGGCGGAAGAAGAGCGCCAGGCCAAGAACCGTCTGGTAGAGGAAAAAACGCGTGCCGAGAAGGCAATGCTGCGCGAAAAGGCCATCGCCCAGTATAAATCGATCATCGAGAACTATCCCGGTAGCAGTGCTGCCGTTACGGCAGCCGCCAAGCTGAAGGGGCTTGGGGTTGCGGTTGCCCTGCCGCCCCAGGCCGCTCCGGTTGAGCGCCAGGAGAACGCGCAGGTACTGAGGTTCGAAGTGGGGCAGTACGTCGGCTTCGAGTTTAACCTTCTGGCCCAGCCCAAGGCATACGAAGTTGCGCAACGAACCAGCATCCCGTTCGAGGTCATCAATCGCGGTAACGGCAGTGATTCTTTCAGCCTGGAATCCGCCTTCCCGGCTGAATTCAGGGCCGGGTTCGCTGCCGCCGGAGCCCCGGAAAAGAGCATCAGGGAAACGCCGAAACTAGCTCCCGGCGAGGTGTTCAGGGGAGTTATCAGCTTTGAGATTCCCCCTGCCAGTATCGACGGCCTGAAGATCACGTATCCCGTCAAGGCGGCTTCAACCCTCATGACCGAAGCGAGCCAGTCGCGAGAGGTTGCCATGACCGCCTCGGCCCCGCTTCTGCGGGCCGTGTTGAAGGCGGATAAAACTCACCTCTTGCCTGGCGGACAGGTCGCCTACCGCATTGTCGTCCTCAACATCGGGACCATGGCCGCCAAGGATGTTACCCTCAACTTGAATTATCCCCCACAACTTGAACCGCTGGATTATTCCGCTACCGGGTTCAAACAGGGTATGAAGTCCGTAATGATCAGCGATGGACTGCATATTAAGTCTGGCGAAAGCAGGGAGTTCAGCGTCGCCTTCCGCCTGAAGGACGATTCCTTGGCCGGCCAGGAATTGATCACCCGGGCGGAGTTGGTTAATAACCCGCTCAAGACCACGGCGGCCTTTGTCTCGAATGTAGCCTACATCGACCCGCAGCACGGCGTCGCGATCCGTACGGCCGCTGAAGAGCGGTTGGTAGTCATTCCGGGACAGACCACCACAATCCCGTTCGTCGTGACCAATACCGGCAACGTGAGCGAAAAATATCGGATTGCGGCCAACCTGAAGTCACCACAGGAGACGGTGGTCATCTATCATGATATCAACCGTGACGGCATTCGCCAGGCGAATGAGCCGGCGATCACCGAGATCGGTCCGCTGGCTCCCAAGGAAGAGGCCGCCGTCATTGTGGAGGTCAAGACCCCGAGGAGCGTCAATGACGGGACGGAAGGCAACGTGCAGCTCAGCCTCACACCCGAGGGCGATACGACCCGCACGGCTTTTGCCTCTGCCCACCTCTTCTATTCGCGTCCGGTGCTGAAGATGGCCATCGCTGCCCGCGATGGCCGCCTAAAACCGGGAGAGGTTGCATCTTTCGATCTGACCATCACCAACGGCGGCTCCAACTTGGCCCGGATCGTGGAACTCCAGAGTACCTGGCCCGAGCAGCTCGAGTTGATTGGCGCCGATCCTTCCAACAGTTCCGTTTCCAACGGGAATATCCTCTGGAAGTTCAAGGAACTGGGCGCCGGAGAAAAGAAGGCAATCAAGGTTTCGTTCAGGGTCAGGCACGGTATCGGGGTCGGGACGAATATTCAGGTCAAGAATATCCTGACTTATGAAGATCAACTGGGGAACAGGTACTGACATGGCACGATGTCCATGGAAAACTGCTGCTGCAGCGTTGATTTTTTTGCTGGTCGTGCCGGCGTGGGGTGAACAGCAATACCTCTATTCGCCCAAGCCTGCCGGTCCGGAGGAACAGAGCCAGGGAAAGGACGGCATACTTGTCCGCGAGGTACCGGTGGAGAAAGGGGATACGCTTTCCGGAATTTCACGCCGGTTCAGCGGTCATGGCTCCTACTACCCCCAAATATTGCTCTTCAATGATGTGAAAGACCCTAATCTTATCTATGCCGGCTCAACCCTCAGGGTTCCGGTCGGCAAGGGACGGGAGGCGGGAACCTCCGAGGCAGTTCCGGCCCCATCGACCGGGAAAAAGGCCGGCCGGCATACCAGGATGAAGAAGGTGTCCCGCCCTGTTCAGGCCGCACCGTCCGCTGTGGTGCCGTCAAGGCGCAAACAGCAGCCGGTAACCGGCAAGGCTCATTCCGGCTACGATTCAATGGAGCTTTCCCCCAGTGACCTGAAACGGCTTGAAGTCGGGCGTGAGAAGAAGACGGCGGTTCGGAAAAAGACCGCGCCTGAAGGGCATAAGCGTGCTGCTGGTGGAGGGGAGAAGGTAAAACAGCCGTTTGGCGGGGAGCGTGTGACGAAAAGTGCGCCAGCGGCACCAGTTCCGGCGGCAACGGGTGAGGAGGCCAGCCAGAAGCTGTTCGCCCAAGCTGTCAAGGCCTATCGTCAGGATGACTTTCGCTCGGCCTTGGACCTGTTCGACCGTTTTTTGACAATGAACCCCGGCTCATCTCTGGCAGCTGACGCCAGCCTCTACAAGGCGGAATGTTATCTGAAACTCTCCAACCAGTAACAGCGAGTGCAGTCAGAATACACAAACAGCCTCCGGCTCCCTGCCGGCGGCTGTTCCTTTTTGCAGCACATTATCTCTTTACCCCCAAATACGCTGGCACGATCTTGTCTACTGCCACGTCATAACAAAGGCTCGCAGTCGACCGCCCTTCTCGTCACGGTAATAGACTACCTTGATGTTATCGGCTATGCGGCCGCGCTGGACCTCGTAGCCGTCCTTCTTCTCGGATGATTCGAGGACAAAGGCAGGCTTTTTGGCCACCTGTCGGAGTACGCCCTTCATGAATGATTCGGGCACGCCCTGCCCGCCGCGGTCGATAACCTGGATGGCCTTGATGGACTCCTTTTCGCGGAACACCTTGAACTCGGTGACCTGCCCCTTGTAGCGCTCCCAGCCCGGATTGGCGACGCTGTATTGTTTGTCCTTGGCGTAACGGGGGATGAAATCCGGCAATCTGCTGGGACGTTGTGCTGTCTGGGGCGGGGAGGCTGCTTCCGTGCGGCTGCGGTTTCCCGCGATGTCGGACAGGACTGCTTTGTCGCTCAATTGTGCCGTAGAATCCTCTCCTGCCTTGGAGGCTGCGGGAACAACCGGCTTCGGCGTAACGGCAGCCGGGGACTGTACTGTGGCGGCCGGTTTTGCCTGTTGTACGGCAGGGGGAGTTATGATGGAAACCGGTTTCTGTTCGTTTTTGCGGTTCTGGATGACCGTAACAACCACGGCGGCGATCAGGACCGGCGCCAGCCAGAGCAGGAAGGAAGAACGCCTGGAGAGCTTTTTTTCCGGTTCGATCATCTCAAGGTGTTCCACGTCCCACCCAGAAAAGGACTGTCGAGCGGGCTCCGCAGGCAGATCCGGCTCCTGCATGCTCTCTACGGCGCTATCGAAGGAGCTGGTAAACTCCGAGTAGACCTTAATACGTGAGCGGGGGGCATAGGTGATGCCCTGATCCACCAGTGACGGCTCCGCCGGAGAGGGCGGGGGCGGGGCGATGGTCAGGATGTCCAGAATGGGCGCCGGTACCAGCTCGGGCTCTGCGGCCGGTTCTTCGTTTGGTGCCATAACCGGCTGCGCCGGGGTAGCGGCGGAGGTTGCAACGATATCCTCCACCGCCAGGGCTGCTTCCAAACTGCTGCGGCCTTTCTGGGGAATGAGGGTGGCAATCGTGCGCCGGACGGCATCCAAGAGATTCTTTTCGTCCAGCGAGGTATCGATGTGCCCCTGATAGAGTTTGATGGTCTCTTCGCTGACCTGGGAAGGGGTGCAGAGCAGCACGAAGCGGCTACGCTTCCTGCCGAGCTGCTTTTTGAGGTGCATCAGCAGGATGTCGGCGGAAAGTCCGGAGAGATGGGTCTGGACAAAAACCATGGCCGGCTTTCGGGCGAGCAACTCTTCGCCACCCTTTTCAAGGCTGGATGCCGTGCGTAGCGTGATGCCCTTGTCGTCCGCGAGCCGGTTGAAGATCTTTCTGAGACGCGGTACATCGGTTATCAGCAGCAGGTCGGTCACGTGTGGTCCCCTCCTAAAAATCAATGGAGTTTATTCTACGGCATGAAGTATGCGTAATCAACAGGATTTATTGGCTGTACCGCCGTAAATGGGCCTTGCGCCGGAGAGGGGTAATCATGTATCGTAGACCCTGCAATGAACTAAATCCGAAAGGTATTCAGATGCTCGATTCACGGATTCTCGGCGAACTCGCTGCCATAGTGGGGACGGACAATGTCTTGACCGAAAAACAGGATATGCTTTGTTACTCCTACGATGCCACCCAGATGGAATTTCTGCCGTCGGCGGTTGTTCATCCTGCAAATGCAGCGGAGGTTTCCGCCGTGCTCGAACTGGCCAACCGTGAAGGCTTCCCGGTGTTTCCCCGCGGAGCCGGCAGCGGGTTCTCGGGCGGCGCGCTTCCCAAGGCGGGCGGCATTGTGCTGGTCACCACCCGCATGAACCGCATCCTGCGTATCGACACCGAGAACCTGATCGCCGAGGTGGAGCCGGGGGTCGTCACGGAGCTGTTCCAGCAGGAGGTGGAGAAATTCGGCCTGTTCTACCCGCCTGACCCGGCCTCCCTCAAGTTTTCCACCCTGGGGGGAAACGTGGCTGAGAACGCCGGTGGGCCGCGGGCCGTGAAATACGGCTGCACCAAGGATTTCGTCATGGGGTTGGAGGTCGTCCTGCCGACCGGCGCCATCATCCGCACCGGCGGAGAAACCTACAAGGGGGTGGTCGGTTACGATATGACCAAGCTTCTATGTGGTAGTGAGGGCACTCTCGGGATCATAACCCGCATTATTTTCAAGCTGCTCCCCTTTCCCGACGCCAAAAAAACGATGCTGACCATCTTCGATTCCATCGATGGGGCCGCCAAGGCTGTTTCAGCCATTATCGGCGGCAAGATCATTCCCACCACGCTGGAATTCATGGATCATGCCACTTTGCAATGCGTCGAGCGTCGTTTCAACCTGGGAATCCCTCCCGAGGGGCGTGCCGTGCTGCTGATTGAGGTGGACGGGGACCGGGATTTGGTCGAAAAACAGGCCGGGCAGATCCACGACATCATCAAACCGCTTGGATTGGTCCAGTTCCGCGCCGCCGAAAGCGCCGCCGAGTCGGAGCAACTCTGGAAGGTCCGCCGCCTGGTGTCGCCATCGCTCCGGGACGTCAATCCCGACAAGACCAACGAGGACATCGTAGTGCCCCGCAGCAAGGTGCCCGACGTCATCAGGCGAATCGAGGCCATCCAACAGAAGTTCGATGTGCCCATCGTCAATTTCGGTCACGCCGGGGACGGCAACATCCACGTCAACGTGATGATCGACAAACAGATTCCTGGCATGCAGGAGCGAGCCGAGGGAGCGGTAAGGGAAATCTTCCAGGCCGCACTGGATCTGGGAGGGACCATGTCGGGAGAACATGGCGTGGGGCTTTCTAAGGCGCCCTATATCGAATTGGAGCTGACCCCGGACCAGATCGCGGTCATGAAGGCCGTCAAGCACGCTCTGGACCCGAACAACATACTGAACCCAGGCAAGATGTTTCCTTGGGGGGAGAATGGTCATGCCGCACAATAGCGGTAAGGAACGGCAGGAAGTCTCGCTTGTCGGGCGGATACTGTCCTTGGAGACCATGCTGCTCATGATGGGGGTTGCGTCGCTCGTCTACGGTATCGTCAACGGCGTGGAGACCAGCATCCTCTGGGGGATCGTCATCATCCCCGGCGTGTTTATCCTGATGAAGGTCCGTCGAAAGGACTGGCGAAAACACTGGCAAGAACTGGAGGCGGAGCAGAAAGCCCGTAGCGGGCACAAAGAGCCCCCTTCGGACACGCATTAGCAGGCTATTGAAATACCGTCCCAGGTTGTTCAAAAATAGTCAGATCGTCGCCTCCGCACAAAAGGGCTTTCGAGGACGGCGGCGAGATGGCTATTTTTCAACAACCTCTTAGGAAGTGACCGTTATGAAACATGGAGCAATCGTTCTGGCCTCGGCTTCACCACGACGTACGGAGCTGATGGCCTTGGCCGGCATCGAATTCACGGTGGTTGCGGCAGATATCTGCGAAGATGCATTGCCCGGCGAGAAACCGTCCGAACACGTCATCCGTCTGTCGCGCGAGAAGGCCGATGCCGTAGCGCGGACAACGGCCGGCCGTTTCTTCATAGGCGCCGACACCGTGGTGGTCCTGGACGACACCATCATGGGAAAACCTGTCGACGATGCCGATGCCTTCCGTATGTTGACCGCCCTGTCCGGCAGAAAGCACGAGGTGATCACCGGGTTCACGGTCTTCGACAAGGTGAGCGGCATCCACCTCAGCCGGAGCGTGCATACCGAGGTGACCTTCCGAAACCTCACGGAGAAAGAGATCTGGGACTACATCGCCAGCGGCTGTCCCATGGACAAGGCGGGGTCCTATGCCATCCAGGGAGGCGCCGTACATTTCGTCCGCTCTATCAGCGGATCGTACACCAATGTGGTCGGCCTGCCGATGGCAGAGTTGTACGAGGTACTACAGACGGTCGAGGCGTTGCCCTGATATCGGGTGTCGAGTCCGTCGTTTCCCTAAAAACAATCGTTCCTGGTTACAGCTCGGTTAACGGCACCCGGAACGGGAAAACTGCCATGTCGATTGCACAACGCCTCAACCAGATACGGTCGCGGATCGGAGACGCCGCTGCCAAGGCCGGCCGTGATCCCCACGCGATACGCTTGGTGGCGGTTTCCAAGACCCGCCCCCTCGAGGATATCGTGGAGGCCTGCCGGGCGGGGCAGATCATCTTTGGCGAGAATTATGTCCAGGAACTGGCCGCCAAGGCGGCCAGCATAGGGGACCCCCTGGAATGGCACTTCATCGGCCACCTCCAGAGCAACAAAGTCAAATACCTGGCCGGTTTGGTGTCGCTGGTCCACTCGGTTGACCGCTTCTCCCTGGCCGAGGAGATCAGCCGCCAGTGGGGCAGGCTGGGCCGAAGCTGTGACGTGCTGGTACAGGTGAACATCGCCGGCGAGGCCACGAAGTCTGGTACAACGGAGACCGGGGCGCTCCAACTGGTGCGTGATATTGCCCTGTTGCCCAACGTCAGGGTGCGTGGACTCATGACCATGCCCCCCTTTTTCGACGATCCCGAGGGAGCCCGCCCCTATTTCGCTGAACTGAAGCGGCTGTCGGACCTGATCGCTGCTGAAGCTATTCCGGGCGTGGAGATGGGAGAACTTTCCATGGGCATGTCCGGCGATTTCGAGGCCGCCATTCAGGAGGGTGCAACTCTGGTGCGGGTCGGCACCGCCATCTTCGGCGAGCGGTGATGCAGGTTGTTGAAAAATAGCCATCTCACAACCGTCCTCGAAAGCCCTTTTGTTCGGGTGCGGCGATCTGGCTGTTTTGAACAACCTGGGTTCTTTGAATAACAGTTTGGCGATGCTATTACAACTCGGGCACCGCCTGCACAAAAGCGCTCAACTCCGGCCGGTCCAGGTCTTCCAAGTATTTGAGCACGAAACGCTGCGCCGATTCCGCAGCCCGCGGTATGTCCCAGGCGCTCATATCCCGATCCACCACAAGGTTGCTAATGCCGCGGATTTCAAGACAGTCCACGCCTGAACGCAGGCATACCTGCGCAACGGCCGCTCCTTCCATGCTTTCGGCAATGGCGTTGAAGTGTCGCGCCACGGTCTCGCCGCGCTGGCGTGTCCCGCTACAGGTTGAAACGGTCACGAAACGCCCCCGCATCAGGAATACTCCATAGTAATCGGCTAACTGCATGGCCTTTTCTGCGGCATGCTTGGAAAGGGGAATTTCATTGTGAAAGGTTAGTTTCCCCTGCGCAAATGATGCTAACTCCATGAAGCGAAGATCCTTCCATCCCTCCGGTGTCTGAACCCCTTCATCTCCCAGAATCTCATTGCTGGCAACGGCAAGGTTGCCGATTGACAGTCCACTCCCCGGATAGGCGCCTGCACAGCCGACATTGATCACCAAGCGTGGCCGGCAACGCTCTATCAGGACCGCTGCGGCGGCAGCGGCGTTGATCTTGCCGACCCCACCCGCGCAGAGCGTTACGGGCAGCGTACCAATGGTCCCCTCGGCATATTCGAAAGCAGCCGTCGTCTGCTGGACGGAGTTGGTAAGGGCATGCTCCAACAAGGACATTTCCTGGAGCACCGCCGTGATGATAAGAATCGGTTCCATGTTTATTATCCCGTACAGTTTAGTTAGTACTCGCAATTCCGGCTATTTTTGCCGTTGCCTTCTTTGCGGCTTCTTGATGTAGACCCTGCTACGCCTGCGTCACCGCGCCTCGGCATCGGCCAAAATAGCTCGGAATGCATTCCCACGGCTAACCGCACGGGATACTAGCGTGGCAGCCTTTCTGGCTCGTTTGTCTCTCTGTTTTCAAGCCACTGGTTCAGGACCGTTTCCAGGTCCTGAACCAGCACCGGTTTTGACAGGTAGTCGTTCATGCCCGCTTCGATGCATTTTTCCCGCTCACCGGCCATGGCGTTGGCCGTCAAGGCTATCACCGGTGTCGTATGGTTGCGGACACTTGATGTCGGGTCGCGGATGACGGCAGTGGCATCGTACCCGTTCATCTCCGGCATCTGGCAGTCCATCAGCACCAGATCATAGGAACTGTGTTCCAATGCCTTGACCGCATCAAGGCCGTTTGCGACGGCGTCGGCCTCGTAGCCCAGCTTGTTGAGCATCATCCTGATGACTCGTCGATTGGTGGTATGGTCTTCAGCCAACAGGATACGTGCACGTTGGGTGGCGTCGGCATTACGGTTGACGAAGGACCCTTGGGCTTCTTTCTCCTGAACGGTGCCGGCGTCCTGAGTCTGTTTTTCAAACGGCAGGGTGATGCGGAAGGTCGAACCGGAACCGGCGCTGCTTGTTACATCGATGGCGCCGCCCATCAGTTCCGCAAGTTGGCTGCTGATTGCCAGTCCCAACCCTGTGCCGCCGTATTTGCGGGTACTTGAACCGTCTACTTGGACGAAGGGGGTAAAGATGCCGTCCAAGTGTTCCGAGGAGATGCCGATGCCGGTATCGCTTATTGCGAATCGTAGCGTTACCTGTTGAGCCTCTTCGTGTTCCCGCGATACATGGACCGTCACACCCCCCTGACGGGTGAATTTGATGCCGTTTCCCACGATGTTCCTGATGATCTGGGCCAGACGGCCCGGATCGCCCCTGAGTTGCAGCGGCACATCCTGCTCCACCTGCCAGGCCAGTTGCAAGTTCTTTTCCACGGCCTGCAACGAGAAAATCTGTATGGTGTCCTTAATGACGGTTTTGAGATTGAAGTTGCTTTTCTCAAACAGAAGTTTTCCTGCTTCTATACGGGCGAAATCGAGAAGCTCATCAATCAGGTTCAGCAACTCCTTGCTACTTTTGAGGGCCACCCCAGCGTATTCGAGTTGCTCCGAAGTCAGGTCCGTGTCCATCAGAAGCCCGCTCATGCCGATGATGCCGTTCAGCGGAGTGCGGAGCTCATGGCTCATGTTGGCAAGAAACCGGCTCTTGGCGGCATTGGCCGCATCGGCGGTTTCCTTGGCTGATATAAGGGCCTGTTCTGTTTGTTTCCGTTCGGTAATATCCTGAAAGAATCCGATGTAGCGGTCATTATCGATCTTGACGGCCTGCAGGGATACCCAAACTTTGCTACCGTCTTTCCGCACCAGGAGCAATTCTCGTGTGGCGGAGCCTTCTTCTTTAAATTTTTCGAAATTATGCCGCCCCGTTTCCCGGTATTCAGGGGGCAGTATATCCCCAATGGACATGCTGGTAAGTTCCGCTTCGGAATACCCCAGCATTACGGCCGCAGTACGGTTTACCTCGACGTACCTCCCCAAGTGGTCGACAACCGATACGCCGATAGGTGCAAACTCGATATACGAACGGAACTTGGCCTCGCTTTCCCGCAGCGAATCCAGTGCCATCTTGCGTTCGGTGATGTCGAGCATCAATCCACGCAGGATTGGGGGTGAATCATCTTCAATAACCACCGAGACCGTATTCCGAAGCCAGAGCGTGTTCCCGTTGGCGGCGATCATGCGGAAGTCGAATTGCCGGGATATCTTTTCGCGTGCTATTTTCCTGCACAGCCCCATCACCCTGTCGTTGTCTTCCGGGTGGATATGGTTATGATAGAAGCCCGGTTCGGACAGCCAGGCTGAAACCGGGTAGCCCAGCAGTTGTTCGGCACGGGCACTGACAAGTTTGAAATGAAGCATATCCGCGGTCGCCTCCCAGACGATCCCCTGGATTTCATCAACCAGTTTCTGATAGCGTTCCCGAGATCGGAGCACCTCCCGTTCCGCCGTCAGGTGATGTTCCCACTGCTCCCGGACGTAGACATAACCGAAGATCGGGATACCACACATGTGCAGGCCGTGACGGATTGGGCCGAGAACCTTGATGGCGCTTGCGGATGAGATGCTGGTTATCAAGCCCAGGGCGTCGTCCAGGAAGAATCCACAAAACGCGAACAATAGCGCCGTCCGGCGCCATCCCGGAACGCGCCACAGAAATACCAGGGCGGCTGCCAGAAAGATGCCGCCACAAAGATGGAATGTGACGCCATACCAACTGGTCTCGAAGTCCGAGCCGGGAAATCTGCTACTGAGGGAGGCCCAGCCGGAAAAGGTCGACAGGTAGGCGGTAAGCGTGCATGCCAGCCCCGCCTTGAGATAGCGCCGCGCCAGTCGCGGATCGAGCAGGTTGTCCAGATATGCCGCAGCAATCCATATAAGGGAGATGGCCGTCAAGGCATGTTCAATCGGCAGGGACAGCGGCTGTAGACGGGCATTGGAGATGGTGTTGCTGAAGGAGAGAAACAGGGCGGCAAACATAAATATCTCACGCGCCAAGCCCAGGATAAAACCGGTCAACAACATCATGTTTCGTTGCGGGTCATGACGCCGCTGGCGCACGGCGGCCCAGATGAGCAACATCCAGAACAGGGCCGCCATGCCGAGGCGGACGAAGTGATCCGGCACGAAGTCCCCACCGACAAACTCGACTAGTATTGCCATCAGGTAGTCGGACATAGGGTCGTATCTCCTCTCAGGCATTGCGCCAAGGCCAAGGTGCGCGGCGCGTTGTCGCGTGTCGGTCGTTTCAGGAATGCCTCCAGATCCTCTGCCGTATCGATATCACGCCACGGCTCTAGAAGGGCGGTTCTGAGCCCGCCGAGGCGTGCCCGCTCCAGGCTGGTCCTCAGTACCTCGCCGCTGCTCCAAGGGATGTCCTCGAACAGCTGCTGCTGGAAGCGCCGCAGGCCGAGCAGATAATAACCGCCGTCCACGGCTGGGCCGAAGACGGCCTCGGCTTCATTCCGCTCCAGAAGGCCGAATGCTTGCAGGATATACTCGGGTGGGAGGTCGGGCGCATCGCTGCCGATGATGCAGCATGTTTCACAACCGCTTGCCAGGGCTTCTCCAAAGGCGTTTGCCATGCGTTCACCCAAGTCCCGGCCCTGTTGTTCGAACACCTCCAGTCGCGGCAGGAGGGGGAACGCGGGAGTAGTGATGTTCTTCAACGCCCAGAAGAGCAACAGGCGGGTGTCATCCAGGGTGACGGCTGCCGCCAGCACATCGGTCAACATGGCGGTATACAGGTCCGTGGCGGCCCGATGGCTTCCCAAATCACGGGCCAAGCGGGTTTTTACCGTGCCAGCAAGCGGTTCCCGGGCAAAGATAATCAGGCCTCTGGTCATGCCCTGCGGTCAAGCTCCACGGCGGCATAGGCCGAATGGTTGTGGATCGACTCGAAGTTTTCCGCCTCCACCGAGAACCAGATGATATTTGCCACGGCTGCCAGTCGGGAATAGGCTTCTCGGACCATGTCCTCCACAAAGCGTGGATTGTCGTAGGCCTGCTCGGTGACGTACTTCTCGTCCTCACGCTTGAGTAACGAGTAGAGCGGGCTGCTGCCGCATTGCTCGATCAAATCTACCAAGTCTTCGATCCAGATGAACTCCCGATAGCGTACCTGCACGGTCATGACGCTACGCTGGTTGTGGGCGCCAGCACGGGAGAGTTCCTTGCTGCACGGGCAGAGTGAGGTGAGCGGCACCTTGACCACCAGCATGAAATCCAGGGTGTCGGTCATGGACGCCTTGAATTCGCAGCTGTACTCCATCAAGCTCTTGGCACCCGAGACCGGGGCCTTTTTCTCGATGAAGTAGGGGAACTGGATCTCCATGTGGGCGCTGGCGGAGCCGAGCCGGGCCTTGACCTCGTCCAGGATCGTTTCCAGCTTGTCCAGGCCGATATGCTCGCGATGGCGGTTCAGGATCTCCACAAAGCGGCTCATGTGGGTTCCCTTGAAGTGGTGGGGCAGGTCCACGTACATGTTGATCCGTGCCACGGTGTGCTGT
This sequence comes from Geobacter sp. AOG2, assembly GCF_019972295.1. Taxonomy (NCBI): domain Bacteria; kingdom Pseudomonadati; phylum Thermodesulfobacteriota; class Desulfuromonadia; order Geobacterales; family Geobacteraceae; genus Geobacter; species Geobacter sp. AOG2. Next base: position 3,264,913 of record NZ_BLJA01000001.1, read on the forward strand.
AGCGAATGGTTTTTGTCCATCACCACGATGGGGTAGGAGATATCCTTGACGCCGACCTTGGCGATGGGTATCCTGCGGTGGTCGGGGCGTTTCTGCATGTCCGGCATGGCCGGTTTGGGCGTCTTCTCTGAGGTTGTTTTCGTCATTTGCTGCACCATGGGGCTGTCCTGTAGGATTGGAATCTATTCAGTGACCAAGGGGAATGCCGTATGAATATCAGGGTTTCCGTCACGGTTTTCGGCCGTGTACAGGGGGTGGCGTTTCGTCACTACACCCGCCTGCGCGCCATGGAGCTTGGCGTCAACGGCTGGGTGAAGAACCTGTCGGACGGTTCGGTTGCCGGTGTGTTCGAGGGTGATGAGAACGCGGTGAATTCCCTGGTCGGCTGGTGCCGCCAGGGACCGCCCGCCGCCGAGGTGGAACGGCTCGACCTGCACCGGGAGATCTCCACCGGCGAATTCGAGGCGTTCTCCATCAGGTAGTCGTGTCGTCCAGGCCGGCTAACTCGGAGACCGCCCGCCATACCCCCTCGCGCCCTACCTTCGACAGAGCCGAAAAAGGGACCAGTTCCTCCCGGCTGCGGCCGATCACTGTTGCAATCAGCCCCGCCTGGCGGGCCTGCTCGTTTTTAGAGAGCTTGTCGCACTTCGTCACCACGATGATCGGCGGGATGCCGTAGGTCTCCAGCCAGCGCAACATATTGAGGTCTCCATCCGTGGGGGTGCGGCGGATGTCCAGGATCAGGACCACCGCCCGCAAATTCTCCCGTTCGGCCAGATAGGTCTCGATCATCGGCTGCCACTGTTTGCGCAACTCGGGCGGCGCTTTGGCGTAGCCGTAACCGGGCAGGTCCACCAGGACAAGGCGGCCGTTAACGTCGAAAAAGTTGATCAGCTGGGTCCTGCCGGGAGTGGAACTGGTTCGCACCAGGCTTTTGCGGTTGACCAGCACGTTGATCAGCGACGACTTGCCCACATTGGAGCGGCCCACGAAGGCCACCTCGGGCAGTGCCGTATCCGGGTAGTCCTTTGGTTTTACCGCACTTTTGATGAATTCTGCCTGGTGTACATCCATGTCGACGCTCTCCTTGCCACAGCATTATAGTGCGCCGCGTCATGGCGGTTCAAGCGCTTATTTCTCTGGTGATGATAATTTGGAATTTATTCCCACAGGCGATCTACCCTCTACGGAATATCCATACCTGGTTTTCAGGCGCAAATCCTTGAAGCACCTCGTTCGGGCACTGCTTTTACAGCGTCATCGCCACGATTTCATCCTGTCTCCCGGAATTAGTCGGTGGCGTTCGACATGCTTTTGTGATATATGAATATCATTCCGTTGGTGTCCTCTTACATGCTCCTGACCAGGTTCCGATGACGGCATCCACTGTGGACATAGCGCTGTTTGCGGCAAAGCTGGGGATGATCTTCTTCGTGATCCTCACTTTGGCTGCCTACTTGGTATTCGCCGAACGGAAGGTCCTGGCCTGGATACAGGATCGCAAGGGACCGAACCGTGTCGGCCCCTTCGGACTCCTTCAACCCCTCGCAGACCTGATCAAACTCCTCACCAAAGAAGATTTTGTCCCGCTTGCCGCCGATAAATGGCTGTTCTATCTTGCCCCGGCCATGGCGGCCATTCCGGCCATCCTGACCTTCGCCGTCATCCCATTCGGCGCGCCGGTGGTCGTTGCCGGCCATCAAGTGCAGATGCTGGTGGCCGACCTGAATGTCGGGCTGCTGTTCTTCCTGGCGCTCTCTTCCATTGCTGTGTACGGTGTTGCCATCGGCGGTTGGGCCTCCAACTCCAAATACTCCCTGCTGGGTGGCATTCGCGGCCTGGCCCAGTTGATCTCCTACGAACTGTCCATGGGGCTGTCCTTGGTGCCGGTGGTCATGCTGGCCCGCTCCTTCAGCCTTGCCGACATCGTCGCGGCCCAGTCCCCCGTCCCGTTCATCGTGTACCAGCCGTTGGCTTTTCTCATCTTTCTGATCAGCATCACGGCGGAGTGCAAGCGCATTCCCTTCGATATCCCCGAGGCGGAGGGCGAACTGGTAGCCGGTTTTCATACCGAATACTCCGGCATGCGCTTCGGCCTGTTCTTTGTTGGCGAGTACATCAACATCATCGTGCTGGGCGGGTTGGCCACGACCTTCTTCCTGGGGGGCTGGCACGGCCCCTTTCTGGCGCCGGTACTGTGGTTTTCCTTCAAGACCCTGGCCTTTGCCTTTTTCTTCATCTGGATGCGCGGGACCTTGCCCCGCCTGCGCTACGACCAGCTTATGCACCTGGGGTGGAAGGTGTTGACTCCGCTGGCCCTGGCGAATATCCTGATCACCGGCTGGTGGCTGGCGCTGAAGGGCGCATTATAGTCTTACGGAGGCTAAACGATGAAACTGCGGACATCACTGTCCGGAACATAAATCAACCACGGGAGGAGTCGAGCATGGAAAGTGTGAACGCCAAGGACCGTCACGGACATACCCCTCTGATCAACGCCGCGAAAGAGGGGCAGAAGGATTTTGTTCAGGATCTGCTGCACCGGGGCGCAGACTTGACCGCCAGCAGCGACAAAGGCAAAACGGCCCTCCACTACGCCGCCGCCAACGGCCATACCGAAATCGTCAGGATGCTGCTCGAAAAAGGCGCCGACGTTGACGTCCGGGACCGGGAAGGGCATACTCCCTTGATGCTGGCTGCCATTTACGGCTGTAACAAGACCGTGCAGGCCTTGCTGGACGGCGGCGCTAATGCTGGGCTCAAGACGCCTACCGGCAATACCGCCAGCCGCTATGCCGAGAACAACAGCCATCCCCTGGCTTCGGCGCTGCTCAAGAAGGCCGAACGGGCCAAACACGGCAACGCATAATACTTTCCGACGCTTGAGCAGAGACGCCCCGCCGGGGCGTCTCCCGTTTCAGGAAGAATAACTCCATGCCGATACTCTCCGACATAAAGGCCATCCTGGGCGGCTTCCGCATTACCCTGTCGCACATGCTGCGTCGGCCGGTCACCATCCAGTATCCCGAGGAAAAGCGCACCCCGTACCCGCGTTACCGGGCGCGTATCGTATTGACCCGCGACCCGGACGGTGGCGAGCGTTGCGTAGCCTGCTACCTCTGCTCCGCCGCCTGCCCCGTGGACTGCATCTCCATGCAGGCTGCCGAACGGGAGGATGGCCGCCGCTATGCCGCATGGTTCCGGATCAATTTTTCCCGTTGCATCTTCTGCGGTCTGTGCGCCGAGGCCTGTCCGACCCTAGCCATCCAAATGACTCCTGATTTCGAAATCTGCAAGCGGGACATCATGGACCTGGTCTATGAAAAGGAAGACCTGCTGATCGACGGCTGCGGCAAGGATAATTCCTACAATTTTTACCGCCATGCCGGCATCGCCGTGACCCAACCCCGGGGCGAGGGGGCGGAGGAAGATCCGCCGGTGGATGCTAGGTCGTTGATTCCGTAGCTTACGAAATCTGCCATGGAGATGCAGAGGCACGGAGAAAGCAAAAAATAAATACAAAGAAAAGCGGGAAGCTTTTTCTCGGGTATAGTTATCAACGTGCCGTTGGACTCCTCTGTGTCACTGTGGCCCTGTGGCAACATGAATTGAACTTATGGAACAGATCATCTTCTACATACTGGCCGGGGTGGCCGTTATCGGCACGATCCTGGCCATTACCGAGAAACACCCGGTGCATGCCATCCTGTATCTGGTGACTTCCCTGTTTTCCATCGCGGTGATCTTTTTCCTGCTGATGGCGCCCCTGGTGGCGGCCTTTGAGGTGATCCTCTACGCCGGAGCCATCATGGTGCTGTTCCTGTTCGTGATCATGATGCTCGACCTGGGGCACCCGGAAAAGGGGGTGTCACCCCATTGGCGCCAGTGGTTGCCGTCCCTGGCGCTGGCCGGGGTGAGCATCGTCTGCCTGTCGATCGCCATTGTCTCCCGCCACGGTTCCGCAGCCGCGCCGCCAGCGCCGGCCCTGCCGATCCGTGAGGTGGCCCGGTGCCTGTTCCGGGACCACGGTCTGGCGGTGGAGTTGATCTCGCTGCAACTGTTGTTCGCATTGGTAGGGGCCTTGTATCTGGGTAGACAAGGCGCGCACTCACCCGACCTTCGGCCACCTTCTCCCCAAGGGAGAGGGGTTGGGGATGAGGGGGAACCGTCATGATTGTCCCACTCGAACATGTCCTCATCCTGGCCGGCCTGCTCTTCTTCCTGGGTATGGGGGGGCTTCTGGCCTGGCGCGCCAACCTGATCATGATGCTGGTCTGCATCGAGGTCATGCTGAACGCGGTCATGCTGGTCTTCGTGGGGGGATCGGCCCGTTGGGGCACCGCGGACGGCCAACTGTTCGCCATCTTCATCATGGCTCTCACGTCGGCCGAGGTTTCTCTGGCTCTGGCCATGGTGGTCTACCTGCACCGGCGTCGCAAGACCGTGGATACGGACCGGTTCAGCGAGATGAAGGGATAATTCCGGGCACATGGATTTTTGATGAAACTCTACCTCGCTCTCATACTACTGTTGCCGTTTATGGGCGGTCTCTTCAACGCACTGCTGGGACGGCTGCTGCCACGCCGCATGGGCGAGGTAGTGGCCTGCGGGGTGATCTGGGGCGCGTTCGTCTGTACCGTTTTGGCCTTTGCCGGTTTTGCGGGCCCGGTCAGGGTGGAGTTCGGCTCCTGGCTGGCCGCCTTCACCTTCCAGGCCCCCATCGCTCTGTATCTGGATCAACTCTCCCTAGCGTTGACGTTGATGATCACCTTTGTCTGCGGTCTGATCCACCTCTATTCCGTTGGCTACATGCAGGATGACCCGGCTTGGGCACGCTACTTCGCCCTGTTGAACCTCTTCGTCTTCGCCATGCTGACGCTGGTGCTGGCCGAGAACCTGCCGCTCCTCTATCTGGGGTGGGAGGGGGTCGGCTTCTGCTCCTACGCCCTGATCGGTTTCTGGTACACGGAGGAGAAGAACGCCACCGCCGGGCGCAAGGCCTTCATCACGACCCGTATCGGCGACACCGCCTTCGGCATCGCCATCGTCTGGATGTACCATCTCTCCGGCTCTGTCTCCATTACCCGCCTGAACGCCATGGGCGACGTCATCCCCGCTGCCGTTGTCACGACCCTCGGACTGCTGCTCTTGGCCGGCGCAGCCGGAAAGTCGGCCCAGTTGCCGCTATCGGTCTGGCTGCCGGACGCCATGGCCGGTCCCACGCCGGTGTCGGCACAGATCCACGCTGCCACCATGGTCACTGCCGGGGTCTACCTGCTGGCGCGCATGTTTCCCCTGATCGGCAGCTCGGAAACGGTGCGGGCGGCCATCGCCCTGACCGGTGGCATCACCGCTTTTTACGCCGCTACCTGCGCCTGCTGCCAGCGCGACCTGAAACGCATCCTGGCCTACTCGACCATCAGCCAGATTGGCTACATGGTGCTCGGAGTGGGAGCGGGAGTCCTGACCGGCGCTACCTTCCACCTGCTGACCCACGCCTTCTTCAAGGCGCTCCTGTTCCTTGGCGCGGGCTGCGTCATCAACGCCCTGCACCACCAGCAGGACATCTTCCGCATGGGAGGGCTCAGGACAAAGCTGCCTGCGGTCTATTGGCCGTTCCTGGCCGGTTCGCTCTGCCTGGCCGGATTTCCACTGACCGGCGGCTTCTTCAGCAAGGATGCCATCCTGGGAGGGGTGGCCGCCCAGGGAGGTCCTCTGTACGGCGGTCTGCTGCTCCTCGGCCTTTTTACGGCGCTGTTGACCTCCTTCTATACTTTCCGCATGCTCTTCGTGGTCTTTCATGGAAGAGAGGAGGCTCATAGTAGCCCCCTCCCGAAAATCATGACCCTCGCCCTCATCCCTTTGGCCCTGCTGGGCCTGTGCGGTGGCCTGCTAAACCTGCCTGCTTATCTGGGCTATCAGGGCGGGCTGGACGGTTTCCTTGGTTCGATCACCGGTTTCGGGGGCGTTGAGCAGGCGTCCCACGCCGATGAGATCGCCCTGCAAATCGTCGCCGCGACCCTCAGTCTGGCGGGCCTGGGCTTGGCCTGGTCCCGTTATACCGGCAACCGCCGTGCCGAATCTCTGGCCCGCGAGGACGCCGGGTCGCCGGGCGCCGGTTTCCTGTTGAACGGCTGGTATCTGGACGGCCTCTACTGGGCGCTTGTTATCAACCCATTCAAGCATCTTGGGAGCTTTCTCTGGAAACGATGGGATGAAGCGGGTATCGACGGCACTCTGAACGGTCTGGCCCGCCTTACCGCACGTCTGGGCGGCTTGTCCGCCGCCTGGAGTACCGGCCGGGTGGGCACCTCCCTGTTTGGTCTCGCGGCCGGGATCTGCGTGGTGCTGGTTTATCTTGTTTGGGTAACACTATCATGATGGCCGATCTGCATCTACTGACCATCCTGGTCTTTTTCCCCCTGGCCGGCTGCCTGTTCATGATGCCGGTCTGGAAGCGTCCTGCGGCCGCGCGGCCGCTGGCCCTGGGGGTGATGACCGGCGAACTGTTGCTGGCAGTTTGGCTGTATGTCTCGTGGCACGGGCTGGCAGCGCTGAAACCGGTCCTGTCCGGCTACCTGCTGGTGGAGGACGCCCCTTGGATCGGGGCCTTCGGGATCCGCTACACCTTGGGGCTGGACGGCATCTCGCTCCTCATGGTCATGCTAACCGCCTTCAGCTTCTGCTTGGCCCTGGCGGTGTCGTGGCGGGCTGTCGGCGAGAAGGTTGGCCTGTTCTTGACGCTATTATTGGCCATGGAGACCGGTATCATGGGGGTTTTTCTGGCCCTGGACCTGGCTCTGTTCTACCTGTTCTGGGAGGTGATGCTGATCCCCATGTTCTTCCTGATCGGCATATGGGGCCATGGCCGACGCATCTATTCCACGGTAAAGTTCTTCCTCTTCACCATGTTCGGCTCGCTCCTGATGCTTCTGGCGATCATCGCCCTGCACCTGCTCCATGCCCGGCAGAGCGGGGTGGCCACCTTCGGGCTGCACGAACTGATCGCAACCCCCTTGCCGGCCGGCACCCAGCTCTGGCTGTTCGCCGCCTTTTTTCTGGCCTTTGCCATCAAGTTCCCACTTTTTCCCTTGCACACCTGGCTGCCGGACGCCCACACCGACGCACCCACCGCCGGGAGCGTGATCCTGGCCGGGCTCCTGCTCAAGACCGGCAGCTACGGCCTGATCCGCTTCGGCTACCCGCTCTTCCCCCAGGCGGCTCATACGTTGACGCCGCTGTTCTACACCCTGGCCATCGCCGGTATCATCTACGCCTCGCTGGTGGCCTTTGCCCAGGAGGACATGAAGCGTCTGATCGCCTATTCCAGCATCGGCCACATGGGGTACGTGGCCATCGGTATCGCCGCCTGGCAACCGGTGGCCCTGTCTGGCTCCATTATCCAGATGGCCAACCACGGTGTAACCACCGGCGCCCTGTTCGCCATGGTAGGCATGCTGGACGAGCGGGCGCACACTCGGGAGATTGGCGCCTTCGGCGGGCTGTGGGGCAAAATTCCGCTCTGGTCGTTCTTCTTCCTGCTCTTCTCCATGGCTTCGGTCGGCCTGCCGGGGTTGAACAACTTCGTGGGCGAGTTCCTGGTGCTGGCCGGCACCTTTACAAAATCCCCGCTGGCGGCGGAGCTGGCTTTCGCCGGCATCGTCCTGACCCTGGTGTACACGGTGCGGCTGGTGCAGGAGGTGGTCTTTCAAACGGAACGCAGGCCCCTGCCGCTGGCGGACTTGGATCGCCGTGAAATCTTTATCCTGACCGTGCTGGCCCTGATGGTAGTCTGGATGGGCGTACATCCCGCGCCGTTCCTGGAACTGATCCACGGACCGGTGCAGCTTCTGACCGGGGGGATGCCATGACGAAAACAGACCTGATTGCACTCATGCCTCTGATCATCCTGGCCGGGGGCAGCGTTGCGGTTCTGTTGGCGGGGGCGGTTCGACCGGGTGGATGGCTCTATAAGCTGGCTCTCGCTTTTGTCGCCGCTGACCTGGTGTGGACGATTGCCGTACCGGCCGTCGCGGTCATGCCGGGCCTTGCCGTTACTCCCTTCTCCCGTTTCTTTACCGCATTCCTCGATAGCACCGGCCTTGTGGCCCTGCTGCTGGCCTCCGGCTACAACAAGCGGCGCGGCATCGTAGGGGAGGAGTACCCGGCTACCCTGCTCTTCGCCCTGGCCGGCATGGGGGCGGCCTGTGCCGCCACCGACCTGCTGATGCTCTTCCTTGGCCTGGAGGCCTTTACTTTTGCGTTCTACATCCTGGTGGCCGTGGAACGGGATTCGGTCCGGGGAGGTGAGGCGGGGCTGAAGTACCTGCTTAACGGCACCCTGTCGGCTGCCATCCTGGCCATGGGGATTGCCTTGATCTATTGCAGCCGCGGGACGCTCAAGCTGGCCGAACTGGCCCTGCACCCGATGGCTCTGGAACCGTTGTTTCTGGCCGGTGTCTGCATGGTCGTCCTGGGATTGGCCTTCAAGCTCTCCTGGGTCCCGGCTCATCTCTGGACACCGGACGTGTACCAGGGTGCACCGGCCCCGGTGACGGCGCTCCTCTCCACTGCCTCCAAGGGCGCCTCGGTAGCGGCCGTACTCCTCGTACTGCCTCTGGCGGCCGAATGGCGTGGCGGCCGCGACGTACTCTGGTGTCTGGCAGTTGCCACCATGGTCTGCGGCAACCTGGCGGCCCTGATGCAGACCGGTGTCAAGCGGCTCCTGGCTTGGTCGTCGGTGGCCCAGATGGGGTACATCGCCCTGGCCTTTGTGGCCCTGCCCGCCGGTGGGGGACGCGCGGCCCTTTTTTACATCGTAGCCTATGCTGCGGCCGGGCTGGCCTCCTTCGGCGCGGTGTCGGTCCTGTCGGATGGAGCGGACCGGGACGCTATCGAGCAGTACCGCGGCCTGGGATACCGCAATCCTCTTGCCGGAGCGGCCCTGACGGTGTCATTGTTTTCCCTGGCCGGGATTCCCCCGGCGGCCGGTTTCATGGCCAAGTTCGCGGTCTTTAGCGCCGCGCTGCGGGCGGGTGAAACCGCATTGACCCTGGTTGGCGTCCTCTCGGCTCTGGTGGGGGTCTTCTTCTATCTGCGGGTGGTAGTTGCACTCTACATGAAGCCTGTCGACGGGACGGCCCCGGCAGCTCGGCGGCTCACAATTTCAGAGATAGCTGCCTTGGTCATTCCGACACTGGCAACCGTATTCATGGGTGTTTGCCCCTCACCGTTGCTCGATCTGCTGGCACGGATTCTGAGATAAAAAGACCGGCAAAAAAGGAAAAAGGCCGCCCGAAAAACGGACGGCCTTTTGGGGCTTCGACAGGTATATCTCCTCCCACCATGATGGGATTTCAAGATTGCAGCGTAATCACGCTTAAAGAGGGCATCAACTGAAGAGAGGCGCCGTGGTGACCGGGATGATCCCCGCCTTTTCGGCCCGCTCCATGAGACATTTGATGGCTCTTATCCCCTCCTCGCCCAGATCGTTTGAGAAATCGTTGACGTACAGGCCGATATGGGCCGAGCAGACCTCCTCGTCCATCTCCTGGGCATGCTCGTGGATGTAATGGGCCGCAGAGGCCGGATTGGCGCGGGAATAGGTTACCCCGTCCCGCAGCGCGTTTTCGATGGCTGCAATGGTGTCGGCCCCCATGGATCGCTTGGCGACGATACCACCCAGGGGGATCGGAAGGCCGCTTTCCCTTTCCCACCACTCTCCGAGGTCGAGTATTTTGTGCAGGCCGAAGCCCTGGTAGGTGAAGCGTGATTCGTGGATGATCACCCCGGCATCGGCGTTGCCGCTTAACACTGCATCCATGATCTCGTTGAAGGGCATCACCAGGAAGTTTTTCAGAGTAGGGTCGAACAGGCGCAGCAAGAGCAGCGCCGTGGTGAAACGCCCCGGAACCGCAATAGTCCTGTCGCGCAGGTCAGTGGGGTCGATATGCTCCTTTGCCACTAACAACGGCCCGCAACCCCGACCAAGAGCGCTGCCCGAATGGAGCAGGGCGTACTCATCGCGGATATGCCCCAAGGCGTGGTAGGAGACCTTGGTGACATCCAGTTCACCCCTGAGGGCTAATTGATTGAGGGTCTCCACATCCTCCAGTCGCTCCTTGTAGGAAATGCCGCGAGTATCCACAAGACCGTGCACGAGAGGGTAGAACATGAAGGTATCGTTGGGACAAGGGGAAAAACCGAGGGTCAGGGGTGTGGTCATAATGGGCTCCTTATGGTTATTGCCTGAATCCGTGATGCCTTCACGGTTCCTCTCACTTGATCCGCACTTCTGGCTTCGCGGATTCAAGCGCTACCGGTGACCGGCTTTCATATCATCCTCCCAATCACGCCATTCCACCCGATACCTGTTCAGGTAGTGGTCGACCGCCTGGCCGATGGTGGGGAAGAAATTTTCCGTGCCGAACCTGGCGAACAGGCCGTAGCGTTTGAGGTGATCCTTTACCGGGCCTTTCATTTCCGCAAAACACAATTCGATCCCGTCTTTGTGTAGTTCCTCGACGAGTTCCACAAGCACGTCGGCTGCGGTGATGTCCACGTCGGTAACCGGTTCGGCTGCAATCGCGATACAGCGCGTTGGGGCAGGTGCATCGGATATGGCCCGAAGCACACCCTCGCGGAACATCTCCGCGTTGGCGAAGAACAGGGGGGCATCCCAGCGGAAGAGCACCAACCCCTGAATGCGCCGCGCCTCGGGATGGCGCGTGATGTCATGATACCCTTTCATACCGTCCACCCGGCCCAGGACGGCATGGTACGGACGCCAGGCCCGCCAGATGAAGGTTAAGAGCGCCAGGCCGACGGCGATGAAGATACCGGGGATGACGCCTAACAGGGCAACGCCCAGGAAACAGACAATCGACAGGTAGAACTCGCCACGCCGCAGGTGATACAGGCGTCGGACTTCCTTGACCTCTACAATGGCGCTGCAGGCCGAGATGACGACCGCGGCGAGGGCTGCGGTGGGCACATACCGCATCAGCCGGGGAAAAAAGATCAGGAGCAGGGCGATGCACATCGCGCCGACGACGCCCGTGACCTGCGTTCTTGCCCCTGCCGATTCCGCCACCGGCGTACGCGACGCGCTGCTGCTCACGGAGAAACCCTGGAAGAACCCGGTGGCCACGTTGGCGATGCCGAGGGCGATCAACTCCTGGTTCTCGTCGACGTAATAGCCGCCACGCAATGCATAGACACGGGAGAGTACGCTCATGTCGGCAATGGAAACGAGGGCTATTGCCGCCGCGCCGGTACACAAGGCGACGAACTCGCTGCCGGAAACGCTGGCGATGTGGAGGACCGGCAACCCCTGGGGCAGCGCTCCGACCACGGAGATGTGCGCCCGCCCTGCAAGATCGAACAGCGCAACGGCCGCGGTGGCTCCGGTTACCGCGATTAGCACGCCGGGCAAGCCGCGTCCCCACCTTTTTACCGCGAAGATCACCGCCAGACAAGAAAAACCGATGGCGCACGCGGTACCGTTGGCGCGTCCGTTCAAAATGCCGTGAACAAGGCTGGTCAGCGACCCGGCGAGGCTACCGCCATCCACGGAAAATCCGCACAGTTTCGGTAATTGACTGATGAGTAGGGTGAGGGCTATGCCGTTCAGGTAGCCGTGGCGGACCGGTTTGGAGAGGAGGTCGGTGATGAATCCGAACTTGGCGATGCCGGCCAGGATACACAGAACCCCCGCGATTACGGCGAGCATGGCGGCGAGAGCGGCCGCACGGTCCGCGTCACCCGCGGCCAATGGTAGAACGGTCGCCGCGATAAGAGCGGTGAGCGCCGAATCGGGCCCGAGCACCAGAATGCGGCTCGGCCCGAAGACGGCATATGCCAGGAGCGGGACAATGGTGGCGTAAAGGCCGTAGATGGCGGGCAGGCCCGCTGCCTCGGCATACCCCATGCCGACCGGCACGAGTACCGCCGTAAGCGCCAGCCCTGCTACGAGATCCTGCAAAAAAACGGCCCTGCTGTAGTGGCTCAGCATCACCACGCCGGGTAGCAAACGGCGCAAACCGTGTGTGCGGGCATGACGGATCAAGGGGGCAGGTGCGATTTCAGGCGCCATTGGCAATGTCCCTCGCGGATAGCTGGAGAAGGATCAAACCAGCATGCGCCCGTTTTCAATGATGACCTGCTCGCCGCCATCAGCCATGACCAAGGTCAGGGTGGGGCGGTAAAAAACGTAATCCTCATGGAAGGGTGCGCTGACCTTGCCGCCGAAACCTGAGTTGTCCCCCAGGGCGATATGGATCGTGCCAAGGATCTTCTCGGCCTCCAGCACATTATCCGGGCGGCTGGCCTTGTCGTTGGTGCCGATGCCCAGTTCGGCAATATTACGGCAGTTGGCGTTCTCGGCGAATTTGGCCTCAAGCCTGGTGCGTTGCGGGTCGGTGCCCTCAATCCGGACCACGACGCCATTCTCCACGTACAGCCGTAGCGGCTCGTCCAATTTGCGGGTCGGCCCCCACTCGATCACCATAATGCCGTGGCTTTTTCCCTCCAGCGGTGCAAGATACCCCTCGCCGGCCGGCAGGTTGCCGAAGCTGCCGGCAGCGGTCAGCAAGCCGTCGTCGCCCCCGGCCTGCCTGCCCTGCTTGCAGATCATCATGTCGGTGCCGTTGGGGCAGGTGACCCGAACCCACTCCGCCCGGTTGACCGCCGCCACCAACCGGGCGGTGCGATCCGCCAGCGTCTGCCAATCCACGGTCATGGAGCTGTGGAACATGTCCGGGTCGAAGTGCGGCAGGCTGGCGAAGCGCGTGCCGGTGGCGCAGGCCAGGGCGCGGTAACGAGTGTGGCTGGTTGAGTTGTTGGAAAGGGCGATGATGATGTCCGCCACGGTTTCTTTGCGGGCCAGGATGATCTCGCGGCCCGCCGCGATCTCGTCGGGGGTGGCCTGCTTTGTCAGGAGACTTGTCAGCAATCCTGACCTCTCCAGTTCGGAAATGGTCTCGTCGCCGAAGGTGGCCAGCCAGAGTTCCCGCGGCGGCTCGGCGCCCGAGGCCGGTGTGGCGGGAAATTCCACAAAACTGCTGCTACCATAGGTTTTGGCGGCGAAATCAGCCGCGAGGCGGGCGGTGGCGTTCAGGCGCATGCGCCGGTCCCGGTCGCTTGCGGAGACCGTTTCATCGGGCCGGATCGTGTCGCTGAATACCAAAACCCGCTCGTTGTCACGGATGCCCATGTTGGTTTCAAAGAGTGATCGAAATGCTCCGTCGAGAGAGGTCATGGCGGTATCCTTCCGTTGCGTAAAGTGCTGCCTGCCCCTCTCTATACCACAGAATGGCGTAAAGGTGAAACCGCTTGAAAGGAAAGGGTATACAAAGATTTTTTTTCCCTTGATTTCTGGAACATTATTGTGCTACTCATGCATACTGTATACACATTTTTTGGGTAGATTTGAACAATAATTGCAAGAGCTTAACCCCTTGGTTCGCGGGGTCCGGTTTTCGGAGGTTCGAGTGGCTTCAGTAGTCTTTTCCACGTGGGGCAGGAACGTCGTAGACAACAGGAATGTTTCCGGTGAACCGGAGGCGGTGGTCTTCAAGCTGCCGGTAGCCTTTGATGGCGAACGTCCGTTGCGCGCGTTCATGGGATGGGACGGCATCATTCTGTTCGACAAGGACGTCGATGTACCGGCCATGACGGCCGAATACATGAAGCGTGTCCAGACCTTGTACTGCTGCGGCAAGTGCACGCCGGGCAAGAAGGGCACCAAGGTGCTGATGGACCTGTTCAAGGGGGTGTTGGACGGCACGGCCGTCGAGGCCGACCTGGATAAGGTTGGGGATCTTGCCGACTTGCTCAGGAATTGCAAATGCACCCTTTGCCAGAGTGCGACGGTGCCGGTTTTCGATGCGGTGCAGCATTACCGTGCCGACTTCGTCGCCCGCCTGCACGAGCGCCGTGCGGTCAAGAGTGCCGACGAGTACATTCACAAGATCACCGCGCCTTGCATGGATAAATGTCCGTCTCACATCGATATACCCCGGTACATCGAGGATATCAAAAACCTCCGCTTCTCCGATTCCTTGTCAACTATCCGCGAAAACATGCCGCTCCCGGCCGTCTGCGGACGGGTCTGCCCGCACCCCTGCGAGACCGCCTGCCGCCGCAAAAATGTGGACGATGCCATCAATATCATGGTGCTCAAACGGTCCGCCTCGGATTACGAGCGACTGCACAAACTTTTGCCCCCAATGCAACCCAAGGCGAAGAAGAGCAAGACGGTCGGCATTGTGGGCGCCGGCCCGGCAGGTCTGGCCGCAGCCTATTACCTGGCTCTGGAAGGATACCCCTGCACCATCTACGAAGCACTGCCGGAAGGGTACGGCGGCGGCATGATCGCAGTCGGCATCCCGGCCTACCGCATGCCGCGCACGATCCTGCAGCGCGACATCGACATCATTCAGGCCATGGGGGTCGAGATCGTCTACAACTGCCGCGTCGGCACGGACATTTCCCTGGCGGACCTGAAGAAAAAGCATGACTCCGTATTCGTCGCCCCTGGTGCTCACCGTTCCAAGCCCATGGGTGTGGAGGGAGAGGACAAGGGGTACAAGGGCTTCCTCAAGGGGGGGATCGACTTCCTGCGGGAAGCCTACATGGGCAAGCCGACCGGCATGGGCAAGAAAGTTGTTGTGGTCGGGGGCGGCAATACCGCCATCGACTGCGTCCGAGTCGCCCTGCGCGAGGGAGCTGAGGATTCGTACCTAGTCTATCGCCGTTCCCGCAAGGAGATGCCTGCCGATGTGTGGGAGGTGGACGGCGCCGACGAGGAGGGGGTCAAGTTCGAGTTCCAGGTTCTCCCCACCCGGATCATCGCCAACGACAAGCATGAGGTAACCGGCGTTGAGTGTGTCCGCATGGAGTTGGGAGAACCTGACGCATCCGGCCGCCGCCGCCCTGAACCGATGCCGGGCAGCGAGTTTGTCATTGAGTGCGACACGGTCATCCCGGCCATCGGCCAGGACGCTGACCTGGGGTTCATCCCACCCGACATGGGCATCGATATCAGCAAGTGGAACACGGTGGTCACCAGGTACCTGCCCCTCAAGGATGCGGCCGGAAAGGATCTCAAGGACGGCATGGGCAACCCGCTCTCCCGCTCGCTGATGACCGACTGCGAGGGCGTCTTTGCCGGCGGAGATGCCGAGATCGGCCCTCTGACGGTGGTGGCCTGCGTCGGTAACGCTCATCGTGCCGCGCGGGTCATCCAGCGTTGGCTTGAGGAGGGCAAGGCCTATCTCACCGAAGATGATATCTTTGACGACCTGCTTACCTATCTAGGGGTGTACGACAAGGGCGAGAAGGTGTCCTGGCTCGATTCTGCGGCGCGTGCCCATCAGAAAGAGGTCCATGGTAAAGAGCGGGCCAGCCTCAAGAACTACAGCGAGGTTGAACTGGGCTTCAGCGACAGCGTGGCCCAAGCCGAGGCCGACCGGTGTCTGCGCTGCTACCGCATGGCCATGGTGGCTGTGTAAGAGGTCGTTGAAAAACGGTCATTCGCCACCGTCCTCGAAAGCCCTTTCGTGCGGTGTAGCGCTGCTACGCCTCTGCGGGGCATTCTGCGAGTGCGCCGATCTGACTATTTTTTAACAACCTGAGTTTTTCAATAGCCTACTAATAGGAAAAATCGCATTCAAACTCTGGAGTTGTGTATGGTTACGCTGACGATTGACGGCAGGCAGATACAGGTCCCCGCAGGGACGACCATTCTGGATGCGGCCGCTGAGCTGGGGATCAAAATCCCGACGCTCTGCTGGCTGAAAAAGGTTTCCACCACCGGGGCCTGCCGAATCTGTGTGGTACAGATCGAGGGGGTCGACCGGTTTATGACCGCCTGCAATACACCGGTCAAGGACGGCATCGTTGTCACTACCATGTCGCCGCAGTTGGAGAAGGCCCGCAGGAAGACGCTGGAGTTGCTGCTGGTAAATCACCCGCTGGACTGTCCAGTCTGCGATGCGGCGGGCGAATGCGACTTGCAGGATACCTGCTACGGTCTCAAGGTGGACCGGAACGAGTATACCGCCGAGTTGGAGTCCTTGCCCATCAGTTACGATTGGCCCTTGATCGAAAACTGCGCCACCCGTTGCATCCTGTGCGAAAAGTGCGTCAAGGTCTGCCACGAGATCGTGGGGGCCGACGCCATTGAGGTCAAGAACTGCGGTGACCGCTCTCTGATCGGCACAGTGAACGGGAATCCGCTCGATTGCGACTTCTGCGGCAACTGCATTAATGCTTGCCCCACCGGCACCCTGATCAGCAAGCCGTTCAAATTTCGCGGGCGTCCTTGGACCTTCGACGTGACTAAAAGCATCTGCGCCTTCTGCTCGTCCGGTTGCCAGATCGAATACCATTCCCGCGACGGCCGCGTGGAACGGGTCACCAGCTCCGATGACGGGTTTAATCGCGGCAACCTGTGTATCAATGGCCGTTTCGGCTACGCAGCCTTCAATTCCTCCGGCAGACTGACCGTACCGCTCCTCAGGGACGGCGCCGGCAACCAGCAGAAGGCCGGCTGGGACCAGGCTCTGGGCACAGTTGCGGCTCGGCTGAAGGATATTGTCTCCGTCAGCGGCGGGGCCAGTGTGGCCGGCATTGGATCGCCCCGGGTGACCAACGAGGAAAGCTATCTCTTTCAAAAATTTCTGCGCGGTGCCGTGGGCACCAACAACGTCGATTCCGAGGCGCGCCTCGGCTATTTCCCGGCTCAACTCATCCAGTGGCGGATGCTCGGATACAGCGGTGGGACTTATACCATGGATGCCATTGAGCAGGCCTCGGCGGTCGTGATTCTGGGGAGTGACCTCAAGTCGGAATCGGCCGGTTTTGCCTACCGGATGATCCAGGCCGCCACCAAAAACGACGCCAAGGTCGTGGTAGCCGGTGCGCGTGCCACCTGGATCAACAGTTATGCCAACAGTTTTCTCCAGTACCGTCCCGGCAGCGAGGCCTGGCTGGTGACTGGTCTTAACAAGGCCATCTTGGCGGAAGGGTTTGAAAATAAGGAATTCATCGCCGCTGACACCAAGGAGTTCGCCGCGTTTACCACAGCCCTTGGCGGCATATCCTTCGATCAGATTGCCGAAGCGAGCGACGTCGGCGAGGCCGACCTGCGCGAGGCAGCCCGTCTGATTGGTACCAGTGGCCGCGTGGCCGTCATCTACGGTGCCGAGATCATACGTTCCGCCGATGCGGCAAACGCCGTGACCGGAACGGTCAACCTGGCGCTCCTGACCGGTGCAGCAGGCACGGGCGGAGCAGGAATCTATCCGCTGGACGAGAAGAACAACACCCAGGGGATGCTGGACATGGGGGTCTGCCCCGAATATCTGCCCGGCTATCACAGCTACGAGCATGCCGCCGCCCGTTTTAGCGCGGAGTGGAAGACCGCAGTTCCCGGTACGGTCGGCAAGGACCTCTTCCAGATCATCGAAGGAATAGAAAAGGGCGACATCCGGGCGCTGTACGTCATGGGAAGCGACCCGCTGCATTTCATGCCGGACCGCAACCGCATCCTGAAAGCCCTTCAGAAACTGGATCTCTTGGTGGTGCAGGACCTGTTCCTGACTGAAACCGCCCGTTTGGCCCACATCGTGCTGCCTGCCGCCGGCGGGGCGGAGAAGGCCGGTTCCTTCACCACCGTGGACAACCGGGTGCAGTGTTTCCCTCGCGCCGTGGTTCCGGCCGGTGATGCCCGAACCGATGGCGAGATCCTGATGAAGCTTTACGATCTCGTGTCGCCCGTAACCAATATTGCGGCTACGCCCGTGGAAGAGCTTCACCATGAGATCGCCCGGCTGAGTGAGCTCTACAGTGAGCAGTGCGACCATGAGGGATGTCGCATGGGGCGGGTCAAGAACCGCCTCGCCTTCAGCGATAAGCCGGCAACTTTTGTACCGTTAACGCCTGCGCCAGTAGTCCGGCGTGACGCGGCCCATCCCCTAAGCCTCATTGTCGGCCCGGCGCTGCGCCACAACGGCAGTTTCTCCACTTGGTCGGACAACAATATGGCCGTTGCCGGTGAGGCGTATGTGGAGATAGCGCCTGCGGACGCGCACAAGGCGGGGATTGTTACCGGAAACGTGGTGAAGCTCACTTCTCCCCACGGCAGCGTCATTCTCACGGCCAAAGTGCTGGAAAAGGCACAGGAGGGTACGTTGTTCGCTCCGGCCCACTTCCGTGAGGCTCAGGTGAACCTGCTGACCCATGGAGCCGGCGGTTCGGTGGGGGTCAAGCTGGAAAAGGCCTGATGACAAAGCGCCGCTTCCCGCAGCGCTTCAAGCCGTTGCAAAAATCTCAGGTTGTTCAAAAATAGTCAGATCGTCGCAACCGCAGAAGGCCATGAGGAGGCGTAGCAGCGCTACGCCGCACGAAAGGGTCTTCGAGGACGGCGGCGATATGGCTGTTTTTCAACAACCTCAAGCGCCGCCTCCTGCGGCGCTTTTTGTTTGCCTGATCCCGCGCCACGCCTGTATACTTGCCTCATGACCTGGAAGATCAGACAAAAGCTGCGCGCCCTGCTGGAGGCGGAAACCAGTCTGCACTCCGGTGCGCGGGGGCGGGGTGGGCAACTCTCGGTCTGCCTGGCCTACCCCAACTCCTACCAAACAGCCATGAGTAGCCTGGGGTTCCAGACGATCTTCGGCCTCCTGGCGGAATCCCCCGGCATTCTCTGCGAGCGGACTTTTCTGCCTGACCGAGAGGATCTGGGCGAATACCGGCGTAGCGGTACACCGCTCCTCTCCCTGGAGAGCCAGCGTCCCGTGGCGGACTTCGATGTAGTCGCCTTTTCGACCTCCTTCGAGCCGGATTACCTCCACATACCCCTCATGCTGGAGTTGGCGCGTATTCCGGTTTTAGCCGCAGAACGCTCGGATGCCAATCCCTTGGTCATGGCGGGGGGAGCGGCGTTTTTCATCAACCCGGAACCGGTGGCTGACCTGCTTGACGTGGTCTGCATCGGCGAGGGAGAAGAACTCATCCCTGCCCTGGTGTCATGCCTCATGTCGCCGCAACGGGGGGGCAGGGCCGGTCTGTTGTCCACTTTGGCGGCCCGGCCCGGCTTCTATGTGCCATACCTTTATCAACCACAGTATGATGCCGATGGCCATCCGACCGGTTTTGCCAGCGCTCCGGACGCCCCGCTGCCGGTGGCCCGTGCCTGCCCTGCGTTGGAACACCACCGCCCGGCTTCATCGCTGATCCTGACAAACAACACTGAATTCGGCGATATGTTTCTGGTGGAGGTGAGCCGGGGGTGCCCACGCGGCTGCCGTTTCTGTAGCGCGGGTTTCATCTACGGCCCCTTTCGCCAGCAGCCTTTCGAACACCTTGCGGCAGCGGTGGACAATGGACTCAAGCATCGCTCCAAGGTCGGGCTGGTGGGGGCGGCGGTCTCGGACTATCATGCTATCGGCCGACTGTGCGGTTACATCGTTGCAAAGGGGGCCAAGGTTTCGGTCTCGTCCTTGCGCATCGACCGGTTGGACGACACCATGCTGGATGCCCTGACCGCGAGCGGCCACAAAACCATCTCCCTGGCGCCGGAGGGCGGCTCTCAGCGGCTGCGGGACCTGATTCGCAAGAATCTGAGCGAGAGGCAGATCCTGGATGCCTGCGACATGCTGATCTCCCGGGACATCCTCAACCTGAAACTGTACTTCATCATCGGCCTGCCCACGGAGACGGATGGGGATCTGGATGAACTGCTCCGACTTGTGGAGGCCATCCGCGAGCGGGTGCTGGAGCGGGCGCGGGCGAATAAACGGATCGGCGAGATCTGCCTGTCGGTCAACCCCTTCATCCCCAAACCGTTTACCCCCTTCCAATGGTGTGGCATGGAACCGCTTGTCTCTCTGGAACGGAAGGTGAAGCTTTTGGAAGCGGCCGTGCGCGCCATGCCCAATGTGCGCCTCAAGGTGGAGAGCCTGCGGGAGTCGTACCTTCAGGCCCTGCTGTCCCGTGGGGACCGGCGGCTTTCGGGGATGCTGGTTGCCATGGCAACGGGGAGTTCTCTCAAAAAGGCGGCCAAGCAGTGCGGGATAGATACGGACGGGTATGTGTGTCGCGACATCCCTGAGGGTGCGATCCTCCCTTGGAGCGTTATCGGGACGGCGGACGAAGGGCTCCTGAGGAAAGAGTACGAACGAGCAATGGAGAGAAAGCCATGAAACTGTGCACTATCTGCAAAAAGGAGTTTGATGAGGCTGGCGAGCGTTCGGTATACGCCGAAGCTGGAGAGTGGTTGGCAGGAGAGGTCTGGCAGGATGAGGGGGAGTTGTGCCCGCTCTGTCTGGAAAACCGGGCCAGGTTGGTGATGATGTACTGCCCGGAGTACGCTTCCTGAAACGTTTTCCCTCTCTTTCGGTCCCGCGACGATAGTTCCTTTCTAGTCATACACCTTCATATGACAGCCGGCGCAGTGATAGGGCCCCGCATTTTGTTCACCGTGACACCCCTTGCAGTTCCTGTGCGCCCACTCCTTGCCGAAGCCTTCGATTTTGCCCGGTACTGCTTCATGACAGCTCCGGCAGGTGTGGGTCGCGGCCATGTGGGCCTTGTGCCTGAACATGACGCCGTTTTTCATGGTGATTATCTCGGGAGCAGCGCAGGCCGAACCTGTGAGCATAACCACGCTCAAAACAATAATGACGGCAGAAACCACGTTTTGGCCGATCCAATCCATATGCGTGAACCTTCGTATCGGAGCGGTGTGATAATGGGAGCCGTGGGTGCAAAAAACCCGGTTCTTCAGGAGGAACAAGAAGAAGCCGGGCAGAAGGGAAGGGAGGCATCGCTACCTCCCTTTCGCATAAAAGTTCTGGTTAATCCACGGATTTCCGCAGGAAGGTCGGGATATCGTACTGGTCTTCGTCGTCCTCGATAAAGGAAACGGCCGGTCTGATGCGGGTTGTACTCTCATTCTGCTGACGGTCGCGGATATGGGTGGGGATGTCCAGCCATTTTTTGTTGACGGTGCTCTTCTCGGTCAGCGGGGTGACGTTGTGGCGCAGGTCGCGACCCCGTTCCATGTCGAAGCGATCGCCGAAACCGGTGACGATGGCGGTTACCTTGATCTCATCCCCCAGGCTCTCGTCGATGACCACGCCGATGATGATGTTGGCGTCTTCGTGGACCTTTTCGTGGACGGTCTTGTTGACGGCGTCGAAGTCGTCCATGGTCATGCTGGCTGAGCCGGTTATGTTGACCAGAACGCCCTTGGCGCCGGAAACATCGATGTCTTCGAGCAGCGGGCTGGAGATGGCGCACTTGGCTGCTTCGACGGCCCGGTTTTCACCGCTGGCGATACCGATCCCCATCATGGCCATGCCACGCTCGCTCATGATGGACTTGACGTCGGCAAAGTCCACGTTGATGAAGCCGGAGGTGGTGATCAGGTCGGAAATGCCCTGAACCGCCTGGCGCAGGACGTCATCGGATGGTTTGAATGCATCCAGGATGCCGAGGGAGCGAGGGGCAATATTGAGGAGTCGATCATTGGGGATAATGATCAGGGAGTCCACATGCTTCTTCAGTTCGCGGATGCCCTCTTCGGCCTTTGCCATGCGCTGCTTGCCTTCACGGGAGAACGGCTTGGTGACGATGCCGACGGTCAGCGCTCCGGCTTCCTTGGCCGCCTCTGCAATGACCGGTGCTGCGCCGGTGCCGGTGCCGCCGCCCATGCCGGCGGCGATGAAGATCATGTCGGCGCCTTTGAGCATTTCGGTCATTTTTTCCCGGTCTTCAAGGGCCGCATCACGGCCGATGTTGGGGTTGGCGCCTGCTCCGAGTCCTTTGGTCAGTTGCCCGCCAAGCTGCACCTTGACTGGCGCTTTGGAATGGCGCAAGGCCTGGGCATCTGTATTGGCAACGATAAAATCCACTTTATGTATGTTATTGGCAATCATCGTGTTGACGGCATTACCGCCGCCGCCGCCCACGCCAATCACCTTGATTACGGCACTTTGTTCAATGGTTTCATCAAATTCGAACATTGTGTTTCCCCCTTAATAAATGGCAGATGCTGCTTGTCCAGTGACACTGAAATGTAACCGTAATTTCCGCAAGAATCAAAGGAAAAAACATTAAAATATTCGCAATAATGAACAGGCTTTAAATTCAGTTTGTTAGGCTCTTGAAGAGGTCGCGACTCACTTCGGGGAGATCCCGGAAGGTATCGCTGAACAGGAGGGGAACGAGAGAGAAGGCACTCGGAAGCTGCGGGCTGTAATGGTAGGCAAATGGCCATCGTAACCCCCCGATAACAAGCTGGTTCCTGTTGTGCCGAGCTAACGGCGATATATCAGAAAAACTCCCTGAACCATGTTTTCATACGCCGCACGGCGTTGCCGAAGATGCTGTCCTCCGACTTGCTGGTGGGAAATTCCCGGGCGCCGAAGTTGCGGCTACCGTAGACGATTAGTCCGACGCCGGTTGCGTAGACCGGCGAGTTGACCACGTCCACCAGGCCGCCGATCCGCTGGGGCACACCGCGGCGCACCGGCAGGTTGAAGATCTGCTCGGCCAGTTCGGGCATCCCCTCCAGGATGCTGGAACCGCCGGTGATGACCACACCCGATGCAATGGAATCCTCCAGTCCGGATTTTATAATCTCCCGATTTACCAACGTGAAGATTTCTTCCACGCGGGGGCCAAGTATTTCACACAGTACATTGCGGGACAACTCACGCGGCTTGCGGCCGCCGACGCTGGGCACCTCGATCTTGTCGTCCTTGCCCACAAGAGCCGCGAGACAGCAGCCGTACTTTTGCTTGATTTTTTCCGCCTCAGCCATTGGGGTACGCAGGCCGACGGCGATGTCGTTGGTCAGGTGGTTGCCCCCCAGAGAGAGCACCGACGTATATTTGATGGCCCCTTCGGCGAAGATGGCGATGTCGGTAGTGCCGCCGCCGATATCCACCAGACAGACCCCCAATTCCTTTTCGTCGGCCGACAGAACGGCTTCCGAGGATGCCAACTGCTCCAGCACGATGTCAGCCACATCCAGACCGGCCCGGTTGCAGGATTTGACGATATTCTGGGCACTGGCCACGGCGCCGGTGACGATGTGGACCTTGGCCTCCAGGCGTACGCCGCTCATGCCGAGGGGTTCGCGGATACCGTCTTGTTCGTCGATGATGAATTCCTGTGGCAGGATGTGGATAACCTCACGGTCCATAGGGATGGCTATGGCCTTGGCGGCGTCGATCACCCGTCGCACGTCTTCCTGGGCCACCTCCCGGTTCTTGATGGCGATCACTCCCTGAGAGTTGATCCCCTTGATGTGGCCGCCGGCGATGCCGGCATACACCGACTTTATCTCGCAGCCGGCCATCAGCTCTGCCTCGTCGATGGCCTTGCGGATAGAGGCGACCGTGCTTTCGATGTTGATTACCACGCCTTTGCGCAGGCCGCTGGACGGGCTGGTGCCGATGCCGACGATGTCGATGCCGTCCTCTGTGACATTGCCCACAATGGCACAGATTTTGGTAGTGCCGATATCGAGACCGACAATCAAATTATCTCTTTTGGTTGCTGACATGCGCCCCCCTGCCTGATATGGGAATTTTTATTAGCCCTTTTTTACCACGATCTTGTCATTGTAATCGAGATCGATGTAGTGCAACGTGGACCGTTGGGCCATTAGTTCGCGGTAGATGCGGGCAAAACGGTCCACCTTCGCGGCGAAATCGCCGGATCCGATCTTCACCGGAAGTGCGCCGGAGGAGGTAAACATGGTGAATCCATAGCCCTTATCGTAATGAATCTCCGATACATCTGCAAGGATAAATGCGCCTTTTTCGTGCAAAATCGTGAGCAGATCGCAGGTGGCCTTGAGGGCCTCCCGGGTTCCCGCCGGGTCGGTGTTCAAATCCTCTTCGTTGAAGCCGGTTACCACCGGATAGTCCAAGCGGTCGCCTTGGTTTAGTACCTTGAAAATGTTACCCTTGGTATCCAGGTAATAGATGAATCCCATGTTGACCACGGCCAGCGGTTCGCGCTCGGTTACGGCGATGGAAAGGCCGTCCGGGAGGTAGCGCCGGATCTGGACCGATTCGATCCAGGGGTTCTGCATGAGGTGTTCACCCATCAGCTTCAGGTTCATGCGCAGCAGGTCGCGACCCGGTTCAGCGCCGGCGATGGCCAGGATCTCGTCACGGGTCAGTCGGCGGGAGTTTGAAACTTCCACATTCTTGAGGCGGAAAAAGGTTGCGGAGGAAAATGCCCGGTAGATGCCGAAGAACATCGCACAGGCCAACGCCGCACCGCTCAGGCCAAGGGTAGCCTTGCCCAAGGGACGCAGGTACTTCTTCAGGTCCAGCGGTTGACGCTGGATCTTGACCTTGTTGGCCGTCACCTTTTTACGGTGGTATGGCGAGGCTGCGAAATCGCGCATCTTCAGTCTGCCTTGATTGAGAGTGTTGCCGAATCGATGATACGTGCCACCAACGCTTCAAAGGAGAGCCCGGCGCCTTTGGCGGCGATCTCCGGTAGGAGCGAGAGGGCGGTCATGCCGGGCAGGGTGTTGACCTCCAAAACATAACACTCCTCCTGTGCGGTGACGAGCAGGTCCACCCGGCTGTACCCGCTGCATCCCAGTGAACGATGGGCCGCCAGGCCGGTTTGCAGCGCCTTTTCGTACAATGCCGGGGCCAGGCGTGCCGGGAAAATGTGTTCGGCCATGCCATCGGTATACTTGGCCTCGTAATCGTAGAATTCTCCCTTTGGGACGATCTCGATGGCGCCGACGGGGCGGTCCTCCAGAATGCCGACCTGCACTTCCTGCCCCTTGATATACTGCTCTACCAGAATCTCGTTGTCGTGGCGGAAGGCCAGTTCAAGGGCCGGCACCAGCTGTTGCTCCTCCTTGACGATGGAGATCCCCACCGAAGAACCCTCCTGCACCGGCTTGACCACCAGGGGGAGGCCGAAGGGGAGTTCTGCAAGCCGTACCGTTTCGCCCCTCCGGAAATGGCGGAAGGGAGCCGTCAGGATGCCGCTGGCTGTGAAGGTCTGCTTACTGAAGAGCTTGTGCATGGCCAAAGCGCTGGCCAAGACCCCAGAACCGGTATAGGGAATTTGCATCAGCTCCAGCAGGCCTTGTATGCAGCCGTCTTCGCCATAGCGACCGTGCAGGGCGATGAAGGCCGCCCGGACCTCCTCACGTTCAAGTACAGCCGCCAGGTCGCGGCCGACGTCGATGGCCACGGCATCGTACCCCTGGGCGAGTAGAGCCCGGTGCACGGCGGTGCCGCTGTTCAGAGACACCTCCCGCTCCGCCGAGAGTCCCCCCATCAGGACGCCTATTCTTCTGCCTTTCATGGTTCCTCTCCTACGATCCTGACCTCTTCCTCAAGCTCGACGCCGGAGGTTTTGAAGACCGCATCCTTGACCCTTTTGGCCAGTTCAAGGAAGTCGGCTGCCGTTGCCCCACCCCGGTTGATCAGGAAATTGCTATGCATCTCCGACACCTGGGCTCCTCCCACAACGGCGCCGCGCAGGCCGGCCCGGTCAATCAGTCGCCAGGCGGCCTGGCCGGCAGGGTTCTTGAAAAACGACCCGGCACTGGGAAAACCCACATTGTGCTTTGAACGCCGCAGTTCCGTATCCTTGCGGATCTCCTCCTCGGTCTCCTGCGGGTCGCATTCGGTGAGCCTGAACAGGGCAGCCAGCACGATCGCCCCTACGGGCAATGTCAGATGACGATAGCCGTAATCCAGTTCCTCCCTGCGGTACTCGGTAACCGTGTCCCCCAACAGAAGGGTCAGGGATTCCAGCCGCTCCAGGACCCCCGAGCCGTAGGCACCGGCATTCATCTTGACGGCTCCCCCCACCGTGCCGGGGATGCCGGAGATGTAACCGATGCCCCCCAGGCCCCGTTCCTGGGCGAAGCGCACCAATGCCAGATTCTCCGCCCCGGCTTCAGCCCGGATCAGCCGCTCACCCACTTCATTGATCCGGTTGAAGCGCGCCAGCGAGATTACCGCTCCCCGAATGCCGCCGTCCCGCACCAGCAGGTTGTAACCCCGGCCGATGGCCATCCAGGGTGCCTGATGCTCCTTCAGACTTCGCATCAGTGTCAGCAGGTCGTCCGTGTCCTCCGGTTCTGCGTACAGGTCGGCTGTCCCTCCCACCTTGAGAGAGGTGTGCTTGCTCATGGCTTCGTCATACAGCACTTGGCCCCGTATGCTGATGTTCCCCAGGTTCAGATCATGCCTCCAGCCGCTTGACCAACGCCTCACCCTGCTGCCAGATGCTCCCGGCCCCGAGGGTTATGACGATGTCCCCTTCCTTGACGATTCCGGCCAAGTGTTCGGGGATCAACTCACGGTCAGCGATATAGGTGACGTCTTTCTGGCCATGGCGCCGGATCTCTTGGGAAAGCCGTTCGGCGTTCGCGCCTTCGATCGGCTGTTCGCCGGCGGCATACACGTCGGTCAGAACCAGCACGTCGGCGTCGTAGAAAGCAGTGACGAACTCATTGAACAGCTCGTGGGTACGGCTGTAGCGATGGGGCTGGAAGGCCGCGATGATGCGCCGTTCCGGCCACCCCTGGCGCGCCGCCGCCAGGGTCGCCTTGATCTCGGCCGGGTGGTGCCCGTAGTCGTCCACCACCATAATCCCGCGGGGTTCTCCCTTGACGGTGAAGCGTCTGCCCACCCCGCCGAAGGCGGCGAAACCCTCCTGGATGGCGGCAAACGGTATGTCCAGTTCCAGAGCCACCGCAATGCAAGCCATGGCGTTGAGCACGTTATGGGAACCGGGCATGGGAAAGGTAATCTCCCCCAGCCGGTACCCCTTGTAATGGGCCACGAAGGAGGTGCTGAAACCGTCGTGCCTGACATGGGTGGCGCGGATGTCGGCTTGGGAGGAGAGGCCATAGGTCATATAGCGCTTCTTCACCAGCGGCAGAATTTCGCGGATGTTCTTGTCATCCAGGCAGAGCACGGCCAAACCGTAGAACGGCACCTTGTTGATGAACTCCACAAAGGTGTCCTTGATCTCGTCGATGCCGCCGGAATAGTGGTCCAGATGGTCGGCATCGATATTGGTCACCACGGCGATTGTGGGCGAGAGCACCAGGAAGGAACCGTCCGATTCGTCGGCCTCGGCTACTAGAAACTGCCCCTGTCCGAGTCGGGCGTTAGTACCGATGGCGTTCAGTTTGCCACCGATGACGATGGTGGGGTCGATGCCGGCATGGCCCAGGATCGAGGCGGCCATGGAGGTGGTGGTTGTCTTGCCGTGGGTGCCGGCGATAGCGATGCCGTATTTCATGCGCATCAACTCTGCCAGCATCTCGGCCCGGGGAATGACCGGCACGTGCAGCCGCTTGGCCTCCACTACCTCGGGATTGTCGTCATGCACGGCCGAGGAGATCACAACCACATCGCTGCTTTTCAGGTTTTCGGCCTTGTGTCCGATGCCGATCTCGGCCCCCAGGGAGGCGAGGCGTTCCGTGGTGTCGGAACTGCGCAGGTCGGAACCGGACACTTTGTAGCCCAAGTTGATGAGCACCTCGGCGATGCCGCTCATGCCGATGCCGCCGATACCGACGAAGTGGATTCTTTCAATTTTTCCGTACATAATGAACACCTTTTTGCTACAGGGATATGGAGGAAAAACAAACACCTAAACCAGCCGTTTTTCGCTTTTATGTTTTCCTCTGTGTCTCCGTATCTCTTTGGCAGATTTAATGTTTTTCGATTTATAGTTTCTTCATCATCTCGTCCACGATAATTTTAGCCGCGTCCAACCGGGCCAGTCCGAAAGCTAACGCCCCGGCGCGGCGCACCGTCTCGGGGTTCTCGGCCAGCTCGTGGATGATTCCGGCCAACCGCTCCCCCGACAACTCCCGTTCCAGCAGCATGAATCCGGCCCCCTTCTTAAGGAATGCCTCCGCATTCCTGCGCTGGTGGTCATCCACCGCGTGGGGAAAGGGGATGAAGAGGCAGGCCTTGCCGCAAGCTGTCACCTCGGCGATGGTTGTGGCCCCGGCGCGGCAGATTACCAGGTTGGCTGGCTGGTATGCCGCAGCCATGTCTTGGATGAACGGCATCACGGCAGCATTAAAACCGTGCTTGCGATATGCCGCAGCCACCTCGTCCGCATCCTTTTCGCCGGTCTGGTGGGTAATCTCCAATCTTGCTGCATAGCGCTCCAGGTGGGGCAGTGCCGCGAGCATGGCCATATTGATGGCGTGGGCCCCCTGGCTGCCGCCGAAGATGAAGAGGCGAAAGGGTGCATTCTCCTCGCTGTCGCTTTGTTGAAGCGGGATAGTCGCAAGATTGGGGGGATTCTGTCCCGCCACCACGTCCAGAATCTGCCGCCGCAGCGGGTTGCCGGTCAAGAGCGTCTTATCTGTGGGGAAAAAACGGGTCGACTCGTCCAGGGTAATGAATACCCGATCGGCGAATTTTGCCAGCAAGCGGTTGGTGAGGCCGGGGATGGCGTTCTGTTCGTGGATGGAGCAGGGTATCTGCATGCCGCGGGCCGCCAGTACCATAGGCAGCGAGGCGTAGCCCCCCACGCCCAGCACCATGTCGGGGCGCCATTTTTTCAGGATTTTGCGGGATTGAGCGTAACCGTAGAGCATCATCGATAGACCCTTGACCTGGCTCAAGCCACCCTTGCCGCGAATGCCCGCCGCCGAAATCAGCTCCAACCGGTAACCTGCTGCCGGGACGGCGCGGGCCTCGATACCCCGCTCGGTACCGACGAACAGCACCTCGTTGGCCGAGTCACGAGCGAGGAATTCCTCGGCTACGGCGATGCCGGGGAAGAGGTGGCCGCCGGTGCCGCCGCCGGCAATCAGCAGTCTCATGGCTCCTCCTTCAGGTTGATGGCCGAGATTTTCAGTCCCGAGGAGATATTGAGCAGAATACCCACGGCGAACAGACTGATCAGGAGCGAACTACCGCCGTAGCTGATAAAGGGAAGCGCCAGCCCCTTGGTGGGGAGCAGGCCGGTCACGACCCCCATGTTGACCGTGGCCTCGATGCCGAACAGTACGGCGATCCCTAGGGCCAGGAAGCGGCCGAAGGTGTCGGGCGCGGCCACGGCGATGCGCATGGCGCGCTGTACCAGCAGGAAGAACATGCCGATGATCACCATAACCCCTAGAAACCCCAGCTCTTCGCCCACTACGGATAGGATGAAGTCGGTGTGGGCCTCGGGCAAATAGAACAGTTTCTGTTTTCCTTCGCCCAGTCCCTGGCCGAAGACACCCCCGGTCCCCAGGGCCAGCCAGGATTGGATGATCTGAAAGCCCTTCCCCTCCGGGTCGCTCCAAGGGTTGAGAAACGCTTCCATGCGTCCCCGATGGTAGCCCCTGCTTAATTTGTACATCAGAAACGGCATGGCCAACAGCAGCATGGAGAAGATATACACCAACCGTGTGCCGGCTGCAAAGAGCATCACCATGGCTACGAACGCCAGGGTCAGGGCACCCCCCAGGTCCGGCTGGAGTACCAGGAAGCCGATCAGGAACACGAGCACAATCATGTAGGGGATGAAACCGGCAGTCAGGGATTTGACCTTGTCCTGCTTTTTGTCCAGGGAATAGGCCATGTACATGATCAGGGCCAGCTTGGCCATCTCCGACGGTTGCAGGTTGAAGCCGGGCAGTTTGATCCAGCGTGACGAGCCGCCTGCCTTGCCGCCGATGCCCGGTATCAGCACCAGAGCGAGTAGTACCAGGCAAAGCAGGAGCCCCGGCACGGCCACCCGTTTCCATGTGTGGTAATCGACCCGCATCACTAGCAGCATGATGCCAAAACCCAAAAGGGCGAACAGCCCCTGGCGCTTGAGAAAGAAGAAGCCGTCGTGGAACCGCTTTGCAGCCATAACCGACGACGCCGAATAGACCATGACCACCCCGAAGCAGGTCAGAGCAATGGCCATCAACATGATCACGAGGTCGTATTCGTCGAGTTTCTTGAACATGTTAGAGCCTCTTCACCGCGGCAATATACCGTTCTGCCCGCTCCTCGTAGTCGCGGAACATGTCGAAGCTGGAGCAGGCCGGTGACATGAGGACGATTCCACCCGGCTCCGTGATGTGGCCCGCCAGAGTCACCGCCTCCTCCAGCGTTGTAGCCAGGCGGGTATCGGTCAGGTGCCCCAGTTCGGCCTGCATGCGGCCGGCGGCCTCGCCGATCAGGACCAGATGCCGTACCCGCTCCTTCACCAAGAGCGCCAGGGGGGTATAGGAACCTCCCTTGTCCTTGCCTCCCGCGATCAGGGTGATATTATCGAAGCTCTCCAAGGCCTTCTCCACGCTGCCCACATTGGTGGCTTTGCTGTCCTCGTAGTAGCGGACACCGTTCACCTCTGCTACGAACTCCATGCGGTGATGCAGCGCCGTGAATCCCTGCACGGCTTCGAAGCTGTCGTCCGGGCGGCAGCCCGAGAGCAGTGCACAGGCCAGGGCGGCCATAATGTTTTCCAGATTGTGTACCCCCTGGAGGCGTATGGCGTTGGTGGGGAAGCACTCTTCCCGGCCATTGTGGCGGTAGACGATTACGCCGTCCCTGTGGAATATCCCTTCCGCCAACTCCTGCCTGCGACTGAAGGGGAATAACTGTGCCTTCAGCCCTTGGGCGTATTTCCAGACCAACTCATCATCCCGGTTGACCACGGCAAAGTTCGACTCATCCTGATTTTTGAAGATGCGTAGCTTGGCGTCGATATACTCCTGATAGTCAGCATAGCGGTCCAGGTGGTCCTCGCTCAAGTTCAGGAGGACCGCCACCTGGGGACGAAAGGCGGTGATCCATTCCAGTTGGAACGAACTGATTTCCGCAACGACCTGGTCCACCAGCTCGCCCGACTCTAGCAGCTCGATCAGCGGGTTGCCGATATTCCCACCCACAAAGGTACGGTAGCCGTTGGCCTTGAAGATTTCGCCGGCCAGGGTCGTGGTGGTGGTCTTGCCGTTGGTTCCGGTGATGGCCACCAACGGTACGTCGATGAAACGCGCGGCCAGTTCGATCTCGCTGACGATCTCCCGATCAGCGGCCTTGGCCTTCACCAGCAGGGGGTGGTCCTGGGGGACGCCGGGGGAGACCACTATCAGGTCTGCGCCGGTGAAGTCACCCTCATCATGGCGTCCCAGCACTTTCCTGATATTCCAGGCCGCCAACTGTGCCAGTTGGGGAAGCAGAACCGCCTCATCGTGCATGTCGGTCACGGTGACGCGGGCACCTCTCCCGGCCAGAAAACGGGCGCAGGCCACGCCGGTTTTGGCTAGGCCGACGACGAGAATATTTTTATTGTTCAGTTCCATAGTTAAACCTTCATTTTACTACGGAGCCACAGAGGCTCGGAACAAGTCATTTTATAAGTCTATGTTCTTCTTGTCTCTTAAACGCTGATAGTAATTCGTTCATCTCAACATAAGCTATCATGTGTTCAACAGAGGGCTTTCCCGTGCATTTCTCTGCGCCTCTGTGGCTCCGTGGCAAAGTTGAATTGAATCTAGCGCATCTTCAACGTCGAGATCGCCACCAGCGCCAGGATGATGGTGATGATCCAGAAGCGCACAATGATCTTGGGTTCCGCTACCCCTTTCAACTCAAAATGGTGGTGGATCGGCGCCATGCGGAAGATGCGTTTTCCCCGGTATTTGTAGGAGCCGACCTGGAAGATGACTGACAACGCTTCGACCACGAATACACCCCCCACGATCACCAGCAGGATTTCCTGCTTGGTCAGCACGGCGATGACGCCCAGAGTGCCGCCTAGAGACAGGGAGCCCACATCGCCCATAAAGACCTCGGCCGGGTAGGAGTTGTACCAGAGAAAGCCGAGGCCGGCGCCCACCATGGCGCCGCACATGACGGCCAACTCGCCCGCCCCCGGCACCCGGGGGACCTGCAGGTAGGCCGATAGGGTGGCGTGACCGGCAATATAGGCAAAGAGCATGTAGGTGGCGGCATTGATGGCCACCGGACCGATGGCCAGGCCGTCCAGGCCATCGGTCAGGTTGACGGCATTACTGGCGCCCACAATCACGATGGTCACGAACGGGATGAAGTATATCCACAGGTCGGGGTGGAAACGTTTGAAGAAGGGGAAGTAGAGTTCCTCGTTGAAGCCCGGTTTAAGGAACAGGAACACGGCCACCGCTCCGGCCAAGAGCACCTGCCAGAACATCTTCTGGCGAGGCGAAAGCCCCTTGGTATTCTTCTCCACCACCTTCTTGTAATCGTCCACGAATCCAATCACTCCGTAGCCAATGGTGATGAACAGGGCCGCCCAGATATACTGGTTGGATAGGTCGGCCCACAAGAGTGTCGGGATGACGATGGCGGACAGGATCATCACCCCACCCATGGTGGGGGTGCCCTGTTTTTGCAGATGGGACTCCGGGCCGTCGGTACGGATCACCTGGCGGGCCTGCAGACTCTCAAGCTTGCGGATGATCCAGGGACCGAGCACGAAGCAGACCACCAGCGCCGTGATCATGGCATAGATGGTGCGGAAGGTCAGGTATCTGAATATATTGAATAATTTTACGTTGGCCGCCAACGGGTAAAAGATGTGATAGAGCATGGTTTATCCTTTTTCTTTCTGTGACAGGTATTGCCTCAGGATAGTTGCCGTCCGTTCCATGGCCATGCCCCGGGAGCCCTTGAGAACAACCACATCGCCGGGCAGAAGGGATTGTATCACCAGTGCGCCGAGCTCGTCGTGGCCTTGGCCGCACCGGACCGAGTCGGGTGCCAGACCTGCCTGGATGGCTGCCTGGGCGGCATGACGGCTCATCAGGCTGCCGAGCAGAAAGAGCCGGTCCACGTTTCGCCCTGCGACCGCACCGACCCCCTCGTGGGCCTCGGCTTCGTGTTCGCCCAACTCCAGCATGTCCCCCAGTATGGCGACCCGGTGTCCCGCGGGGGCAATCTGAACCAGTGTTTCCAGGGCCGCTTTCATGGAGGCCGGATTGGCATTGTAGCTGTCGTCCACCAGGGTGACCTCTCCGACCTGCTCCAGTTGGAAACGCCCTCTGTACGGTCTGAATGCGGCGAGTCCTTCCTTGATGATGGCAAGCGGCACGCTGTCCAGCAAGGCCGCTGTGGCTGCCAGGGCGTTTGAGACGTTGTGCAGGCCGAATGCCCTGAGATGCACCTGAATCTCCCCCTTGGGAGTGACAATCTGGAATGATTCCCCTTCCAGTCCCAGGTGCTCGATCTCCTTGGCCCGTACTTCCCCACGGCTGATGCCGAAGCTGATGCGCCGGGCCGAAGCGTTCTGCCCCAGGCTGCTGACCCGGGAATCGTCGCCGTTTACCACAGCCAGACCGCCGTCGCTGACGCGGTGGAGCAGTTCTCCCTTGGCGCTGGCCACGGCCTCGACCGTGCCCATGCTCTGCAGGTGCGCCGGCAGGGCATTCAACACGATGCCGGTACGGGGCCGGGCGATTTCGGCCAAGCGGTCGATCTCGCCCGGTTCGCTCATGCCCATCTCCAGTACCGCCCATTGGTGTTCCGGCCTCAGGCGAAACAGCATTTGGGGCACGCCGATCAGGTTGTTGAGGTTTCCCTCGGTTTTCAGACCCGGTCCGGTCTTTTCCAGTATGGTGGCCAGCATTTCCTTGGTGGTGGTTTTGCCGTTGCTGCCGGTCACGGCGATAACCGGTATGTCGAAGCGCTGCCGGTAGGCCGCGGCCAGATCGCCCAGCGCCCGCAGTGTCTCCTTGACAACAACGCCGGTGCACCCGGCCGGGAGCGCATGATGGGCAAACCATTTTTCTTCGGCCAGTACCGTGGTTATGCCTTTAGCGGTTACTTCAACGATAAAGTCGTGACCATCGAAGCGGTCCCCCCTGAGCGGCACGAACAGCTCGCCCGGCGCAACGCTACGCGAATCGGTGGACACGGCAGTTACGCTGCCTTCCCTGCTGCCCGCGACGCGGCCACCGGTAGCGGCGGCTATCTCTGCTACGGTAAACATCTAGGCTGTTTTCTCCCCGAATGCCGCGGCGGCCTCCTCGCGGTCGTCAAAGTGGTGTTTGGTCGTACCGATGATCTGGTAATCCTCATGACCCTTCCCGGCCAGGAGTAGGATGTCTCCCGGCTGCGCCATGCTTGCTGCCAGACGGATTGCTTCACGGCGGTTTTCCAACATGACGAAGCCCTTCTCGTCGAATGTCGCCTGGGCCGCCAGCTCCCCGTGTGTATATTCCCGTATGTTGAGTGGCGTGATGCCGGCCCTGACTTGGGCAAGTATGGCGAGCGGGTCCTCGGTCCGGGGGTTGTCCGAGGTGGCGATGGCCAGGTCGCTCATCTCCGCGGCGATCTTCCCCATGATGGGGCGTTTTCCCGGATCGCGGTCTCCGCCGCAGCCGAAGACGGTAATGATGCGGGCGGTCGCTATCTCTTTCAGGGTTGCAAGTACGTTATGCAGGGCGTCGCCGGTATGGGCGTAGTCAACCAGACAGGTGATGCCGAAGTTATTGTCAACCCGCTCCATGCGGCCCGGAACTGTGGCGTGTCCCTCGATGCCGGCTTTGATGGCTGTGAGCGGCAGGTCTAGCGCGATGCCGGCTGCCACGGCCGCCAGGATGTTGGAAAGGTTGAAGCGTCCCAGCAGTTTGGAGGTAAATGGAAATTCACCCTTGGGTGTCTTCAGGGTCCCGCTGATCCCGTTGACGGTGATGGCCACTTCCACCGGCCGCACGTCGCCGGGATGATCTATCCCGTAACCGATCACAGGGCAGGCGGCTCGTTCAGCTATCTGGGGGCCATAGTCGTCATCTAGGTTGATCACGGCCCTGCGGCGCGGTTTGGCCGCGGTTGGCTGCAACAATTCGGTAAAGAGGCGCTGCTTGGCGTGCAGGTACTGCTCCATGCTGCCGTGATAATCCAAATGGTCGCGGGTCAGGTTGCTAAAGATCCCCACATCGAAATGACAGCCATCGGCCCGTTTCTGCTCCAGGGCGTGGGATGAAACCTCCATCACGAAGGCTTTGGCGCCGGCATCGGCCAATTGGCGGAAAGCGGCCTGTAATTCAGTGGATTCGGGCGTGGTATGGGAGGCCACGATGGTGGTTGCGCCGAAGCGGTAGCTGATGGTGCCGAGCACCGCTGCCGGCAGGCCCGCCGCCCCCAAGACCGCCTCGATCAGGTAGGTTGTTGTTGTCTTGCCGTTCGTGCCGGTAATGCCGATGAGCGGCCGGTCCGCGGTGGGGTCGCCGTAGAACGCCGCCGCCATGCGGGCCATGGCGGGACGGCCGTCCGTTACCATGACCCAGGGGATGCAGGTAGGGGCGCAGGCGGTATCTTCCAGCACCACCGCGGAGGCGCCGGCCTCAACCGCCTGTGGGATGAAACGGTGACCATCGGCCGCCACGCCTCGTAGTGCAAAGAAAATCGTGCCAGGCTTGATCTGACGCGAGTCGCAACTCAAGGCAGTGATCTCGGTCGCTCCGCTGCCGTGGAGTTCTGCGTCAGGTACCGAGGCGATGATGTGGGAAAGTATCATGCTATTCTCCAAAAAATGACACAACCTGCCGACAGGTACAGGTTGTGACGATCAAGCGGAAGGCGTAAATTTGATCCAGACCTCGTCTGCTCCCCGAATCGTCTGGCCGGGAGGCGGATTCTGTTCCACAGCCCGCCCGCTTCCCATCAACTTGATATTGATGCCGCGCTTCTCCATCACCTGCATGACCTGGCGCATGCTCATGCCCCTGAAATCCGGCATGACGGCGACACCGGTGGCCGCATCCAGGGCATCTCCCTCCGACATGGCAACCGCCTTTGGAGGGGGGGCTTGGACCTCAATGGTCCTGGGTGTTTTGCCGACCTCCCCCTTGGGCATGATCTTCAGGTAGGCCAACGCATTCACGGCGATGGAGCGGAAGGCCGGAGCCGCCACAACGCCGCCGTAGGGGCTGGTCTTCGGTTCGTCTACCACCACCAGGATAGTTAATTTGGGCTTATCAGCCGGCACGAAACCGATAAAGGAGGCGGTCCTCCGGGTAGCGGAATAACCATGGGTCACCGGGTCCGCTTTCTGGGCTGTACCGGTCTTGCCGGCCACGAGAAAACCGTCGATGGCGGCGTTGAGGCCGGTACCCCCCTCACTGGTGACGCTTTCCATCATCTTGGTGACCTTACGTGCCGTATCCGCGGAGATCACGCGGCGCACCGCCTGAGGTTCGAATTTTTGGACCTCGCGGCCGCTGTCATCCAGAATTCGTTCCACAATGTACGGTTTGAAGAGTGTGCCGCCGTTGGCAACGGCGGAAACCGCACTGGTCAACTGGATGGCCGAGGCCGAGACCCCCTGGCCGAAGGAGATGGTGGCCAGATCTACCCCGTACCAGCGCCGCTTGTCCCGAAGGTTGCCGGGGGATTCTCCCGGAAGGTCCACGCCGGTGCGCTCTCCGAATCCGAAATTCCTCAGGTAGCGGAAAAGACGTTCATCCCCCAGTTTGAAGCCGATCTTGGCAGCACCGATGTTACTCGAATACTTGAGGACATCGCTTACGGACAGCCGGGCAAAACTGTGGGTATCGTGTATGGTCCGGTCGGCGATGATATAGCGGCCGTTCTCGCAGTTTATGGCATCGGTTGGCCTGACGACCTTCTCTTCCAACGCCGCGGAGATCAAGAATATCTTGAAGGTTGAACCGGGCTCGAAGCTGTCGCTCACGGCACGGTTGCGCAGCAGAGCTTGGGGATAATGGGAATAGGCATTGGGGTTGAAGGTTGGATAATTGGCCATGGCGAGGATCCTGCCCGTATCCGACTCCATGACCACGGCCATGCCATTTTTAGCGCCGCTCTCCGTAACCGCCTTGGCCAGTTCCTTTTCGGCGATGTATTCGATGTTCTTGTCCAGAGTAAGAACGATGTTCTTGCCCGGCGAAGAATTTTTGATGACGGTATCCATGAGGGCTATGTCGCGCCCCAAGGCGTCGCGCTCGGTTACCATGTAGCCGGTGTTGCCCAGAATGACGGAATCGTACTTGCGCTCAACTCCTTCCAATCCGACCGGGTCCACGCCGGTAAATCCGACCACATGGGAGGCAACCTCGCAATTGGGATAAAAACGCTTCGATTCGGAGACAAACCCGATGCCAGTCAACTTGAGGTTCTTGATGCGGGCCGCGACCTCTGGCGTCAGGCGACGCTCGATCCAGACAAACCCTCTGTCGTTGTTCAGTTTCTTGAGTAGTTCCTGTTTTGATGTTCCGAGAAACGGCGCCAGCACACCGGCCGTTCCGTCCATATCCTTGATGCGGCGCGGTTCGGCATAGCATGAGTCCATATCCACCGACACAGCCAGAGGAGTGCCATTGCGGTCCATGATGACGCCTCGCCCTGGGGTGAGTTGCACGATATGCTGGTGCTGCCGCTCTGCCTTCTTGACCAACTCCTCGTGCTGGAGTATCTGGAGATAGAACGCTCGTCCGGTGACGCTCAGGAACAACAGGCCGAATATGGTCCCGATCATGACGATCCGGACGCGCGCCCATTTTTCCCGGTCATCCCTCATTTTACGACGATCACCTGCTGCTCTGTGGGCAGGCCCATGGCCAGGTCGCTCTTGGCGATGGTTTCGATGCGGGCCGGGGTTTTGAGGGACGCCGCCTCAAGTTTGAGCCGCTTCTCTTCCTGTTCTGCATCCTTGAGCTGGCGGTTTGTCTCGGATATGCGCAGATTCAGGTCGATCAGCTTGCAGCGTGACCAGACATGAAAGACCGAGACGATTGTGAAAAGGATCATGCAGATCATCAGGAATTTGAACATGTCCACCCGCTGGGTGACCAGTTCGGCCCCGGTCAGGGGACGCGGTGCGACGACCTTGCCGTATTCGGTTCTTGCCTGTGCCATGCGGTACCTCCGTAAATCCTGTATCTGAAAACTCTCCTGGGCCACCTGCTCAAAACGGGCGTCCTAAAACACGTGCGCTAACTGGATAGTGCTATTTTCTCTACGCCCCGCAACTTGGCACTCCGCGCCCGCGGATTCCGGGAAATTTCGGTTTCCGTGGCTGTTACCGGCCGGTTGGTCAGTACCTTCACCCGCGGTTTCTGCCCGCAGATGCAGACCGGGAGTTGGCGCGGGCAGATGCAGCCGGTGGCGTACTCCCGGAAGATGTGTTTGACGATCCGGTCTTCCAGCGAGTGAAACGAAATAACCACCCCGCGCCCGCCCGGTTTCAAGCGGTCGAGGGCGGCCCGCAGTCCTTGTTCCAGACTTTCCAGTTCCCTGTTGACGGCAATCCGCAGGGCTTGGAAGGTGCGGGTGGCGGGATGGATGCGCTCCTCCCACTTGGCCCGTGGAATAGCCCCCTTGATGACGTCCGTCAATTGCAGCGTGGTAAGGATCGCCTGTTCGCCACGGGCCTTGACGATGAATGCAGCGACCCTTTTTGCCCAACGCTCCTCGCCATAGTCCCGGATGATCCGTTCCAGTTCCTGCTCCGGCAGTTCGTTAACCAGATCGGCGGCGGTTTCCGTGCCCCTTGAGTCCATGCGCATGTCCAGAGGGGCATCCTGCTGAAAACTGAAGCCGCGTTCCCCGCTGTCCAACTGGTGGGAGGAAACCCCCAAATCGAGGATGAACCCGTCCAGTGAGGTAATACCCTGGGTATCGAGATGCCGGTCGAGGTTGGCGAAGTTGCCGTGGACCAAGCGGACCGCGGAACCGAACCCGGCCAGCCTGAGGCCGGCAGCCTCCAGCGCTTCCCGGTCCTGATCGATCCCGATCACCATCCCGTTATCGGCGCTGCATCGCTCGGCAATCAGCTCCGTGTGTCCTCCGCCCCCCAGGGTTCCGTCCAGATAGATCCCGCCCGGTCGGGGTTGCAGGAGTGCAATGACCTCGTCCGGCATGACCGACAGGTGATGGAAGGAGACCATCTAGACGCCCATGGCGGCGAGAGCTTCCGAATCCAGCGGGAAGTTTTTCTCGTCCTGCGTATTGATGCGACTGTAGGTCCCCTTACTCCAGATATCGAAGCGCTGACCCATGCCGACAAACCAGATATCCCTCTCCAATTCGGCGTGCAGACGCAGGGATGAGGGGATTAGTACCCGGCCGAGCTTGTCGGCGGTACACTCCTCCGCCGGGTTGATGATCTGCCGCTTTATGCTGTTCAACTGGGCCGACGTGAAGCCGCCCTCATTGGCAAGGATCTTCTTTTTTATCCCGGACCAGGCATCCAAGGGATACACGGAAAGGCCGCGCCCAAAGGTGCCGTCGCCCAGGTCCACAGGGGATGATTTGGTGATGATGAAGCGCGCATCCTCCGACAGGCTGGCGAGCGCATCCCTGAATTTAGCCGGGATGCAGGTCCTCCCCTTGCCGTCGATGGTGCTCGGAGTTTCCCCCCCGAAAATGTCGATTGCATCACCCATCTTCCACCTGATTCCACTTTTTTCCACACTATGGGAAATTTATAGCGGCGGTCAACGGCTATGTCAAGATAAAACGTGAAGTTGTAAAGGTTTTTGCAACAAAAAACCTCCCCCTGAAACGGGGGAGGTTTTTTGTTGCAAATATGTCGGAATCCCTACTTCTTCCGGCGCTCCGAAAGCGAGATGACCTTAGGGTTGCCGGGATGCCGACCGGAGTGCTCCCGCTGCTCCTTTTCCCCCTGCTCTTGCTGGATGCGTTCCTGCTCCACCGGAGAGACGATCCTCTCCATGCGGATGGGGGTGCCGCCCATGGTGAAGGGGGCGCCGTCGAGTTGGGACTCGTCCAGTATCCAGGTAAACATCTGGAGCGGGAAGGTGAACACCATCAGGCGTGCCTGCCACCATCCCGGCTTTACGTCGGTGGTGAGGTCCTCGATGCGGGCGTAGAAGCCCGGCTTATTGTCAACGTGGATCAGGACGATATCGTGGGTGGTGACCATGGCGTGTCCTCGTAATATTCAAGTTTCAAGAAATAACTTCCGGCGTGTCGACGGGATGTTCGGCCAACAGCAGGAGCGGCTGGCCGAGCGGTCTTTCCAACAGGATTTCTGCTTGTTTCACGTTGCAGCGCAGTTTCTGTTCCAAAGAGGCCAGCGAGTTTATTACCGTATTTTTCAATCGGGCTTCGACAGCCGTGCAGATGAAGAGCACACAGTCAAGCGGTCGGAAGAGTGGCTCCATGCGGCACCCGTCGGCATCGCCGTAGGGACAGAACGGTTTCCGGGAGAAATCGGGCGTCGGCGCCGATACCTGCCGGTCAAGCAGGGCCAGCAGGTCCAGTCCGCTGAAGCGGTATTTCCCGTTCTGACAGCATTGCCCGCCGCAGTCGCGGCAGACTGCGGCGCTGCCTGCCGTCAGGGTCAGGGCCAGCATCTCCCACTTGTACCGCCGGTAGTCTGCGAGCAGGTCCCCGAGTTGTTGTCGTGCGTGGCGAGGAAGCCGGCCGTGTATATCCTCCATGAGCCACACTCCCCGCTCCCACGCCTTTTGGTCGTTCATCTGCATCTCTTGTGAAAATTTTGGTTGAAGCAGTCCATAAGCCGGGTTCTGTTCCCGGGTCGGGTTACCCCTCGCCGGGCGATGGTCATTCATCTGGGACTGCCGTTACCGGCAGCCTCAAGCAGCCAACCCGGAGGCACGGGCGGGCCGCCCTTAACGCCTCCCTATTTGGCCTTGCTCCTGACGGGGTTTACCTGGCATCCGGCGTCGCCGTCGGACCCGGTGAGCTCTTACCTCACCCTTTCACCCTTACCTGCCGTGGCAGGCGGACTTCTCTCTGTGGCACTCTGCCCTGGGGTCGCCCCCGCTGGACGTTATCCAGCGTCATGCCCTATGGAGCCCGGACTTTCCTCCCTTGTAAACAAGAGCGGCCATCTGTCCTGCTTCAACCAAACTGCTGCCTTGTCCACGGTGGTGGACAAAGCCCTTATTGCTTCGGCGACGCTTTGGCTACTGAACCGCGGGTTGCAGTTTCAGGATCAACACCCGCTGGCAGTGCGGGCAACTGATCAGTTCGTCGCCCTTAAAGAGGCTGTTGTAGAGTTGGGGGGGGAGATTCATGTTGCAGCCCAGGCAGTAGCCGTCACGGGCAACTGCGACCGCTTGGCCGCGACGCTGCTGGCGAAGAGCGTCGTAGCGCTTGACCAGACTGGTCGGCAACTCCTTGGTGATGGCCTCGCGCCGGGCGGCGTCGGTATCGATGTCCTGCTGGACCTTGTCGATCTCGGCCTGCTTCTCGTCACGGCGCTGAGAGGTGTTCTGTTCCAACTCGGCAAGAATTTCTCTGCGGTTGGCGATCTCCGTATTCAACTCTTCGATCTGGCCTATCTTCTGCAGCGTTTGCTCTTCAATCTCCGCAGCTTGCTTGCGGGCAGCGGCGATCTCCCGGCCAACGGCCTGGTACTCCTTGTTGGTCTTGATTTCCTTCATGTTGGTCTCGGAGCGCCGGATGTTTTCCTGCTCGGCGGCCTGGCTGATCTCCAGTTCTCCTTTTTCCTGCTCGATCTGTGCCACGCGGCCTTCCAGTCCGGCAAGTTCCTGACGGGCTTCGATCAGGGCCTGTTCGATCCCGCTCATCTCTTCCGCCAGCCCATTTCGAGCGGTTTTCAGGTTGTCGATCAGGTAATCGATCTCCTGGAGTTGTTCCAACATCTCAAGTCTCTTTTTCAAAATCAGCTTCCTCCCGGTACTAAAATATTGTGTATGTCAATCAGACTCTCAAGGGGTCGGATTCGATACGGCACGGTACGGTGCAACAGTTTCCGTAGCCCGACTCGGACAGCATGCGGCCTAAGCGTTCGGCCACGTCGTCCACCATAATGATCTCACTGGGAAAATGTCCGGCGTCGATCACGGCGATGCCCAGGTCGTAGGCATCGCGGGCATCGTGGTATTTCACATCGCCTGTTACCAATACGTCGGCCCCGTGACGGGCCGCCTCGCGCAAGAGCGATGCCCCGCTGCCGCTGCACAGTGCCACTTTTTTGATCACGGCCGTGGGATCACCGGCATAGCGAAGGCCCGGCGCATTCAGCGCTGTTTTGATCCGGGCCGCATAGCCGGCCAAGTCGGTCGGCTCCGCCAGGGAGCCGACTCTGCCCAGTCCGAGTGGCTTGCCCTCGTTGAGCAGGGGATAGATGTCAAAGGCCGGTTCCTCGTAAGGGTGGGCGGCCAGAAGGGCTCTTATGGCCCGCGGCAGATTGCGGCGGTCCATGAGCAGTTCCAGGCGTTGTTCGGAAACCTGTTCCCGGTTTCCCACGGCGCCGATGAAGGGCGTTGCCCCGGCCAGCGGGGTAAAGGTGCCCTCACCGGACGCGCTAAAGGAGCAATCGCGGTAGTTGCCCAGCGTTTCGGCCCAGGGAAACAGCGCTGTGCGGACCCGGTCGAGATGGTCGTTTGGCACGAAGACCGTCAGTTTGCACAACTCTCGGCCGCACGCGACCTGGAGTGGCCGGCAGCCGGAGACTCCCAGGCGTGCGGCCAGCAGGTCGTTCAAACCTCCGTCAGCCGTGTCGTAGCTGGTATGAATGCTGATAACCGCCAGATTGGCCTTGATGGCGGCATGCACGAGTTTTCCTTGCGGGGTGGCGGTTGAAAGGTTCTTCAGGGGCTTGAACAGCAGGGGGTGGTGAGTGACGAGCAGTTGGCAGGATGCGTTTTGGGCTGCTTCCATGACGGCCGGAGTGGCGTCAAGCGCGACCATGATACGCTCTATTGCGGCATCCGGGTCTCCGACCTGCAATCCCGAGTTGTCCCATGATTCAGCCAAATCCGGAGGGGCAATTTTATTAATTATTCCAAGTATATCCGAGAGTTTTGGTGTATTCATGGCGTACAAACAAAAAGAGTGCAACCCTGCGGTGTGCACTCTTGAGAAATTGATGGTACGGGGCGTCCCGTTCGTAGTAGTCTTGCCGGCATCCGGCGCATTTTCCTTGTAAGTGAAATGGTGGGCCCACCAGGACTCGAACCTGGGACCAACCGGTTATGAGCCGGTGGCTCTAGCCAACTGAGCTATAGGCCCGTGGAGGAGCTAATACTACGGAAGTGTGTCGAGGCTGTCAAGAACTTTTGACTTTCTGTTTACCAGAGGGACCGGTATATTCCCAGAACGTCTTGCTTTCACCATGTGCCACCTCCTCGTTTGTATACAGCTTGTATACCGCAAGCATACTGGACAGGTGGGCAAACTTTGGTATGTTCATGAACAATGCCTGAGGATAATGTGATGGTGGTGAAAAGTACGGAT
The DNA here is from genome assembly GCF_019972295.1 of Geobacter sp. AOG2. Classification (NCBI taxonomy): domain Bacteria; kingdom Pseudomonadati; phylum Thermodesulfobacteriota; class Desulfuromonadia; order Geobacterales; family Geobacteraceae; genus Geobacter; species Geobacter sp. AOG2. The sequence goes on from NZ_BLJA01000001.1 coordinate 3,308,130, forward strand.
GATCTCCTCGCGAATTTCAGAGATTGAACAGTGGGCCATGTTTTTGGTCAAGGGGGTTGCCATGGAGTTGTACATGACCCCCAAGCCGGGCCTGGTGGACATGGAGGATTGCGGTTCCCACCACGACCTGTCCTTAGCCACAATGGAAGGCTCGATCCGGATTATTGCCGGCTATCTCCACCAACTGTGCGGCTCCCTTGCCTCCGGCGAGGACTTCACCCGTCAGGCCGCCATTGGCAGGCGGGCCGAACAGACCATGCTCAACGACCTGGGCACCAACACCCACAAGGGGTTCCTCTTCTTGAGCGGTCTGTTGCTCGTGGCGCGCTGGCATGCGCGATCTGAAGATGAACAGGGCCTGCGGGAATGGGTTGCCGCCCTGGCGTGGGAGTTCTTTGACGCCCAGGGGGAACAGGACACCCATGGGCGACGGCAGAGGGTTCGATACGGCGCGGGTGGGATCGTGAGGGAGACCTTGAACGGTCTGCCCGCACTTTTTGACGAGGCGGTCCCGGTGTACCTCACGGCTCTTGAGCACCACGGCCACCCCAAGATCGCCTCGTTTGTCATGCTGGCTCGCCTGATGCAATGCGTGGACGACACCACCACACTCCACCGCTGTGGCACCATGGGCCTTTCTCGTATCAGGAGGGATGGTCGGCACCTCGAACGGATCATCGACTTGGGGGAGGATTGCGAACCGTTTCTTTATGCTCTTAACAGGGAGTATGTCAGGATGAATCTTACCATGGGCGGGGTGGCCGACATGCTGGGACTCTGCTACGGCTATCTGCTCGCCTGCGGATGCCTCTTGGGCGTTCCGGGACGGAACTCCTTTTGAACGCAAAAGCGGCCGACGGAATCCTGCGTAAGGTCTCCGGAGCCGCTTGATGTGACGCTTTTTCCCGGATGTTACGCTCGCGAAATGAACCTGCCGTCGCGGGTATCCACCTTGATTTTTTCTCCGGTTTCCAGGTACGGCGGGACCTGCAACCTGAGCCCGGTCTCCAGGAGGGCCTCCTTGGTTTGGGCCGTGGCGGTGGCGTTCTTAAGCGCTGGCGCGGTCTCCGTGACGGTCAGCTCTACAGTCATGGGTAACTCCACATTGACCAGCCGCCCTTCGAAGAGCCCCAACACAACCTCGGTGCCCTCCAGCAGGTAGTTGGCCAGCGTTTCGAACTCCTCCTCGGCCACCTCGAACTGTTCATAGGTTTCCAAATCCATAAAAACACCCTTTGAACCGTCGGCATAGAGGAATTGGCCTTTGTTGCGGCCATAGTCCGCCTCGTCCACCTTATCTCCGGAACGAAAGGTCTTATCCAGAACCTGGGAGGTAATGAGGTTTCGGTAGCGGGTCTTGACCATGGTATTGGCTCCCCGGGCCGACGGTGATTGGAAGGTGACGTCAAGGATCAGGCAGGGCGCGCCGTCCAACTGGATGACGAGCCCTTTTTTGAAGTCGGATGTGGTGAACATGGGATTCTCCTTGTTAATAATAGTCTTTCAAAATCAACATCTGCCACAGAGACACGGAGACACAGAGGTTCACAGAGAAAAGCATAACATCATGGGGGTAAACTAAGATAAGGATTGTTGCTCTTTGTTTGCCTTACTCCAGGTTTTCTCTGTGTCTCTGTGTCTCTGTGTCTCCGTGGCAGATTTGCCGTAGTTTCGTGCTATTTCTTGCGGTATTCGGCCGTGGGCCAGAAGGGGATGCCGCCACGGGGGGTGAATTCGCCCCGCACCGTCAGCCAAGCCGGTTCGAGCAGCTTGACCAGGTCGTTGCAGATGCGGTTGACGCTGGCCTCGTGGAATTCGCCGTGCATGCGGAAGGAACCAAGGTAGAGTTTGAGGCTCTTGCTCTCGACGCAGAGCCGGTCAGGCTGGTAGTCGATGACGATCTTGGCGAAGTCCGGCTGGCCGGTCATGGGGCAGAGGCAGGTGAACTCCGGGCATTCGATGTGCAACGTGCCCACGGCCCCGGCCGGATTCATGTCCGGTTGGGCAAAAGGGCTGGGGAATGATTCCAGAAGCCCGGCGTCGGGTTGGTCGTAGCGGTAGGCCGTCGCCCCGGCTCCCAATGATTTCAGATTTTCGTGAAGCGCCATAGTATATATCTCCCTTGCGATCGGTCCGAAACGAGCGACACAATACCATTACGTCGTGTTTCAGGCAACCCTTTGCAACGCCCCCACCGGGTTCCGCGGTGGAGGCGCCGCCGGAAGGCTAAAGACCGGTATTACAAAGGATGAAGTAAACGCACTGGCCGCGCAGATTGGCCGCGAATGCAAAACAGTATGTCTAACTGGATAAACAGCGTGTATACTTGCGGAGATACGACTCCCAAGCGATACCACATCTTCGGGGGATGGAGCGTTAATGGACGTCATAACCACCCACACCAATGCCGATTTCGACTGTCTGGGCGCCATGGTCGCCGCGGCCCGGCTTTACCCCGGCGCCCTGATCGCCTTTCCCGGCTCCCAGGAAAAGGCGGTGCGCGATTTTCTGGGCGTCCGTCCCGAGTATCTTCCCGGTGTCGTTCGCGCCAAAGATATCGACCTGGATGCTGTTACCCGGCTGATTGTCGTCGATTGTCAGCATGGAGGACGCATCGGCCGTTTTGCAACCCTCTTGGAGCGTCCCGGCCTTGAAATCCATATTTATGACCATCACCCGATTACGGAACAGAGCATCCGGCCGACCGGCGGCATGATCTGCACCTGCGGCTCGTCATCCACCATCCTGGGCGGGCTCCTGATGGAACAGGGTGTAGAGCTTACGCCGGAAGAGGCCACGCTGATCATGCTCGGCATCCATGAGGACACCGGTCGGCTGCTGTTTGCCTCGACCACACGGGACGACTATCGCGTGGCAGCCTGGCTCATGGAACGGGGCGCACGGGTGAACGTGGTGGCCGAGGCCCTCTCCCAAGAGTTGAGCAGCCAGCAGATGGAACTCCTGAAACGGCTGCTGGCCACACTCAAGACCACGGCAATCAACGGGGTCAATATTTCCATCGCCCACGCCACGAGTGATCGGTATGTGGGTGACATCGCCGCCCTTGCCCACCTGATGCGGGACATGGAGAATCTGGATACCCTCTTTGTGGTGGTCTCCATGGAGAGCCGCGTCTATCTGGTGGCGCGCAGCCGCATCCTGGAGGTGAACGTGGGGGATATCCTGCGTCGTTTCCACGGGGGAGGCCACGCAACCGCCGCATCGGCCGTGGTCCGGGACCAGACGTTGCAGCACGTGCTGCAACGTCTGGATGAACAACTGCGGATCGAGGTCAGCCCCCGATTCTGCGCCGGGGATATCATGTCCGCCCCAGTCAAGACCATGTCGGACGATGTTACCATCGCCGAAGCCCGGGACCTTTTGACCCGCTACAACTGTAACGCCATGCCGGTTGTGTCCGAAGAACGGATGATCGGGATCATCTCCCGCAAGATCGTGGAGAAGGCGCTCTACCACAACCTGGGGGCCGCTCCGGCCACCGACTTTATGCACACAGAATTCATGCGGGCTGCTCCCACCACCCCCATCGTCGACATTCAGGAATATATGGTGGAGGGCAACCGCCGCTTCGTGCCGGTATTCAGGGGGGAGGAGCTTGCCGGAGCAGTGACGCGCACGGACTTGTTACGCCATATGTACGGTGGTCGCCGGGGCGAACCGGGGGCGCTGTACGATGTGGAAGCCCTCAGCTTTTCCCCAAAAAACCGCTCTATAGCCGGCCTGCTGGGCAAGCGGCTTCCCGCGGCCGCCTGTAAGCTCCTACACGACCTGGGGACCATCGGCGATGAATTGGGACTGGCGGTGTATGCAATCGGCGGATTCGTGCGCGACCTGCTATTGGGTGTGGCGAATCTGGATATCGACATCACGGTGGAGGGGGACGGCATTTTTTTCGCCGAACAGTTTGCGGCCCGCCACGGCTGTAGGGTTCGCAGTCACCGGACCTTCAACACGGCGGTGGTAATCTTCCCGGACGGCGTCAAGATTGACGTGGCCAGTACCCGCCTGGAATACTACGAATCGCCCGGCGTGCTCCCCACTGTGGAGCGCTCCTCATTGCGCCACGACTTGTATCGGCGGGATTTTACCATTAATACCCTGGCGGTGTGTCTGAACAGCGGGTCGTTCGGGCGCCTGACCGACTACTTTGCCGGCCAGCAGGACCTTCAGGAACGGCTTGTCAGGGTGCTGCACAATCTCTCCTTCGTGGAGGACCCTACCCGGGTCTTTCGGGCGATCCGTTTCGAGCAACGCCTCGGTTTTCATATTGCCCCTCATACCGAAAACCTGATCCGCAGCGCGGTGCGGATGAATGTCCTGGACAAGGTGGGAGGGCCGCGCCTTCTGAATGAATTGATCCAGATCCTGCGAGAAAAGGAACCGGCCGGGGCCATTATCCGTATGGCCGGTTTCGGCCTGTTGCCGTTCATCCATCCTGCCCTCAAGTTGCCCCCCGAAACCAGGCGGGTTGTGGATGAAACAGCTCGGATCCTTGCCTGGTTCCGTCTGCTGTATCTGCCGGACATCTGCGAACAGTGGCAGGTCTATTTTCTGGCCTTGGGTGACCGGCTCACCAACGACGAGTTTCACGACGCCTGCCGCCGGTTGGCGGTGCCAGGGCGTGTCTCCGTCAAGGTTTTCTGCCACCGTCGGCGGGCGTTAGGAATCTTGGACGTCATTCAACGGAGATTGAAACGCAGCCCTGAAGTTCGTAATAGCGAAATTTATTCATGGTTCCACGGGTTGCCACTGGAGATGCTCCTCTACCTGGCCGCGCGCGCCAGTCGCGAGGAGGTCAGGCGTTTTATCTCCCACTACGTTTCCCATCTGCGGCAGCTCCGCTGTTCCCTTGACGGAAACGGATTGGCTGCGTTGGGGCTGGCACCGGGGCCGCGGTTCCGCAGGATCATGGATCGACTTCTGGTGGCCCGCCTCGACGGAGAGGTCGTCAATGATGAGCAGGAGCGTGCCTTGGCACTGCTGCTTATTTCGTCAGATAACGGAAGTTGTGTTGCAAAAACGCATCATTGACATGGAGGTGCTCTCCAGTCCTGCCCCCGGGTTTTCTTTTAATAGCCCCTGTTTTTATCTCTAACATGTTGTAAATATGGTTATTATTTAATTTGGAGGGTTTTTGGTGGTCTTTGGCACCATCCCTGCATTTTACTGAGGACGACAAATCCAGCGTAGCGAGGGTGGTATATGAAATCAATGGCACGTTTTGTCACACTGATCACCTGCTGTGCCATACTGGCTTCGGCAGTATCTGCCTTTGCCGGTGATAATGTCTTTCGTGAGGTGTTTGAGGACGGTTTTTACGGCGGCGCCGCCGGCGCACTGGTGGGAGCCGCGTTGATGGCCTTTACCAAGAAACCTGCAGATCATCTGGATTACATGGGCTACGGAGCCGCTTCCGGTATCCTGGTCGGTTCCGCCTATGGCTTAGCCAAATCCGCTCACTCCCTGGCGCAGATTGACAAGGGGAGCATCAAGTTCGCCCTTCCCACTGTTCTGCCCGACCTCGCCGAGTCACCTGCCTCGCACCAGACAAACATCACTTGGCGCGCCGAGTTATTGCGGGGGACCTTCTAATAAGAATTTTTCCGCACCGCTTTATAGCAACTGAAAACCAATGCCTGTTGCAAAATTGCAACAGGCATTTTTTTCTTTGCGTCCCCTGGCGGGTTGTGAGTAAATACCACAAAAAAATCAGGGAGGATGTTATGTCGCAGTTCACAAATGTTACGGTAGTTAAAAAGGCCAATATCTATTTCGACGGCAAGGTTGTCAGCAGGACGGTACTGTTCCCCGACGGCAGCAAGAAGACGCTGGGTGTCATGCAGCCGGGGGATTACGAGTTTTCCACCGGAGCCGCCGAAGAGATGGATATTCTGGCTGGTGAACTGGAATGGCAGTTGAAGGGTGAAAAGGAATGGAAACGGGTTGCGGCCGGCCAGGCGTTCAACGTGCCCGCCCACTCCACGTTCCTGATGAGGATGGAAACGGTGGTGGATTATTGCTGCTCTTTCCTGCCGTAGCCGGTCTGTACAAACACGAGCGTCCCGTTCGGTGAACTAACCGGACATGTCACTAGACACGGAATCCCCATCTCAAAGGAATCATTTCATGAGCGTCCACGAAGTCAATCACCCTCTGGTGAAACATAAGATCGGCCTGATGCGCGAGGCCGGCATCAGCACCAAAAAGTTTCGCGAACTGACGGCTGAAATCGCCTCCCTTCTCTCCTACGAGGCCTGCCGTGATTTTCCCCTGGAGGGCAAGAGTATCGAGGGGTGGGATGGCAGTGCGGTGCAGATTCAGCAGATCAAAGGCAAAAAAGTCACCGTGGTGCCTATCCTGCGGGCCGGGATCGGCATGCTCAACGGAGTGTTGGATATGATCCCCAACGCAAAGGTGAGCGTGGTGGGGCTGGCGCGCAACGAAGAGACTCTGGAGGCTCATACCTATTACGAAAAATTTGTCGGGCGCCTGGATGAACGTCTGGCCTTGATCATTGACCCCATGCTGGCCACCGGCGGCTCCCTCGACGCCACCATCGTCATGCTGAAGAAGAACGGCTGCCGACAGATTCGCGTCCTCTCGCTGGTGGCTGCGCCGGAAGGCCTCGCCCGCATCGCAGAGGCCCATCCCGAGGTGGATATCTATGTGGCGGCCATCGACGAGCGGCTCAACCGCAACGGCTACATCCTGCCCGGGTTGGGGGATGCCGGCGACAAGATATTCGGCACTAAGTAATACGCATCCATCTCTTAATATCCCACCCTTTAAAGGAGCATGCAGCATGCATCTTCCCCCTGAACCGGTCTGGCGCCAGGCGCTGGCTGGCGCCCAGATCCTCTTCGTGGCCTTCGGCGCTCTGGTGCTGGTGCCAATCCTCACCGGCATGAGCCCAAGTATGGCCCTTCTGGGCTCCGGCATCGGTACGCTGATTTTTCAGGCTTGCACCAAGCGTAAGGTCCCTATCTATCTCGGATCGTCCTTTGCCTTTATAGCTCCGATCATCTACAGTACCCAGACGTGGGGTTTTCCCGCAACACTTTCGGGGCTTTTTGCTGCGGGCTGGCTCTACCTGGCGTTAAGTGCCGTCATCTACCTCAAGGGGGTCGGGTTCATCCACAGGATCATGCCTCCGGTGGTGGTGGGGCCGATTATCATGATCATCGGCCTGGGGCTGGCCAGCGTAGCGGTCAACATGGCCATGGGCAAGACCGGCGACGGTAAGGCGGTTTTGGTGGATTACACCACCGCCCTGCTGATAGCGGGCGGCTCCCTGGCGACCACCGCGCTGGTGGCGACCAAGGCCAAGGGGCTTTTCCGCCTCCTGCCGATCCTCTCCGGCGTGGCGGTAGGGTATTGCCTGTCCGTATCCTTGGGGTTGGTGGATTTCAGCAAGATCGCCGCCGCCCCCTGGATCGCACTTCCTCACTTGGTGGCACCCCAATGGAACTGGTCTGCGGTGCTGTTCATGATCCCGGTCGCACTGGCCCCGGCCATCGAGCACGTGGGGGACATCGTTGCTATCGGTGCCGTCACGGGGCGGGACTACACGGAGCACCCCGGTCTGCACCGCACCATGCTGGGCGACGGTTTGGCGGTATGCTGCGCGGGACTCATCGGTGGACCGCCGGTGACCACTTACGCCGAGGTGACCGGGGCGGTGATGATCACCCGCAACTACAACCCGGTCATCATGACCTGGGCTGCCTGCTTCGCCATCCTTATGGCGTTTTTCGGTAAGTTCAACGCCATCCTGCAATCCATCCCCGTCCCGGTCATGGGGGGGATCATGATGCTGCTGTTTGGCAGCATCGCATCAGTTGGCCTTAACACCCTGATCCATGCACGGGTCAACATGCACCGCCCGCGCAATCTGATCATCGTTTCCTTGGTGCTGGTGTTCGGCATCGGCGGTCTGACGCTCCATCTGGGCGGCGTCAGCCTGCAGGGCGTCAGCCTGTGCGGTATCAGCGCCATCCTGCTGAACCTGATCCTGCCGCGGGACAAGGAGCACGAGTCGGAACAGCAGCACGCCTCCTGACCGAGGGTGGGCGGCGGGCCGCGGCCTTGAAAAAACGCACTCCGGAGAACCGGTAGCCGTGCCGTTCGCGGAGGTGGGCATATCTGCTTTTTACTCGCTCGGCCGGAGTGATTTATGTTATGGATCAATCTCTTCTCGTTACTGAATACAGGTGGGACTGCACGGTGATTGCATGGATGAAATGATCAGTCTGTGTCTTGATCTCTTCGAGCGGTTGGGAATTCTTGTCGTTCTTTTTTTCCTTATGTTGAGATTCGAGTTATTCCGGCGACTTTTGACCGGTAAGGTAGCCACGGCGAGCAGCCGAGAGAAGCTGTTCCATGCCGTTTATTTCGGGTTGGCAGGCATCATTGCCACCTATTACGGCTTCCCGGTACATGGCGCTATCGCCAATCTGCGTACCGTTCCGGTCGTCATCGGCGGTATTCTGGGAGGCCCCCTGGTTGGCCTGTTCGCCGGCATCATCGCCGGGGTGCACCGCTATTTCTACGATATAGGCGGGGTGACCTCGCTCTCCTGCGCTATTGCGACACCGCTGGCCGGGGTCGCGGCGGGCCTGCTCTACCGCAGACTGCATCGAAAGACATTCGACACGTTACTGGCCTTTTTCATCGGTATCGTGGCCGAGTCGATCAAAATGGGGTTGATTCTGCTTGTGGCACAACCTGAGGCTGCGGCTTTAGGCGTGGTACATACCATCGGCCTCCCCAGCATTCTCTCCAACGCCTTCGGCATCGCGGTGCTCGTGGAGGTTCTTGCGTCCGTGACTCGTGAGCAGGAGCGGGCCGTGGCGCAACAAGCCCAGACAACGCTCAATATCGCCTTCAGAACGTTGCCGTATCTGCGCCACGGCCTGAATCGCGAGTCGGCTGAGGAGGCGGCGCATATCATCCGGGAGATGACCGGCCTGGATGCGGTATGCCTTTCCAGCGAGAATGAAATCCTGGCCCATGAAGGACTGGATGGTGAACTGCATGCGCCGGGTCGGCACACACTGTCTTCTGCCGCGCGGCGCGCCCTTGATACGGGCACGGTGGTCATTGCCTCCACGAAGAGCGATATCGGCTGTGGGGGGCAGGGGTGCAAGCTCGGCTCGGCAATTGTCGTGCCTCTCAAAAAGTGGGGCAAAACCGTAGGAGTCATGGAGTTGTACCGCCTGAAGGAGTATGCCATCAGCAGGTTGGACGTGGAGTTGGCCAACGGTCTTGCCCACCTGTTCTCCAACCAACTGGAACTCGGTGAGATCGAGTTCCAGCGTAAGCTGGTGGCTGAGGCCGAGATCAAGGCGCTTCAAGCCCAAATCAATCCCCACTTTCTGTTCAATGCCATCTCCACCATCATCAGTTATACCCGAACCGACCCGCAGACCGCCTCCTGTCTGCTGGTGAAGCTGGCCGAGTTTTTTCGCAAGAATATCAACCCAACAGCCAACAAGGTGCCGCTGTCGGTCGAACTGGAGCATTGCGAGGCCTATATTGCCATCGAAAAAGCCCGGTTCGAGGAGCGGCTCTCCATTGTTTACGATATAGACGAGGAGGCCCTGTCGTGCAACGTTCCTTCGCTGATCCTTCAACCGCTGGTGGAGAACGGAGTGCGTCACGGCATTTTACCGAAGGAGGGTGGCGGTGTGATCCGTATCGGAGCCAGAAAGACCGACAACGGCATCATCATCTCTGTCAAGGATAACGGTGTCGGCATATCCCGGGAGCGTATCCAAAGTCTCCTGTCGGAGGCGGCGTTGCCTCATGCGGGCGCGGGGCTGGGGCTGGCGCTCAAGAACGTCAACAGCCGCCTGGCGACCCTGTATGGTAGCGACAAAGGGTTGAAGATCGAGAGTGAACCGGGCGAGGGCACCACGGTCCATTTCTGTGTACCGGTGGGCGCATGACCATTACGGTATTTATCATCGACGATGAGGCGCCGGCCCGCCGGGAGTTGCGCTACCTGCTTGAACAGGTGGGGGATGTGGACATTCTGGGGGAGGCGTCCAACCCTTCCCAGGGAGTGCAGGGTATTCGCGAAACCAAGCCGCAGTTGGTGTTTCTGGACATCCAACTACCCGGCTTGAGCGGGATAGAATTGGCCCAGGTGATAAGGGCGCTGCCCGACAAGCCGCTGGTCGTCTTCGCCACCGCGTTCGAGCGGTTTGCCGTCCAGGCCTTTAACGTGGATGCCTTCGATTACATCCTCAAGCCATTCACCTTGGAGCGGGTGGCCAGGTCCATTCATAAGGCTGGGAAAACCCTTTGCACAGAGGTGAAGGCAAAAGTATCCGTAGCCCCCCCGGAGATGCCCCATGGTCTTGACAGGCCCGACATTAAGCGGATTTTGGTGCACCGGGGGGGGAAGATGATCCCCATACCTCCCGAAAGCATCGTTTTTATCCGCGCCGCGGAAGGGGAAACCCTGATCCACACGGCGGATGGCCTCTTTTCCTCGAAAAACACCCTCAACACCCTGGAAAGCGTCCTGGGCCCCTACTCCTTCGTCCGGGTCCACCGCAACTCGCTGGTCAACCTGAACTGTATCGTTGAGATCATCCCCTGGTTCAACGGCAGTTGCAAACTGATCATGAACGACAGTTGCAGTAGCGAGGTACTGGTCAGTAGGTACAATGCCAAGGACCTGAAACACCGCCTTATTTTAGGTAAATAGCAGCTTCTCTCCCTCGGTTTTGTTCTACTGCCTGGAACACAGGACCATTCAGCGGGGATTTCTGTCATTCATCCCTCATTTTGCGCCATTCACCATAATTGACTTATCCATAACACCGCTATCGAGTATCGTCGCAGGCAATAAGGCGATTGTTGGGGGAACGGCCATGGGCCGGGACTCCGTCACCACAAATCGAAGGAGGCTGTTATGTATGAAGGGTTGATCGAATCCGCAGAACAGGAAAGCACAGGGGTAAGTCGCCGTAATTTCATCAAAACAGCGGCAGTGGTAGGGGCCAGTGTGCTGGCGGTGCAGGCAGTTGGCCGCACCGAGGCCCACGCGGCAGAAGATGCGAAGAAGGAAGCCAAGGCGGCCTCGGCAGCCGCTGCCGGCGGCGGTGCCAAGAAGCTTTCCGACGTGCTTAAGGTCGCCCGCGAAAAGATGTATCCACGCTGCCGCGTCTGTCCCGAGTGCGACGGGGTTGCCTGTTCCGGTGAGGTGCCGGGCATGGGCGGGATCGATTCGGGCAAGGCCTTCAGGAATAATCTCCAGGCCCTTGCCAAATACGACCTGAACATGCGCACCTTCCACGACGTGAAAAAACCGGATACGAGCCTGACCCTGTTCGGCGCCACGCTGTCCATGCCGATCCTTTCCGGCATAACCGGGGGCGTGACCTATAATATGGGATTGGGAGGCAAAGTCAGCGAAGAGGAATACGCCGAGGGAATCATTGGCGGCTGCGTCCTGGCCGGCACCCTGGGGTTTGCGGCGGACGGTATCGGCGACCCGCTCTCCGTCTACGAGACCAGGCTGAAGACTGTTGCCAAGTACCGGGGACATGCCGTGGCTCAGATCAAACCGCGCACCCAGGCCGAAATCATCGAACGCATACGTCTGATCGAAAAGGCCGGCGCGCCGTTTTTTGCCATCGATATCGATTCGGCCGGCCGCGCCGCGCGCGCCCTGCCGGGCAAAACCGTCGAGCCCAAAACCTTGAAGCAGCTCGCAGAGATTGTCAAATCCACCAAACTCCCGTTTCTGATTAAAGGCGTCATGACGCCTGAGGAAGCGGCCATGGCGCTTGAGGTGGGCGCAGCCGGGATCGTCGTTTCGAACCACGGTGGCCGGGTTATGGACCACACACCGGGGACCGCCCAGGTATTGCCCGCAATTGCGGACAAGGTAAAGGGGCGGATGGTCATCCTGGCCGACGGTGGGGTGCGCTACGGTGCCGATGTGCTGAAGATGCTGGCCCTGGGCGCCAATGCGGTGCTGGTCGGCCGCCCGCTGGTCCGGGGCTCGGTAGGGGGTGGAGCCGAGGGTGTGGCGCTTATGCTTAAAAAGATGCGGGACGAGTTGGTCGTGGCAATGACCCTCACCGGTACTGCCGACGTGAAAAAGGCGAGCAGGAATATTCTGGTATAAATCACTCATTAAACGATGGGCAGGGCGGGGCATCGGGGGACACCCTGTTGGATGAACTCCCCGTCATGCCCATCGTCTGGAGATAACCATGCGAAACGTGTTAGTAAGTGTGATCGCCCTGGCTCTCTACACCCTGGGCACCGTGGTGTTCGCCACCAGTGACAAGGCGCTGCTGTACGGAGGGGCAGGGCAGGGCAGGGTCATATTTGACGGGAGACTCCATGCATCAAAGGGGCTGGTATGCAAGGATTGTCACAGCTCGATCTTCGATACGAAAAAGAAGGCCCTGATGACCATGGATGACCACTTCAAAGCCGTGGCATGCTTTACCTGCCACGATGGCGCAAAGGTGTTCAACGATTGCGAGAAGTGTCACCGAAGATTCTGATGCCGCGCCCCGTGGCCATGGTATTCAACTTAAAAAGGAGAATGATCGATGAACAATGTTTTTCGGTTGCAAAGTAACATTCTGGCTGTCGTAATAACCTTCTGCCTGACCCAAGCGGTCTTTGCCCAGGAGGTCAAACTGAATGGGGCGGCCAGCGTCGTCACGGACCTTGTTGCGCCGCACCAGGCCGCCGTGGAAAGGGCCACCGGCTACAAGCTGGTTGTGAGCAAAAGCAATGCCGGCAAGGGGTTGATCGACCTTATCGATGGGAAATGCGACGCTGCCATGGCGTCGGCTTCCCTGGACGCCACCGTGAAGGCAGCCAAGTCGGCCGGACTCACCAAGGCGGTGCCGGACTTAAAGTTGCATGTCATCGCAAAATCCGAGGTGGTCTTTGTCGTGCACCCCTCCAACCCGGTGAAGAGTCTTACCTGGGAACAGATCAAGGACATTCACACCGGCAAGATCACCAACTGGAAGGATGTGGGGGGCAAAGACCTGCCGATTACCGTATATACCGATGCCAAGGCCAGCGCCACCCGTGGGCTGATCAAGCAGGTCGTCATGGCTAACAGCGAATATGAGGCCAGCGCCAAGGCGGTTGGTTTCGTGAAAGAGGTGAATGATAAGGTGGCTATGGATGCCAGCGGTATCGGTGGTCTCGGTCTCGGTTTCGTCGATCCGGCCCAAGTGACCATCGTCGCTACCAAGAAAATCGAGCGTCCGCTGGGCTTCATCACCGTTGGCGCACCGTCCCCCCCGATGCAGAAGGTTATGGACGCCTTCAAGGCGGCAAGCAGCAAATAGGGCGTATGGTTTCATTATCATGAGCAAACGAGGCCGCTCCTTCCGGGAGCGGCCTCGTTGTTTTGTGGGCGCCGGCCTGCCGCGCCCGTGTTGTGCGGCAGCTACTCCACCAGGCCCGCCATTGCGGCAAAAGGATCCCACGACGGGTCGCGATGCGCGTCGTACTCGGTGACGCGCTCAAGCCAGGCGCCAATGTCATTGCCGTACAGACGTGAGATGACCGCCAGGCTCATGTCCATCCCTGCCGAGACGCCGGAAGACGTGACAACCGTGCCGTCGTCCACCCAGCGCGCTTTCTTGACCCATTTCACCTTGGGTCCCGGCGCGGTCGAAGGGTAAAAGGCCATCTTGTTGGTCGTTGCCGGCCGATCATCGAGAATGCCGGCTGCAGCCAGCAGTGAGGCTCCGTTGCAGACCGACATGACGATCCGGGCCTTCCCCGCCTGCGCCCGCAGCCAGTTCATGGTTGCCGGGTCTTTCAGCAGGGGGAGCACCCCCAGACCGCCCGGCACCACCAGAAAATCGAGCGTCGGAGCGGTGTCGTAACCGAAATCAGCCTGGGTCCTCGGCCCTTGGTTCGAGGGGATTTCGCCCCGTTTGGCGGCGATGGTGACCAGGCGCACGCCGACCCTTTTCTCCTCGCCGCCCCATACCCGGGCCGGCGCATGCTTCAGGGTGCCCCACATCTCCATGGGGCCATAGGCGTCGAGCATCTCGAAGCCGGGGAAAATGAGCACCCCGACGGTTACCTGCCTGGCGGCCGGTGCTGGTTGCCGCTCATAGGGCGTCTCCTGCGCCGCCGACGGTTTGTCCGCCCCGGCCGCGGCGGGCAAAGCCGCGGCAATGAACGCCGACATGATCAACATTCGTATGACGATACCCCGAAGGCGTATCCATTTCATAGTAACCTCCCTTGCTGATTATTCGGTCCCTGAGCGGAACCGGTCCCGGTACTGGCCGGGGGTGATCCTGAAGAAGCGCACAAAAGCCACCCTGAAGTGTTCGCCAGACTGAAAACCGCACTCCCGGGCGACGGTTTCCAGTGTATGACATGTTTCTTCGAGGTGTTTGACCGCTGCTTCAAGGCGAACTCGTTCGATAAAATGGGCAGGAGTCGCGCCGGTCTCCCGTTTGAAGACCCTGGCAAAATTGCGCAGGCTCATGGAAGCATGTTCGGCCAGCGCTTCATTGCTCAGGTTACGTCGATAGTTGTCGCGAATCCACTGAATGGTCGGAGCGAGGGGACCCACTTCATGAAATTGGGCCAGAAGACCGGTGCTGAATTGGGACTGCCCCCCGGGTCGTTTGAAATACAACACCATCAGCCGGGCCACATCCAGCGCCAGCATGCGGCCGAAATCCTCCTCCAGCAGCGCTAGCGCCAGATCTATTCCCGCCGTTACTCCGGCCGAGGTGTAGATGGAACCATCCTTGATATGGATGGCATCCTCATGGACGTCAACATGTGGATAGAGGCGGCGAAGCCGTTCGGCACCGGCCCAATGGGTGGCCGCTCGCCGCCCTTCTAACAGTCCTGCCCGCGCAAGAATGAAGGCGCCGGTGCATATGGACCCGACCCGCCGCGCCAGAGGCGCCGTCCGGCGCAGGCAGTCCACCAGATCTTCCGGCGCCTGCTCTGCCGCCGGGCCGCCGGCCACCAGAAACGTATCCGCTCCGGAACAGTCCGGCCAGGATGTATCGGCCAAAAGCCTGATTCCAGACGACGTCACCACAACGGCGTCTTTGGCGCCGGCCGCGATTTCTACCCGATAGAGCGTCCCCGTGCCGCCATTTTCCCGGTGTACGGCATTGGCAAGGACGAAAACATCCAGCGGGCCGGTTATGTCCAGGATCTCGGCGCCGTCGTAAACGGCCATCGTCACGAGCAATGGGGTGTCGATGGTGGTGGATGTGCGGGGCTGATGTTTCATGGCGCCACCTTAGCGCAGGAATATGTCTGGCACAATGACAATAAACACGTAATTTCGGCCAAATGGGGAAACGTTTATCGTGCCCTCAGTGGCCAAAACGCCACGGGCCGTTTTCCGGCGGCACTTTCTTCATCGGGAGCTGGATGGGCGTCGATCGGGAAAAACAAAGCTCGCAGCACGGCGGCGAATCTCGCAATGGACGGGGAAATATGATACAAGTGTCGTGCTTGAAGGGCAGGATGGATGACTGTGGTCGCTTTCTGCACCGGTCGGCACAACCTCAAAAACGGAATACCCCCATGCCTGACGAAACCCCCAAACTGCCCGTGGGTCGCTTTGCCCCGTCACCCACCGGCGCCCTGCATACCGGCTCCCTGGCGACGGCCGTGGCCAGTTGGCTCATGGCCCGGAGCGCGGGTGGGCGCTGGCTGCTGCGCATCGACGACCTGGATGCCCCGCGCCAGGTGCCGGGCATGGCCGACGACATCATGCAGACTCTGGAGCTTTTCGGACTCTGCTGGGATGGCCAGGTCTCCCGGCAGAGTTCCAATCGGGAGGCCTACCGACATTATTTCAGCAAATTGTGCGAAACCGGCCTGGTCTATCCCTGCGGCTGTTCGCGCCGGGAGATCGCTCAGTCCGCCTCGGCGCCCCATCCGGATGATGACTGCATCCCTTACCCCGGTACCTGTCGGTGCGGGATGCGGACAGGGACGACGGTCCGTTCCTGGCGCCTGCGCGTGCCGGACGAGCAGGCCTGTTTTCACGATCTGCACAAGGGGATGATCTGCCAGGATTTGGGGGGCCGGTGCGGGGATTTCGTGGTGCGGCGCGGGGATGGGGAGATCGCCTACCAATTGGCGGTGGTGGTGGATGACCACCTCACGGGGGTGACCCAAGTGGTGAGAGGTGAGGATCTGCTCCCCTCGACGCCGAGACAGGTCTACATTCAGGGGTTGCTCGGGCTTGAGCGGCCCGTCTACTGTCACATCCCCCTGGTGACCGGACCAGGTGGGGCAAAGCTCAGCAAGCGGGATAACCTGGTCTCCCATCATCTGGGGAACTGGCGCGGCAAAGAGGGATACTTGCTGCTGGCTGTACTCCGGTTTCTTGGGCAGGGGCTGCCGCACGGGATGAGCGGTGCACCATGCGACGAGATTCTCCGCTGGGCTGTCGGCTGTTTTGATGCCACCAGTCTGCCGGCCATAGGAGGGGAACTGGCCATCTAGAAGGCCGGTGGGATTCTACTGCGGGGCTGGCCCGTGGCCCTGTCGTTCGCCCCAGAACTCGGCCAGGCGTTGACCGGCCACGCTGAAGTCTTCCAGGTCAATCTCCACGTCCGGAATCCAGGGGCGGTTTTTGTAGTAGAGCCGGTCGTAGTAGTGTTCAATCAACCCCCGGGCAACCCCTTCCACGTCCCAACACTCCAAGAGCGCCTTGATCTCGGCGTACCGTACTCCCCCCAGCTTCTTCCTGATCCGTTCCAAGGCCACGGTCATGGCCTCCCGGTACTCATCACATGCATACTCCACGGATAGCCGGTGCACCCGGGTCTCCAGGGAGGCATGGCACCAGATCTTGCACCCATCGCCCATGGCCTCATAGACTCTTCCGGGGAGTGATATTTTGCCGATACGCTGGCTTTCCCCCTCCACAATGACCGGTCGGCCGTCGGGGGCGTTACGGAATGCGTCCCACAGGAGGGTATCAAAGCGTTTCTGGCTGATTGCCTGGACGAGCCCGACCTCGCCGAAGGCGGAGCCGCGATGGCAGGCCAATCCTTCCAGGTCGATCACAGTCCATGATTCCCGGTCCAGGCCGTTGATAAAGGTGGTCTTGCCGGTGCCGGTCATGCCGTGGATGACGATCAGCTGTCCCGGAGGGTTGAAATCTTCGAAGTAGGAGATAACCTGATTACGAAAGGCCCGGTACCCACCCTTGAGCTGTACCACCGGGTAGCCGCTCATCTCCAGCAGTATGGTCATGGAAAGGCTGCGCAGGCCGCCGCGCCAGCAGTAGACCAATACCGGCCTGCCGGCCGCTTGGTCGATGACGTCATGCACCATGGCGGCAAAACGGCCGCAGGTAAGTTCCAGGCCGCGTATGCGGGCCTTTTGGGGACCAGTCTGTTTATAGAGCGTGCCGACCTCTACACGCTCCTCATCAGTGAGGATGGGTATATTGACTGCGCCGGGCAGATGGTCCTCGGCGAATTCCAGCGGGGTGCGGACGTCGATGATGCAGTGCGTGTCCAACAGTGACGTGGTGAATGATATGGTTTGAGGCATGGCTCGGCTCCGAATGGTTGATTATAGGTGATGCATCCCGGTCTGGCAACAGGGAAGTGCACTGTTTACTCCTTGATTCCGGTGCGGTTACATGATATTTATAAACGGCCGTATACTGATTAAAAAACATCGTTATTTCAAAAGAATACAACACTGATATTCAACGGCGGGGTACAGATACTATCGATAAGAGGAGGGTGGTATGGCTTACGAGGCAGATTTCGAAAAAGCACTTCAGGTGGGGCGCCCCCCCACGATCTGTGAGCTCTTTCCCAATTCCAAGGCTCTGATCGTCAGCGGCAAGGTCATTGACCGGGCCATGCTTGCCAAGGGCAAGGCGGTGACCTTGGCCGCCAATGGCCGTAACTACTTCGTCATCCGCGGGGCGCTCGCCGCCGCCCAGCGCGCCAATGCCCCGCTTATTATCGAAATCGCCAAGTCGGAAGGGGGCCAAAAGGCCTATTGCGCCGTCAATTACTGGAACATGGCCCGCATCGTTGATGCCCTCTGCAATGAAATGAGGATCACCGTGCCGGTCGCCATTCATGCAGATCATTACGGTATCAAGAACGACAAGGACCTTGCTGCCGCCAAGGTTGAGGTGCCGAGCATGTTCGAGGCAGGGATCACGTCTATTGCCATCGATGCCTCTCATCTCCCCGACGACCAGAACCTGCTGGCCAACCTGGAGATCAATCCTTTCATTCCGAAGTGGGCCGGTCTTGAGACCGAGGTGGGCGAGATCAAGGGGAAAGAGGGGCTTTCCACCGTTCCCGAGGCAAAGTTCCTGATTCAAGGGTTGAACGCCCATGAAATCTTCCCCGACTGGATCGCCCTCAACAACGGAACTACCCACGGTCTCGAAGCGAGCGACGCCGGCATCCAGGTCGGCCTGACCGCCGACATTCACCACGCCCTTATCCCGTACAAGCTCAGTGGCGCCCAGCATGGCACCTCGGGTAACAGCTCCGAACGCTTGCGGGAGATCGCCCAGAATACCGCTACCACCAAGGCAAATGTCGCCACTGCCCTGCAGATGATTTCCTGGGGCTTGGAGGTAAACGACTACGGAAACGCTCAACTGGACGGGAACGGCAACTTCATCAAGGTGCCGGGCGAAGGGATGACCGAGGAATTGTGGGCCGAGATGGTTGCCTATGCCGAATCCAAAGGATGGAAAAAAGGTGACTACAAAAACCTGAACCTTCCCTTTGAGAACAAACTCCTGGCACAGCCCAAGGCGATCAGGGAGCGGATGGCCAAACGGGTCGAGGATTTCGCCTACAAGATCATGACAGAGGTGTTCAATGCTCGAGACACGGCGCCGCTGGCCGTGGAGGCCATCCTCAAAGCAGGTTCCTACGACCTTGGCCCCAAAGGGAGTCAGGTTGAGGACCCGGCCCACTGGACCAGAGAGCATATCGTAGAGCGGGCAAAATCCATCGCCGGCAACAAGGGTCCCGAAGGCAACTTCGAGGACTGATCGAAAGGCACGGTTCGGTGTAACTACCTGCAAAGGTGCGACCTGCGCTTTAGATGCACAGGTCCCGCCGCACGAATTCAGGAGATACTTCCATGAGTAGTACGAGAAAGTTTTCCCGCGTCCCCTTCCGTGTTAATGCCACCGTGAAGACAGCAGACCGCCAGTTTTATGGAAATGTGGAGAACCTCAGCATGAGCGGCATGCTGCTTATTACCGAGGAGCGTTTGCCGGAAGGCGAACCGGTGGAGATCACCATCGTCCTTACGGGAACGTCTCCGGAACTGTTTGTCGGCTTCAGCGGCAGGGTAAGCCGGGAGGCCGAGAACGGCATTGCCTTTACCTTCGAGAAGATAGACCTGGACTCCTATACCCACCTTAAGAATATCATTGCCTACAATAGCGACGATGCAGAGAAGGCAATGGAGGAAATTTACCACTCCATCGACGAAAAGTTTGCCACAGAAAAGTGAGAAAAGATCATCGTGCGTAAAGAACTCATTGCGAGAAAGCGCTCCAAGGCACTAGCGCTGTCCGGTTTTCTGCTCGGCAGCAGCGCACCTATCGGTTGGATCATTATCCGCACGCTCTTGTTTTACGATAGTGGAAAACCGCTGATTGGTCAGATCCTCGATGATATTCTTGCCTCGTCCGAACACCTTGTTCTGTATAATTACATGGGATTCGGGACCGCCATAGTCCTGGCTGGCCTGGGGTACCTGATCGGGCAGAACGACGATGAACTGCGCGAGCGGGCCACGGAGCTGGATGTTCTCCATAAGGAAGTTGCATCCCAGAAAGAGATATTCGAGAACCGTTACAAGGTGCTCGACAACAATATAAAAAACTTTCATCAGATCAGCAGCAAGATGCAGATGTCCCTCAACCTGGACGAAATCCTGCGGCTGTGCGCCGCCGGACTTCATGAGGTGCTGGGCTATGAGCGGGTCAACATTCTCATGGTCCAGAACGGCACGGAACTCCGTTTTGTCACGACCGCCGGCACTGATAATTACGAGGCTGCCGGAGTGACGTTGCCGCTCGACGAGAGAATTGGCGTGATTCATAAGTGTCTGGTCGAAAAAAAGGTATTTCTGGTTGATAATATCACCCACTACCCCGAAGAATATCATCTGCAGCCGCCCTACAACGGCCTGGAGCCGTTACGCTCCAGGAGCTTTGTTCTCTGTCCCATTGTAGTCAAGGGCGAGGCCGTCGGCGTTTTCGGCATCGACAATAAATCCAGCCGCCGTCCTCTGAATGATTCTGACGTCGATACGATCATGCTCTTTGCCGACCAGATCGCGTCGACCATCACGCGTATCAACCTTCTGGCCTCCATCGACACCCTGACGACGGAGATGGAAAACTCGTTTGCTTTCCTGCTGAGCAGCCGCGAGCAGCATTTCAAGAATGTCAAAAATCTCGAAGAAAGCGTCGAGTCGGTTGCCGACGGCGCAGCCGTCATCGCCTCGGCTGCCGAAGGGGTGATGGCCTCGGTGGATGAAACCAGCACCGCGGTCAGCGAGATATCGGTAACCATTGAGCAGGTCACTCGCAACCTGGACCACCTGACCGGCATCGTGCTGCAATCGGCATCCGCCATGGAGGAGATCAGCAGTACCATTGGCAATGTGGAACAAAGCGCAGCCATCTCCCATGAGGTGTCCAGTCAGGTGAAATCCCATGCGGACGAGAGCCGGGCCGTGGTTGCCGAGACAATCGACTCCCTGGCAGAAATTCAGACATCGGTCGGGCTCTCCTACGATGCCATCACGCGGTTGTCCGAGAACAGCAACAGGATCGAGAATATCGTCAATGTGATCAACGACATCACCAAGCGCACCAACCTGCTGGCTCTGAATGCCTCAATCATCGCCGCCCAGGCGGGCGAGTACGGCAAGAGTTTTGGCGTGGTTGCCGAGGAGATCCGGACTCTTTCGCTCCAGACGGGACATTCCACCAGCGAGATCACCTCCATTATCGAACAGATCATGAGCGAATCAAAAACCGCCGCCAATAATATCACCGCCACCAAGGGGCTGGTGCAACGCGGCGTCGAACTGGGCAACTCGACCGGTGAAACCCTCAAGGCCATCTACGACCGCTCAGTCTGTTCCATGGACATGACCCAGCAGATCAAGCAGGCCACGGAAGAGCAGGCCATGAGCGTTCATCTGGTCGCAAAGTCCATGGAAGACATCAGCGCCATGACGACCCAAATATTTGCGGCTTCCACCGATCAGTCCAAGGCCACCAGAAGTATCGCCCGCTCCATCGAAACCATCAAGGAGATGGCCCATGAAATGGTCGATTCCACCTCCCGCCAGGTGGAAGATGGCCTCCGCATCAGCCGGATCGTCGAGTCGGTCGGCGGGATGGTGAAAGAGATGTTCGACAATATGGAAACCCGCCGCGACCAGGGCGCAGAGGTGATTAAGGAACTGGAGTCCATGAGGAACCTGAACAGTTAGGTAGGCGCAGAGGATTTTTTTTGTAGCCCTTTTATAGGTTTTTTGATATAAATAAACGCTCGGTTTTCATGACGGCTACCCACTGGGGGTCGATCAGGCACGGGACCGGAAAGTACGATCAATATACCGCCAGGATTCGGCAACGAACCGGGACGGAAGGGAATACCCGCCAGTGCATTGCATGGCTTTTGCACTGAACGATATCGCGCCTTCCCGGCGCGTTTTTTGTTTTTGGAAAGAGGGGTTGCATGCGCAAGAAAATCACCATACCGGATATCTTCCAGATGAAGGACGAAGGTCATCGCATCACCATGCTGACCGCTTACGATTTCCCCTTTGCCCGTCTTGTGGATCAGGGGGGCGTGGACATGATCCTGGTGGGGGATTCGGCCGGCGTCGTGGTGGCCGGACACGACACGACCCTGCCGGTAACCATGGATGAGATGCTTTACCACGTGAAGTCCGTCAGGCGCGCCGATCCCAAAGCTTTGGTGGTGGCCGACATGCCCTTCATGTCGTACCAGACCGGAATCGAGGATGCCTGCCGCACCTGCGGCAGGATGATCAAGGAGGGGGGCGCCGAAGCGGTGAAGATCGAGGGGGGCGTGAATATGGCCCACGTCATCCGGGCGGTATCCGGCATTGACATCCCGGTCATGGCCCACATCGGCCTGACCCCTCAATCAATCCACCGCATGGGTGGCTATAAGGTGCAGGGACGCAAAGACCAAGCCGAGCGGATCATGGAGGATGCCCGGGCCGTTCAGGAGGCCGGCGCCTTTTCGGTGGTCCTGGAGGGGATACCGGCACCACTGGCTGCCCGCATCACGGCCGAACTATCCATCCCCACCATAGGTATTGGCGCGGGACCGGATTGTGACGGTCAGGTGCTGGTGATCCACGACATCCTGGGGTTGTGCGAAAAGTATTCGCCCAAATTTGTCAAACGTTACGCCGAATTGACTCCGATCATCTCCGAAGCGGTCAAAAGCTATGTGGACGAGGTGCGGGCGGGGGAGTTTCCCACCGCCGACCATTCGTTCAATTAGCAGGTTGTTGAAAAACAGCCATCTCGCCGCCGTCCTCGAAAGCCACCTTGTGCGGCGTAGCGCTGCTACGCCTCCGCGGGGCTTCCTGTGGGTGCGACGATCTGACTATTTTTGAACAACCTGGATGGCTGAAAAACAGCCATTTCGCCGCCGCAAGTTGAAAGAAGGTCATCAGAAAGCCTATGAAAATTATTTCCGCCATCGATGAAATGCAGCAAACCGCCCTGGGCCTCAAGCGCCAGGGGAAGACCATCGCCTTCGTCCCCACCATGGGGTACCTGCACGAAGGGCATGCCTCGCTACTCCGGGAGGGGCGCACACGGGGCGATATCCTGGTGCTCTCCATCTTCGTCAACCCGATCCAGTTCGGCCAAAACGAAGATCTGGACAGCTATCCCCGGGACCGGGAGAGGGACTGCCGCACCGCGGAGGCATGCGGCGTTGACATCGTTTTTACCCCCGCGACCACCGACATGTACCCGTCCGGGTTTCAGACCGGTGTGGCGGTACGGGAACTTTCACAGCACCTATGCGGCGCCAGCCGTCCGGGGCACTTCGACGGCGTGGCCACGGTGGTGACCAAGCTGTTCAACATCGTCCAGCCGGACGTGGCCCTGTTCGGGCGCAAGGATTACCAACAATTGGCCGTTATCCGACGCATGGCGGCCGACCTGAACCTGCCGGTGCAGGTGGTCGGCATGCCGATTATCAGGGAGGCGGACGGCTTGGCCATGAGCTCACGGAACAGCTACCTGTCACCCGTGGAGCGTCAGGCTGCCCTCTGTCTCTCCCGTGCCCTGGTGCGGGTCCGGGACCGGTATGCCACTGGGGAACGCTCCGCAGCCGTCCTTAAAGACGAGGCCATGGCCGTTATCGCCCAGGAACCGCTGGCCGCCATAGACTATCTGGAAGTGCGCGACGGCACTACGCTGGAACCGTTGCAGACCGTGGACAGCGGAACACTCGTGGCGCTGGCGGTCAAGCTGGGACAGACTCGACTGATCGATAATACCTTACTTGGAGAGGAGTTGTAACCATGCAGAGAATCATGTTGAAGAGCAAGATCCACCGCGCCACCGTGACCGGAGCCGATCTCCATTACGAGGGGAGCGTCACCATAGACCGCGACCTGATGGATGCGGCCGACATTGTTTCTTACGAGAAAGTGGCGGTCTGGGACGTGACCAACGGCAGCCGCCTGGAGACCTATGCCATTGAGGGCGAGCGCGGTTCGGGCGTGATCTGCCTCAACGGCGCCGCCGCACGGCTGGTGGCCCCCAAGGATTTGGTCATCATTGCCAGCTTTGTCAACATGGACAACGAAGCTGCTATCGCCCACGAACCGAAGCTTGTCTTCGTGGACGAACAGAACCGTATGTTGCCGACCCGTAAGGAAGATGCGGGGCAGTCCAAATTGAAGTGCGTGCACTAACCGCAGTTGGATAGGATTGGAGGGATCCAGGCAGGCAGCTTCGGCTTTCTGCCTGTTTCCTTTTGTACGGGTTGTGGGTATAATTAACCACCGTCGTCCCGATTTATGACGGATTCCCGCCCGAAGGCATCATACGCCTTCATGGCGGACACCGCGTTGGGGGTTGAATATGTCCGAATCCACCATCTACGCCGCCTCATGGCTGATCAACCCCGATGCCCCCCCTGTTGCCGGCGGAGCGCTCCTGGTGCGTCGTGGCGCGGTAGCTGCCGTTGGTACGCTCGCCGAGTTGCAGAGCACCCATGCCGCTCCGGTGGTGGAATTTCCCGGCAGCGCCATCATCCCCGGTTTCGTCAATGCCCACACCCACCTGGAACTGACCCACTTCTCTTCCTGGAGGCTGCGTACCCATGTGGAGTATAACCCGCGCCGCTTCGTGGATTGGATCATCCAACTGATCAAGATCAGGCGCGGCCTCAAGGATGACGATATTCTCGCTTCGCTGCGGGAGGGAGTCCGCATGTGCCTGGAGTCCGGCACCACGGCCGTGGGGGAGATCGTCTCCAACCCAGCCTTGGCGCCACATTACCAGGCATCGCCTCTTGGGGGCCGTCTCTTCTTCGAACTGCTCGGCCATGACCCGGACCGGCTTCGCGGTATGTTGGACAAGGCGCTTGCCGCCTGTGAAGGGAGTAGTGACCGGCTCACTGCCGGATTGTCGCCCCACAGTCCCTATACCATCGGCGAGGGAAACCTGGCGCAAATCCGCGAGGCGGCATCTGCCCGATCCATTCCCCTGGCAATCCATATCTCCGAATCCAGGGAGGAGGCCGATTTCGTCTTCGACACCGCCGGCCCCCTGGCGGAGCAGTTCTACCCCTTTGTGGGCTGGCAGGAACAGTTGATGCCGCCCCGTCGCTGCAGCTCCACCGAACTCCTGGACCGCTACGGCCTGCTGACGCCCGCTACCCTGGCCGTGCATTGCGTCCACGTCACCCCATCGGATGGGGAGATCCTCAAACAACGCGGGTGTTCCATCGCGCTCTGTCCTCGTAGCAACGAACGTCTCGATGTGGGTATGGCGCCGTTGCACCTGTTCAAATCGCTCGGCATTCCCCTGGCGCTGGGTACGGATTCCCTGGCCAGCAATGATTCCCTCTCCCTGTGGGAGGAGATGCGCTTCGCCCTGGACCTGTTCCGCCACGACCTGTCGCCTGCGGAGGCCTTCAGCATGGTTACGGCTGGCGGGGCCGCCGCCTTGGGCCTGTCTGCCCTCTGCGGCTCTCTGGAGCCGGGCAAGCGCGCCGATTTTCAGGTGGTGGGAAACGGAGGGGCAGCGGCGGAGAAGGTGCTGGAGCGGCTCGTGGCTGAGGGGACGGTCCAGGAGGTCTATGCGGGCGGGGAGCGATATGCGGGTTCCGACGGCTGAGGAAACGCTTTGCCGTTGGCCTTTGTTGTTGTATGTGGCGCGTACTTTGTCGTTTGCCGGTTTACGGGCACTACGTTGAATTTTTCAGACTCTCAGCGATATCATGTATCCCATGTCTTCCATGAACACCCTTGAAACCGCCATTGTCCGCCTGCTGCGGGAAAAGCCGTTCTACGGCCATTTCATCCTTAACCTGCGCCGCATGGACCAGCCTTCAACCGATCACGCCGCCGGCGTGACCATCCGGGACGGTGTGCCGACCCTCTCTCTGAATCCCCCCTTGTTTGCCGCCCTGTCCCGCGAGGGGCAGCAGGCCCTGCTGGAACACTTGGTCAAGCATCTCCTCCATCTCCATCCCCTGCGGCGCAAGCAGCGCAACGGCCATGATTGGGACGTTGCCTGCGATCTGGCCATCAACCCCGGCATCGAAGGGCTGCCGGACGATGCGCTCATGCCGGAGCAGTACGGTCTGGAAGCGGGGTTGGCGGCCGAGGAGTATTATGCCTTGCTGGTTCCACCATTCGATACCGGAAGCCTGGATGGCAGCGGTTACGGAGATGGGGAACAGGATGACCGGGGGGCGGCCGGCCAGGGGCGTGACGCTGTTCAGGATGCCGCAACCCTGGACGAACACGAGATTTGGAGCGATGCCGACAGTACGCCGCTGCCGTTGGGTGAGGAGATGGTGCGGAGCATCACGCGGGATAGCTTGCGGGGGAGCGACGGCGAGGCGCCGGGAGATATCCGGGTTTTGGTGGAGGGGCTGTTGCGGCCGTCGCCCATCCCCTGGCGTCAACTGCTGCGACAGTTTGTCGCCACAGCCGGGCGGGTGGGGCGGAAGAGTACCTGGATGCGGGAGCACCGCCGTTTCAGCCACGAAACCCCTGGTATCCAAAAACGGCGACGCCTCAACCTGCTGGTGGGCATCGATGTCAGCGATTCCACCAACATCGTGGAACTGCGCGACTCCTTTGCCCGCGAACTGCTACAGATCGCCCGGGGGCGAGACGCCCATATTACGGTATTGTACGCAAACAGTCGCATTCAGCATGTGGAGGCCTTCGACAGCTCGTCGTTCGTAACCCAGCGTTACGACGGCGGAGGTTTCACCGATCTGCGGCCGGTCTTCGAGTATGCCAAGGGGATGCACCCCCTGCCGGCCGCGGTCATCTACCTGACCGACGGCATCGGTCCGGCCCCGGATACGATGCCGTTCCCCACCCTGTGGGTGTTGACCCGTGAGGGTGAGCGGCCAGTACCGTGGGGAGTGGAACTGCGGTTGGATGTGTGACGGGAAAAGTCCATAACAGAGACACGGAAGCACAAAAATCATAATCTGCCACAGAGACACGGAGACACGGAGACACGGAGAAAAACAAAAAGAACAGAGTTGACCAGAATCAAAATCACTAGTTTTTAGGGCCTTACTTTAGGTTTTCTCTGTGTCTCCGTGTCTCTGTGGCAGATTTTTTTCGAAGGGAACTTTTTATGGACGAATTCAAACCGATGACCGCTGAATCGGTCGGGAAACTGCTGGAAGAGGCGGGGGCCGAGGTGATGGTGCGTTCCGGGAGGAGCGAGAGCTATAGCGCCCCGCGGGAGTTTTCCTTCGAGGTGAAGGCGGCCTTTCCCAACGGCATGGGGCTGCACGTGGTGGCGCGTCAGTTCAACTACCGCGACCCCTGGGAGGCCCAGGGGAGGATCAACGACATGGTCGATGTGTCGCTGCTGCGTGATGGCAGCTATTCCGTCTTGCCGAAGGGCTTCGACTATTTTCAGGGGGTCGATGAGGAGTGCGGGTTGGATGAGGAGCGTCTCAAGGCGGTGATCGCCTGCGTCGGCGGCCTGAACCCCAAGCTCTACCTGTTGCAGGAGATGACCGGGGATCTGTGATGAGGGATGAGAGATTTTTCTCTCATCTCCCATCCGTTCTCATTCACCTCTTCTGCCGTTGTTCCTCCCGCAGCATGTCCAGCGCCAGCAGGGCCACGCCGACGCAGATCAGCGAATCGGCCACGTTGAAGGCCGGCCAGTGGTGCGTTCTCCAATACACATCGAGGAAGTCGATGACCTCACCCTGGCGGACCCGGTCAATGAGGTTGCCCACGGCACCCGAGAAGATCATGGCGAGGGAGACTTGGGCCAATTGCTGGTCGTTGCGCAGACGGTTGAAAGCTACCACGATCACCACCGCCGCAATGACCGAGATGGCGATGAAGAAAGGGAGCCGCCAGGAGGCGTGGGAGAGGAAGCTGAAGGCGGCCCCTCTATTGCGCACGTAGGTGATGTTGAACAGGCCGTCAACGACCGGGATCGACTGGAACACCTGCATGCTCCGGTCGATGTACAGCTTGGTGATCTGATCGGCGACCAGTCCGATAACAGCTATAACAGAAAAAATAACCCAACGACTTTTCACTGCATAACCTCCTGAGAAATGTGGATTTTTTGCAAGATCAGGGAGAGCCTGCGAAAAAGCCGCATTCCCCATTTCTAACAGGCTGTCGAAAAACTCAGGTTGTTCAAAAATAGTCAGATCGTCGCACCCGGAGAAGGCCCTGAGGAGGCGTAGCAGCGCTACGCCGCACGAAAGGGCCTTCGAGGATGGCGGCGAGACGGCTGTTTTTCAACAACCTCCTAGACTACCGCCTTGGTGCATTTTGGACAGATGGCAGGATGCGATGTATCCTGTCCCAGATCCTCGCTGTAACACCAGCAGCGTTCGCATTTTTCGCCCGGTGCGGCCGACACCTGTATCCGTAAACCGGAGAGGGCTTCCGTCGTATAGCTGTCGCCTTCCATGGCGTCAACCAGCGTGACCTTGGAGACGATGAAGATTGCAGCCAGTTCTGTGGCGTATTCCCGGAGGAAGGCCAACAGTTCCGGCTCGGCGCAGATGGTCACCCCGGCATCCAGGGAATGGCCGATGGTCTTGGCCACGCGGGCCTGCTCCAGGGCCTTGGAAATCTCGGCCCGTACCTTCATGATCCGCTCCCAGCGCTCCACCAGCTTGTCGTCCCTTACCTCGGGCTGGAGTTTGGGAAATGCTGCCAGATGGACACTTGACTCGTGTTCGCCCGGAAGGTACTGCCAGGCCTCGTCGGCGGTGAAGGAAAGCACCGGAGCGATCAGGCGCAGCAGGGTGTCCAGAATGCGGTACATGACGGTCTGGGCGCTACGCCGCTCCAGGGAGTTTTTCTTGCTGGTGTAGACCCGGTCCTTGAGGATATCCAGGTAGAACGAGCTCATTTCCACGGTGCAGAAGCCGTTCACGGCATGGTACAGGACATGGAACTCGTACTCGCCGTAGGAGGCCAGCACCTTTTCCTTGAGCAGTTCCAACTGGTGCAGGGCCCAGCGGTCGATCTCCGGCATTGCCGCGTACGGCACGCTGTCCTTGATCGGGTCGAAGTCATTGATGTTCCCCAGGATGTACTTGCTGGTGTTGCGGATACGGCGATAGGATTCGGACAGACGGCTCAGGATCTCCTGGGAGATGCGGATGTCGTCGCGGTAATCCTGGGCAGCCACCCACAGGCGCAGAATCTCGGCGCCGTACTTCTTGATGATCTCTTCCGGGGCCACCACGTTGCCCACCGACTTGCTCATCTTGCGGCCGGAGCCGTCCACCACGAAACCGTGGGTCAGGACATTCTTGTAGGGGGCGCGGCCGCGAGTGCCGACACTCTCCAGCAGCGAGGAGTGGAACCAGCCGCGGTGCTGGTCGCTCCCCTCCAGGTACATGTCGGCCGGCGAGGCCAGTTCCGGATTGGGCTCCAGCACGGCCGCATGCGAGACGCCCGAATCGAACCACACGTCCAGGATGTCCATCTCCTTCTCGAACTCCGTTGCCCCGCATTTTGGACATTCCGTCCCCTGGGGGAGGAGTTGAGCGGCCTCCCAGTTGAACCAGACGTCGGCGCTGTGCCGGGTGAAATGGTCGGCCACGTGGTCCATGATGGCGCCGTCGGCCAGGTATTCGCCGCAGGCCTTGCAGGAGAAGGCCGTGATCGGCACGCCCCAGGTGCGCTGGCGCGAGATGCACCAGTCCGGCCGGTTTTCGATCATGCCGTAGATGCGCTCCTTGCCCCATTTGGGAATCCACTGTACCTGATCGATGGCCTTCAGGGACTTCTTGCGCAGGTCGGCGGCCTGCATGGAGATGAACCACTGCTCGGTGGCCCGGAAGATGATCGGCTTCTTGCAGCGCCAGCAATGGGGGTAGGAGTGGACGATATCGGCCCGCCCCAGCAATGCCCCCACCTCGGTCAGTTTTTCGATCACGGCCGGGTTGGCGGCAAAGACGAACTGGCCGCCGAAGAATTCCAGGTTCTGGATATACTTTCCGTGGTTGTCCACCGGATTGTAGATATCGAGTCCCTCCTTCAGGCCCAGTTCGTAGTCCTCCTGGCCGTGGCCCGGGGCGGTGTGGACGCAGCCGGTGCCGGCCTCCAGAGTTACGTGCTCGCCCAGAAGGACGATGGAATCGCGGTCGTAGAAGGGGTGTTTGCACCGCTTGCGCTCCAGGGCGGTCGCCTTGAAGGTGGCAATGACCTCACCCGTCAGGCCGACGGCCTTGAGGAACGTGTCCTTGAGCCCCTCCGCCACGATCAGGACGCCCTTTTCCGTCTCCAGGGCCACGTAGTCGAACTCGGGGTGCAGGGCCACGGCCAGGTTGGCCGGGATGGTCCAGGGGGTCGTGGTCCAGATCACCACATAGGCCTGCTTGCCGGCCAGGGCCGGGATGGCGCCGGAAACGTCGTCCTGCAGGGCGAAACGGACGTAGATGGACGGCGAGGTGTGGTCGGCATACTCCACCTCGGCCTCGGCCAAGGCCGTGACGCAGGAGGAACACCAATGGACCGGCTTCTTGCCGCGGTACAGCCCGCCGTTCTTGGCGAACTTGGCCAGTTCCCGTGCGGTCTGCCCCTCGTATGCATAGTTCATGGTCAGGTAGGGGGTGTCCCAGTCGCCCAGTACGCCCAGGCGCTTGAACTCGTCCCGCTGGATGGCGATGAATTTCTCCGCGTATTTCCGGCATTCGCGGCGCATATCCAGCTTGGATATCTCGTGCTTTTTCGACCCCAGGTTCTTTTCCACCTGGAGTTCGATCGGCAGGCCGTGGCAGTCCCAGCCCGGCACGTAGGGCGCGCGGAAACCCTCCATGCGCTTGCTCTTCAGGATCACGTCCTTGAGGATCTTGTTCAGGGCGTGGCCGATATGGATATGGCCGTTGGCGTAGGGGGGGCCGTCGTGCAGAATATAGAGCGGCTTGTCCTTGCTGTTTTCCTCCATGCGGGCATACAATCCCTCCGCTTCCCATTTGCCGAGAATTTCCGGTTCCCGCTGGTTCAGGTTGGCCTTCATGGGAAAGTCGGTTTGGGGCAGATTGAGAGTGTCTTTGTAATCCATGGTGCTGTCTCCTCACAGGCTTCTGCGTGGTTGCAAATTTTACAAAAGTAGCGTGATAGTTGAGAAATGTCAAGGAATGCCCTCTGCTTGCCGGGCGGCAAGCAGAGGGCCGTCTTTTGGCCTGCAATGTCGAGGGCGCCGCCGAGTTCAGGGACTACGCCCAAATAACCATATTCCCCTTGCATTTACTGCCCTTGTCTGTTAGCATAATTAGTCTTTTTCCGGACTAGAGCCAGACATAACTTCGAAAGGATCGCCAGAATAATGTTGAAAATATTTGATTACCTGTTTGGTATGTTTTCCAATGACTTGGCCATTGACTTGGGAACCGCCAACACCCTGGTCTATCTGAAGGGCAAAGGGATCGTGGTTCGCGAACCTTCGGTGGTTGCGGTCCAGAAGATGCACAACGGCCAGCAGAAGGTGCTCAAAGTTGGTATGGAAGCCAAGCAGATGTTGGGCCGCACCCCTGGCTCCATCACCGCCATCCGCCCCATGAAGGACGGTGTCATCGCCGACTTCGACATCACTGAGGAGATGCTGCGCTACTTTATCCACAAGGTGCATAACCGCAAGACCCTGGTACGCCCCCGCATCGTCATCTGCGTTCCTTCAGGCATCACTCAGGTGGAGAAGCGTGCCGTCAAGGAATCGGCTGAATCGGCCGGTGCCCGCGAGGTGTACCTGATCGAGGAGCCGATGGCCGCCTCCATTGGGGCCGGCCTGCCCATTACCGAGGCCTCGGGCAATATGATCGTTGATATCGGCGGCGGCACCACCGAGGTGGCGGTAATCTCTCTGGCCGGCATCGTCTATGCCCAGTCCACGCGTATGGGGGGCGACAAGATGGACGAGGCCATCGTCCAGTACATCCGCAAGAAATACAATCTCCAAATTGGCGAGCGCATGGCCGAAAGCATCAAGATCGAAATCGGTGAGGCCTACCCCGGTCCCGACGTCTTGTCCATGAGCGTCAAGGGGCGCGACTTGGTATCCGGTATCCCCAAAACCATCGAGGTAAACTCGGACGAGATCCGCGAGGCCCTCAAAGAGGCAGTCAACGCTATCGTGGATACGGTGCGGATCTGTTTGGAAAAGACGCCACCCGAATTGGCGGCCGACATCGTTGACAAGGGCATCTTCCTGGCCGGCGGCGGCGCTCAACTGCGTAATCTTGACATGTTGCTGCGCGAAGTCACCAAGGTTCCGGTGCTGATCGCCGAGAATCCGCTGGACTGTGTTGTTCTCGGTTCCGGCAAGGTGCTTGATGAATTGAACCTTCTCCGCCGGGTCGCTGTTACGTCCTAACCGTGCCTGTGCCCAAAGCGGCGTGAAGAAACTTTTTACTGACGGGGATGAACAGGGCCTTCAGGATGTGCCGCGAATAGTCGATCCTGCTTTTCCTGTCCATCCCCGTACGTGTTTCATTGCCTTGATATGACAAATCCCCCCGTCGACATAATCGTCCCCGTCTGGAACAGTCCTTTCGAAACCCGCGCCTGCCTGGCCGCGATCCTCAGGTACTCCCCCGAGGCTCGCATGATCATTGTCGATAACGGCAGTAACCGGGATACCGAATTAATGCTTGAAGAGTTCTCCGAACCGCTGGGGGAGCGCGGCCTGTTCATAAAATCCGAGCGCAATATTGGGCTGGTGCCGGCGATCAACAGGGGACTGGCGCGTTCCGATGGTGATTTTGCCGTTATTGTCCGCCCGCATGTGCTGGTCACATCCGGCTGGCTGGAAGCCCTCAGGGATGCCACTCAGGATGCCCCGGTCGGCATCGTTTCGCCGGTTTTCAGCGGCAGCGGGGCTCCATTGCGCCTTTCGGTCAATAACAGACGTGATAGCTCGTCGCTCGAGACCTTCACGGTATCGTTTTCGAGCCTACTTCTGAAAGCCGAGATGCGCATGCAGATCGGTTGCTTCGACGAGGGTTTGGACAGCGGCGAATGGTGTCTGACCGATTACATCCGTCGTGCATGGAGCAAGGGATATCGTACCTGTACGACGTCACGTTCCCAACTGGTCTGTGGTCAGGAAGCCGTCTTTGGTTCGGACGAGCGCCGGCAGACCCAGGCTCGCATCAGCAGGGAGCGCTATCTGGAGCAATGGGGCGTCAGCCTCCATTATGGCGTCTACTTTGGCCAGGATACGGATGCCGTTACCCTTGCCGATGCCGTGGAAACTATCCTTGAAGGTTCCCGTCGAGGGCATCGCTTCACCCTGCTGCTACATCATCGCCAAGCCAGGGAATTCCACCGTTGTGGCTGGAATTCCCTGCATACCGGCATAGAGCTGGTACGGCTGTCGATGCTCATGCCGCAGCGGGATCTTGTACGCAAGATAGGCGTGCTCCGGGAAACTGCCCCTGAGATGATCATGGTGCGCTGGAAGGATGATGCACCTGCTGCAGGCATGGAGATGGCCATCCCCTTCGACGGGATGGCTGCTACGATCTGGGGTGGAGAAACGCAACACGAGCAAGACGCCGGCCCAGCGGGGCCGGAACGGAGGTAGTTCATGGTTGCAGATGTGACGGCGCAGTTGCAGGCCCATCGTGAACTGTTCGAGGTTATGGAACGGGAGATGGTGCCGCTGATTACCGAGATGGCCACCATTCTGGCCGATACCCTCACCAAAGGAGGGAAGCTGTTGGTGATGGGCAACGGCGGATCGGCGGCCGACGCTCAGCACTTTGCTGCCGAGATCGTCGGACGATTCAAGCTGGAACGTCGGGCACTGCCGGCCGTGGCGCTCTCCACCGATACCTCTATCCTGACCGCTATCGGTAACGATTACGGCTTCGAGGCTGTCTTCAGCCGTCAGGTCGAGGCCCTTGCGGCACCGGGCGATGTGGTGGTCGGCATCTCCACCAGCGGCAATTCTCCCAACGTACTTAAGGCCTTTCAACTGGCGCGTGAGCGCGGCTGCTGCACCATCGGCCTGCTGGGGCGTGACGGTGGCGGCATCAAGGCCGCCTGCAATTTGGCGCTGGTCGTCCCGTCCGACGACACCCCCCGCATCCAGGAGGGGCATATCGCCATCATCCATATCGTCTGCGATCTGGTGGAAAAGGCATTGTTTGGATAACCACGGGAAAAATGTCCAAATAGCATTCTGCTACAGAGTCACGGGGATACAGGGAAAGTCATAAGTAGGCCCTTTTATCAATATGACTTGGCAGGATGAAAGAGGTAAAACCAAGGCCCCTCCCCTCGCTTGGGGAGGAGTTGTTTCGGTTCTATCCTCGTTTTCCCTCTGTCTCTCTGTGGCAGATTGTACGTATAAAGAAAGGCACCCACCATGAAGCTCCAGCCAATCGATCTCTCCTCCGTCAAGACCTACCCCATCGCTGAGCGTCGGAACAAGGTCTCTCTTGCCCTTGATTTTGCTGGCGCCGTTACCCCCGGAATGACCGTCAGCGCCCTTTTGGCGGCCATGCCCAATCAGTTGGGTGCGGAGAGCCTCAATGCGGCCATTGAGGCGATTGTTGCGGCTCATCGCAAGGGTAAGCCGGTGGTGATCGCCATTGGCGGTCACGTGATCAAGTGCGGCCTGCAACCGGTGCTGAAGGCGCTGATCGACGCCGACGTTGTGACGGCGGTAGCTATGAATGGTTCCGCCTCGATCCATGACTATGAGATCTCGCTGATCGGTGAGACCAGCGAGGATGTGGGTGCTGTACTTCACTGCGGCACCTTTGGCATGGCTGAGGAGACCGGGCGCGACATCAACCGGGCGCTCAAGGCTGGCGTTGCCGAGGGGATGGGTTACGGTGAGGCCCTCGGTCGCTTTATCGTTGAAAACGGCAACCCCCATGCAGGTGCCAGCCTGCTGGCCACCTGCCGTGCCAAAGGCATTCCGGCCACGGTACATGTGGCCATGGGCACCGATATTATCCATCAACACCCGGAGGCTGACGGCGCCGTGCTGGGGGAAGCCACATTCACCGATTTCCGCCTGTTCACCTCTGTGGTGGCAACCTTGGGGGACGGAGGGGTCTTCCTTAATATCGGTAGCGCCGTGGTCATGCCGGAGGTGTTTCTCAAAGCGCTTTCCATCGCGCAGAATATGGGCTTTCACGTGGACCATTTCACTACCGTCAACTTTGATATGCAGCAACATTACCGCCCGTTGCAAAACGTGGTCAAGCGCCCGACCGCCGGCGACAGCCGCGGCTTGGCGATTACCGGCCACCACGAAATCATGGTTCCACTCCTTGCAGCTGGGGTTCTGGATAAAATCGGCATTGCCTGAAACAGATTGAATTATTCCCATTTTGTTTTATACTGTGAAGTACCGTGGAAGCCCTGAAAACGTTATCCGGAGAAAAAAATGACCTTGACCGGAATTGTGCTGATTGTTATCTCGGCGGCGCTCTGCATCATGGTGCTGGCCTTTATTCCGACCCTTCTGGCCGTGAAGCGGGCGGCGATCTCCCTGGGGTCGCTGTCGGATATGGTCCATAAAGAACTGAAACCGGCTCTCCATGAACTGACGGCGGTCTTGACCGAGTTGAAAACTGTTGGCGCGGGCGCTGCCGACCATGCAGACGATGTCAAACGTTTCATGACGGCACTGGGCGAAACCGGCGATAACCTTAACACCATAAACCGATCGGTGGGAATGGTTGCCGGGGTGCTCAACGCCACCTCGACCTGGGCGATCGGCGCCAAGGTGGCGGGGAAATATCTGATTGAACGCTATCTCAAGAAACGGGGAGGGAAATGACCATGTCTGACGAGGAAAAAGGAATTTCCGCTGGAACGGTAATGGTGTCTTTTTTGGCCGGAGCGGCTCTCGGCGCTGGACTTGCACTGCTGTATGCACCGAAAAGCGGCAAGGAGATGCGCGAAACCATTGCCGATCTGACCGAGGATGCGGTAGACAAGATCAAGGAATATGCCAAGGATGCCCAGGATAAGATCAAAACGGCCATCGAGGATGGTAAGGAAACGATCGTGGAGAAGAAATCCATCCTTGCGTCGGCTATCGAAGCCGGCCGGGAAGCGATGCATCGGGAGAAGGAGCGTACCTCCACGCCCTGATGGTATTTTTCGAATACAAAAAAGCCCACTACGGTGGGCTTTTTTGTATGATACCTCCCAGGGCTTTGGTTTGGAACAAAGGCTACGGACCGGGGGTCGGTCGGAAAATTCATCGGCAACCGTTGCTGTAGTCCCAACGGCAAAAAGGAAACATGGTGTCGTACCTCGCAGATGCCCACGCCGCAAGGCTTTGCCCGCCATTGACTTTCTCTTCAAATTCCTTTATAATCCACGAACTTTTATTGGGTACCGCATTGGAATCAGGTGGCAGGGCAAGGGCTGAAAGCGACCGTGCGGATTAGTCCTCCGTATCGCGAAGTCTTGAAAATTCCTGTTGCTGGCGTGAAGCCACCGTGCGGTATCTACCGGGAAATCGTGTGAAGCATATCGTCATAGCCATACTCCTTGTATTGTGTGCGTTTCCGGCTGGTGCGACGGAGCCGGTTCAACCCCTGCTGGCCGAATTAACGAGTCCTACGGCTCCGGCGCTGCCCGCATTGGAACAGGTGGCACTCGTCCCGCGCGACGAACTGACGGCCGAAGCGGAACCGCAGCAGAACACCAGCGGACTCTTTACCCTTGAGGAGCTTAAGGACAAAACGGATGATGGCACCGAACTAGCTCTGCCCGACGTTGATTTGCCCCAGGCCGATATCCCCCTTACCCTCAATAGTAAAGTTGAATATTTTCTTAACTATTTCCAGACCAGGGGCAGACAATCCTTTTCCCGCTGGCTCTCTCGCTCATCACGCTATATCCCGATGATGAAAGAGGTATTCAAGCGCGAAGGGATGCCGGAAGATTTGGTCTATGTGGCCATGATCGAGAGCGGTTTTCACCTGCATGCCCGTTCGGTGGCCAATGCCGTGGGGCCGTGGCAGTTTATCTCCGGCACTGGCCGGCGGTATTCCCTGCGCATCGACCAATGGATCGATGAACGTAAGGATCCGCTCAAGGCGACGGTCGCCGCCGCCTTGTACCTGAAAGAACTTTCCGGCATGTTCAACGGAGACTGGTATCTGGCTGCCGCCGGCTATAACGCCGGTGAAAACAAGATTCTGCGCGCCATCAGCATGTACAATACGAATGACTTCTGGGAGATTTCCCGAGGTTCCTATCTCAAGCGCGAGACCAAGGAGTATGTCCCCAAGCTGCTGGCTGCCGCCATAATAGCCAAGGACCCCGCCCGTTACGGTTTTTCCGACGTGGCCTACCTGTCACCGATCGAATTCGATACCGTCAAGCTTCCTTCGCGTACCGATCTGGAGCTAGCGGCCAAACTGATCGGCACTACCTATGAAACGATCAAGGAATTGAATCCCGACCTGCGCCATTGGTGCACCCCCCCCAATTATCCCGACTACGAACTCAAAATACCCAAGGGGACAAAGCTGCAATTCGAGGCCGCTTACGCCAAGATTCCCGAGGATCAGCGGTTCACTGAAAAGGTGCTCTATACCCGCTACCGCGCCCGTAAAAGAGACTCACTCAAGGGAATTGCCCGTCGTTACAACACAACCCCGGACATGCTGGCCGAATTGAACGGTTTCTCCAAAAAGAGCCGCATTGCTGGCAAGACCCTTGTGGTACCGGTTCGTCAGACGGTTGATTTCGGTCATGAGGGGCGTTCAGCCGCTAATACGGCCAAGGGTGGGTATGCCAAATATTATACTGTGAAGAAAGGCGACACCTTGGGGTCGCTCGCCAGACGCTTCAACGTTTCCTCAAAGCTTCTCTCGGTATGGAATAACCTGAAGGAACGGGTTGCCCTTAAGCCGGGACGGCGCATTATCATTGCAAAGTTTATCGAGAAAAATGGGGAAATGGTGCCCGAAGCACAGAAAAGCTGATATTTTTGTCCTAGCAGCATCATTAATGAAAGGAAGTATTGATGTATAATATCCTCATTTCCGCCGCCTCGGGCGTGGCATTGTTTCTACTGCTGCTTTTCGCCGTCAAGCTCCCTTGGTGGGCGTCGTTCTTACTCGGTTTGGTGGTATTCACCGTTGCCTTCATACTCATCTCCCGCGTCATCATGAAGAAGGTCATGGTTTCCATTGAAACTGCCGGCAGGGATCTCCAAGCGCAACCGCCACGCTTTGAAAAGGCCGTTCGCGAGTTGAAGGAGGCCCTGCAATATGGTAAATGGCAAATCTACGTGGAAGGTCAGGTCAACTCCCAGATAGGCATGATCTACTACATGAAGCGCGATTTCTCCAATGCCTTCCCGTATCTCGAAAAATCTTTTTTCAAAAACTGGGCGGCCATGGGGATGCTGGCCATCTGTTACATGAAGCGCCAGAAAAAGGACAAAATGATCAGCACCTTTGAGAAGGCGGTCCAGTGGAACGGCAAGGAGTCGTTACTTTGGGGCTTATACGCCTACTGCCTGAACGAGTGCGGCGACGTGTCGAAAGCCAAGGATGTTCTGGCAAAAGGATTGAAAAAGCTGCCCGGCAATGGTCCGCTCAAGGATAACCTCGACTGCCTGGAACAGGGCAAGAAGATGAAGATGAGAAATTACGGCGACATGTGGTTCCAGTTCCACCTGGAGAGCCTTGGAGCCCTGCAGAAACACCAGATGGCGGCCATGGGCGGTCGTATGCAACGTCGCACGGTGGCCAGAAGGTAGGCCCCTCTTTTACTAACCCCTTACCACACCTTTGAAAGCCGTCGCGAGACGGCTTTTCTTTTTGTAATCATTTTTGCCGAAATATCGTACTATATTGACAAAAGTGTGAATTCCACCTCGGTATCAGAGGTGTTCCGCCGGCTTCGCGGGATCGTTTGTTGATCAGGGTGGGATATATCACCCGCACGATGATGAGATGTGTGCAGGGTG
Source organism: Geobacter sp. AOG2 (assembly GCF_019972295.1). NCBI lineage: Bacteria > Pseudomonadati > Thermodesulfobacteriota > Desulfuromonadia > Geobacterales > Geobacteraceae > Geobacter > Geobacter sp. AOG2. The sequence goes on from NZ_BLJA01000001.1 coordinate 3,346,876, forward strand.
CCTGTGTGTACAGGTTCACCAAATGAAACGATTATGAACGGAGGGGCGATGGAAACTCTTGAAGCGATACGGACCAGGAAGAGCGTTCGCAGATTTTCCGACAGGCCGGTGGAAGTGGAGAAACTCCAGAGCATTCTGGAGGCGGCCCGCATGGCGCCTTCGTGGGCTAACATGCAGTGCTGGCGGTTTGTGGTTGTCCAGGAGCCTGCCCTGAAGCGAAGAATCAGCGAGCTTTCAGGGGCGGATTCCGTTTTCACAACAAAGGGGTACAAGTCTAACCCTTCTCAAAGAGCCCTTGCCGATGCACCGGTGGTGATCGCCGCCTGCGCCGAATGCAATCAATCGGGCGACACGCGGGGACAGCAGTACTACATGACCGACGTGGGGTTCGCCGCGGCAAGTTTGATGCTGGCCGCCCATAGTCTGGGTCTGGGAAGCGTCTTTGTTGGGATTTTTGACGAAAAACAGGTGGGGAGTCTGCTCGGTATTCCGGCCTACATCAGCATCGTGGGGCTCATACCGTTGGGCTACCCGCAAGAGATCCCGGAGAGCGTACCTTTGCGCAAGCCATTGTCTGAAATCATACATTACGAAAAATGGGGGGCATAAAGCCGAAAAAGCAAGAGCGCCTTGCATTTACACCGGCAGTTTGGTATATAGATAGAGAGCTTTTGGTGTAACTATAGAAAAATAAAAGTTTTTTAACGAATAGCGGGTGTGGCCCGCAGGGAGGCAGCCATGCTTATCCATGTTCTCTATGACGACAATAGGTATGATTACGTCAAGGGGTTCCAGCTTGATCGGCTGTTGGAAACGAAAAAGGTCCAACGGTTCAAGCGTAGTACGGGGTGGGTCACCGTCGGCGTAGATCCTGTTCGGTGGAGAAGAAGCCCAAATTATAATGGAGTTGAGCGAAGAGGCGGCACAAATGCCTAAGGGATGAACAGCGAAGAAGCGAGAGCGTAAGCGCCCGACGGTGCGGCTCCTGGGCAGCGACGCCAGAAAAAACAAAAAAAGAAATTTGCGTTCTGCGACACCCCGCCGGAGATATTCCGGCGGGGTGTCGCGTTAGGGGGGGCTATTTGCGTTTTTCAGCGTCGCGCTTCTTCACTGGTGGCCCGGATGGCGTCGAAGACCACAGTGTCGTATTTATCTTGGCTGATGGCCAAGGCAACCGCAGGAATCTTGAGCAGGGTCTTGACGAAGGCGAAGCGCAGGTCACGAGGCAGGACGGCAATGTAAGCCATCAGGTTTTCTTCCTGAGACGGTGTTAGCAGCGGCGAAACCTGGAGCGATGTCGCCAGGTCCGTCATGGTGGCCGCCTGGATGTCGTCGCGCTGGGCCGCCGCTTTTTCGGCTACCTCCGACCAGTTGTTGAGGATATCGGCGGCCGTCAGGGGGCGATGCCGGTAGTCGGCCAGCCAGCGCATGAACATAATGGCCGCCTCCCGGCCGACGATGCCGGAATAGACTTCTATCTCCAGGTCGCCTGGAAAGCGGCAGTTCCTGCGCAGGACGCTGATCATCTCCCAGGCCCGCTCGGTTGGCTCCACCTGGAGGTCCATGGGAGTCCCCTGGCTGGCCAGCAGGTTGGTGTTGGCGGACAGGAACTGCCGGACCCCTTCATCCAACCCCCGCTCGGCGGCATAGCGGGACCAGCAGGCATGGTCGCTCTCCACGTACAGCATCACCATCCGGTCGATCAGCGCACGGTCCAAGGTGGCCACTTGGTAGCTCCCGTCGGGCGGATTGATGGTCACCACCACCTTGTGGCGGGTAGACAGCCGATGGGTATGCAGGGCGCGCGGCTCTCCTTCAATGGGCGGTTCGACGAACTGGAAAATTGCCTGGAGGGTATCCTCCTGTTGGGCGCGATTCAACTCGTCGCAATGGACCACCGTAGGTGGGTCGTTGTCGGCCGGCCACCATGACGGGCGCGACCAGTGCATGACATCCCCGTCCCGATAGGGGATGCCGACAAGGTCGCCGACCTCCATTTGTCCAAGGCGTAGGGAGGCGTAGTGCCAGTTGTCCTCGCGGCAGACCTGGATGATGCCAGCAGTTTTGCCGACGCCCCGGTGCCCAACGACACACGGCGTCAGATCGGTTTTTGCGAGGATTTCTCGCAGGACCAGCTTCATTTGGGCGATATTCACAAACGTCCCTCTTGGGCGATAAGTTTTCTAATCATAGCCGCAAATGGTCCGCGCTTCAAGCCCGCTGACGTTTTTGGGGCAACATATTGGAAACGCCTTATCATGGTGCGTAAAGTGTGGTATAGACAAACGACTTCATAGGGTAGTGCACCAGGGGAGACAGTCATGAGTGAACAGGGGTGGCGCCTCACATACAGCGGCAAATCCTTTTTGCTGTTGGTTGCTCTGGTTGCTGCCGGTTTTGCCGGAAACTTCTTTTCCTTGGGCCTCTTCACGGGCATCAACTTCCTGTTCGGCAGCATCGCGGTACTCCTGGTGGTCCGCCTGTTTGGTATCCGATGGGGGCTTGTGGCCGGATTGGTCGCTTCCTTGTGGACCATCCCGCTTTACGGGCACCCCTATGCCGTGATCTGGCTGTGCGGGGAACCGCTCTTTGTTGGTTGGCTGTTGCGCAAGGGGAAAAAACGTAACATTCTGCTCTATGATGCCTTCTACTGGCCGCTGGTGGGGGTTCCTCTGGTGTGGCTGTTCTTCCGATATGTCATGCATGTGACGGTATTGGGAACAGTCGCAGCCATGTTGACCTACTGGGTGATCGGCATCACCAATGCATTGATCGCCAGCCTCCTTTTGACCTATATCCCCCGCATTGCCCCCCTCTACGGTCTGAATATGTCCCGCACTATTCCGATCCACCACCTGATCTTCAACATACTGATGGCTGTGGTGCTGATACCGTCCATCGTGGTCATGATCATCTACGGCAAAGGCGCCGAGGGCCGCTACCTCAAGGAAATGTATGCCAGCATCGACGATAGTCTGAAAGTCGTCAGCTACGAAACGCGCCTCAGACTCCAGAAACCGGCCACGAAAGCCGGCGGCGACGCGTCGTGGGAACCGGTGGTCACCGGTGTCGAGCAAGGCATCCTCTTGGAGGCGCGTGGCAAGCAGCAGTGCCGGATCGCCCTGATCGACGGTGCCAGCCACGTTATTGCCGGCACCGACAGCCTTCCGGGGGCCATATTCGACCCATGCCGCAACGGCTCTCCACAACAGGTTAGGGAGGACGGCATATACCGCTGTATGCCCACCGTGGACAGACCGGTGCCGCTCTTGCAGCGGATGCATGACGCAATCTTCATCCGCCGTGTCCCCCTTGGAGGCGGCACCCCCTGGAGCGTAGCCGTCGAATTTCCGTTTGCGCCTTATCAGCGAGCCCTGCTTCGCGATCATATCAAATCGCTGTTGATCGTGCTCGGCCTGAATATGTTTGTTCTGATGATGTCGCTCTCCCTGTCCCATCGCCTGGCCGCACCCCTCTACCGACTGTCGCAGGTGACGACCGACCTACCCAAACGCTTGCTGCGGGAGAATATCAGCGCCTGGCCGGAAAGCATGGTCAGCGAAATCGACCAGTTGATCGGCAATTTCAAGGTCATGGCCATCGCGCTCAGCCAGCGTTTCCAGGAGATCACCTACACCAACGAAACCCTGGAACACCACGTTGCGGAACGTACCGGAGAGTTGACCAGGGCCAACGAGGAGTTGCAGAGGGAGATCGCCGAGCGGAAAATAACCGAGCGCCAGCGCGACGGCCTGATGGTGGAGTTGCAGAAAAAGAACAAGGAGTTGGAGGGGATCGTCTATGTAGCGTCCCATGACCTGCGCTCTCCACTGGTCAACGTACAGGGATTCAGTCGGAAGCTGGCCAAGAGCTGCGTCGATCTGGACGAGCTCATGGCCGAGTTGGCCATGGATGAGGCTCAGCAGGCCCGTGTCGAACTGATACTCAGGGAAAGCATCCCCAAATCCCTCGGCTTCATCACCCGCAGCATTGAAAAGATGGACAGCTTGCTGGGTGGCCTGCTTCGGCTCTCCCGCCTGGGAAGAACGGCGCTTTGCTTCGAAACCCTTGACATGCGCCTTTTGATATCAAATATTATTGCTTCCGTAACCTATCAGATCGAATCAACGGGCGCACAAGTCGAGGTTGCTCCATGGCTGGCCCCCTGCCTTGGCGACAGCGTTCAGGTTACCCAGATATTCAGCAATTTGTTGGATAACGCCCTGAAATACCGCGCAGTTGATCGGCCGTTGGTTGTTCACATTGGAAGCGAAATGCTTGACGAGGGGGTGCGCTACTGCGTCGAGGATAATGGTATCGGCATCCCCCGTGAGCAGCAGGATAAGATTTGGGAGATATTCCATCGTCTCAATCCGGGAGATACCCAGGGAGAAGGGCTGGGCCTGACCTTGGCGCGTCGCATCGCTGACCGCCTGGGGGGAACGATCTGGGTTGAGTCCGAACCGGGGGTTGGTAGCCGTTTCTACGTTGTCCTGCCGCGTACAATACCGAAAGCGGATGAAAATTTGACCACAGGAGCATGAGATGATCAGCGACAGGTTCAAGAAAGAGGTCATCATCCTGATTGCCGAGGATGACGACGGCCATGCCGAACTGATCCAGGACAACCTTCAGGAGTCGGGGCTCAGAAACACGATTATTCGTTTTTGCAACGGCCAGGAAACCCTTGATTTTTTCTACGGTAAACCGGACGGAGATGCGCCGCGTTGCGAGAAGGGGCAGGCGTATATGATGCTTCTGGACATCCGCATGCCCAAGGTTGACGGCGTGGAGGTGCTCAGACAAATCAAGTCGGACCCGGAGTTGAAGAGCATGCCGGTGATCATGCTGACTACTACCGACGACCCCCGGGAGATCCGCACCTGTTACGGTCTGGGGTGCAGTTGTTATATCACCAAACCGGTTGACTACCAAAAGTTTACCGAAATTTTGAGCCGGCTGGGACTGTTCCTGCTGGTGGTGCAGGTGCCGGACCTTATGGGGGAGGATGGGCAGGATGCAGGGGTAGGGCGAGGGATAACAACCTAAACATTGGAGGAAATCTGCTATGTGCGGAATCGTAGGTTATATTGGCGGGCAAGAGGCAACGCCGGTCATACTGGATGGGCTCAAGAAGCTGGAATACCGTGGCTACGACTCGGCCGGCATCGCCACCCTGGCGGGCGGTGAGTCGGGCATCAGGCGCAGCGAAGGCAAACTGGTCAATCTGGAAAAGCTGTTGCGCGAGCAGCCGCTCTTCGGGGTGATCGGAATCGGCCATACCCGATGGGCCACCCACGGTCGCCCATCGGAGATCAATGCCCATCCCCACAAGGCGGGTCCGGTTATCGTGGTGCATAACGGCATCATCGAAAACTACCTGTCGCTCAGAGAAACACTCAAACAGGCTGGCCACACTTTCAAGAGCGAGACCGATACCGAGGTCATCTCTCATTTGGTGGAGGAAAAACTTAAGAGCACCCCGGACTTCGTGCAGGCGGTCCGGCAAGCGCTGGCCGAGCTGCGGGGAGCCTACGCCGTGTGCATCCTCAATGAACGCGAGCCGGGCACCCTGGTCGCTGCCAAACTGGGGTCCCCGATGGTGGTCGGCCTGGGAGATGAGGAGTTCTTCGTCGCCTCGGATATCCCGGCCATCCTTGCTCATACCCGTGAGATGGTCTTCATGGAGGATGGGGAAATGGTCGTGTTCCGTGCCGGCACGGTTGCCTTTTCCACCATTGCGGGCGTCCTGCTGAACAAGAAGGCGCGGCACATCGATTGGTCGCCGCTTATGGCTGAAAAGGGGGGCTACCGGCACTTCATGCTCAAGGAAATTCACGAACAGCCCCGCGCCGTGCGTGACACCATTGCCGGCCGGCTTCTGGAGAAGGAAGGGGATGTGTACCTGGAGGACCTTAAGTTCAGCGATCGACAGCTGGCGGCCGTGAAACGGATTGTCATCGTGGCCTGCGGTACCTCCTGGCACGCTGCCCTGGTGGGCAAATTCTACATCGAAGGGTATTGTCGCATCCCGGTGGAGGTGGATATTGCCTCGGAATTTCGCTACCGCTGCCCGGTTATCGACGAGCACACGCTGGTGATGGTCATCTCCCAATCGGGGGAGACCGCCGATACCCTGGCGGCCTTACGCGAGGCAAAATCCCGAGGCGCCATGAACATGGCCATCTGCAACGTACTGGACTCCTCTATCGCCCGGGAATCCGCCGGTGTTATCTATACACACGCCGGTCCCGAGATCGGGGTCGCTTCCACCAAGGCCTTCGTCACCCAACTCACGGCCCTATACCTGTTCACCATCCGCCTGGGCCGGGCCGTCTGCGCTATCGATTCCGCCACGGGCCAGCGCATGATCGCCTCCCTCAAAAAGGTTCCGGCCCTGCTGGAGGAATCTCTCAAGCTCAATGCCGACACCGAGAAGATCGCCCGCAAGTATATGAACGCCCGCGACTTCCTCTATCTGGGGCGGGGCAAGAATTTTCCCATCGCTCTGGAAGGAGCGCTCAAACTCAAGGAGATTTCCTACATACACGCCGAAGGTTATCCGGCCGGCGAGATGAAGCACGGCCCCATCGCCCTGATCGACGAAGATATGCCGGTAGTCATGCTCGTCCCGCTCAACAGCGCCTTTGAAAAGACCCTGTCCAACATGGAGGAGGTCATCGCTCGCAACGGCCGGGTCATTGCACTATGCAGCGAAGGTGATCACGAGGTCAAGACGCGGGCCGAGGATACGATCGAGATTCCCCGTATCGACGAGGACCTGGACCCGTTCCTGCTCTCCGTGCCGTTGCAACTCCTGGCATACCACATCGCCGTGTTGAAGGGGACGGACGTGGATCAACCGCGGAATCTGGCCAAATCAGTTACCGTGGAGTAGGGGAGGAAGGGGCTGGACATGAATCTGCCCCGATAGTTTCAGGCCCTTCCCCAGAGACTGCATTCAGAATGTTATAAGAGGGCATCGATGCGTTATTTAATTTACCTACACGTGGCGTTTTTGTTGCTCGCTGCTGCCGGCACTGCCTGTGCAGAGGGTACCGCCGTTGGTTATGGGGCAGAGCTTGAGGGGTTTCCATATCCCCACGCGGTGGAACACTTCCGGTTTGCGTCACAAGGTCAAGACCTCCAGATGGGGTATATGGATGTGCCACCAAAAGGGCGACCCAACGGGCACACGGTCGTGTTGATGCATGGGAAGAATTTTTGTGGTGCGACATGGGAGGCCACAATTGCGGTTCTGACCGGCGCGGGATACCGGGTCATCGCCCCCGACCAGATCGGTTTCTGCACTTCAACCAAGCCCGCCCATTACCAATACAGCTTCCAGCAACTTGCTTTCAACACCAAGGCATTGTTACAGCGTTTGGGAGTGTCCCGTTCCATACTGATTGGGCACTCAACCGGAGGTATGCTGGCGACCCGTTTTACCTTAATGTATCCGGAAACTGTTGAAAAACTGGTTATGGTCAACCCTATTGGGCTGGAAGACTGGAAAGCATTAGGCGTGCCGGGCCGGACAGTTGACCAATGGTATGAGCGGGAGCTAAAGCTTTCGGCTGAGGGCGTGCGCCGGTACGAGAAGTCGGTCTATTACGGTGGCCGCTGGAAAGTAGAATACAACCGCTGGGTGGATATGCTGGCCGGACTCAATCAAGGACCGGGCCACAAACTGGTCGCCTGGAATTCGGCGCTCATCTACGACATGATTTTTACCCAACCGGTCGTGTATGAGTTTTCCCTGTTGAAAGTGCCCACTACCCTGATGCTCGGAGATGCCGACACCACCGCTATTGGCAGTGACATCGCACCACCAGAGGTCAAAGCAAAAATCGGTCATTATAAACTGCTGGGTAAGGAAGTTATCAAGACCATTCCACACGGCCGTTTAATAGAATTTCCCGGATTTGGGCATGCGCCACAGATTGAGAACCCGGCAATGTTCCATAAGGCCTTGCTTGATGAGTTGGCAGGAGTAAAAAACTAAGTACCAATAACAGTCAGATGTACCTCGCAGGAGTCCCATACCCTGCTCTGTTCCGGAAGATATGCCGCAAGACTGAGCCGATGTACCCGAAAAGTAATTCGCCAGCACTCTCCTCTTGGCAAAACAGAGCCGGTAGGCATTGCCGCCATCCTTAGGGGTGGCTTTCTTCATTTTGGGGAAGTATAAAGGGGTGGAACAGGCGTACCAAAAGGAGAAAGGTTTGTCGGGAATTCTCACACTGATCTTTGCCATTACCTGTGGCGGTGTTGTTGCAAATCTCTATTACAGCCAGCCGCTTTTGGCCGGTATTGCAGCAGAATTTCAGATAACGGCCGCCAGGGCCGGCCTGCTGGTGACCGTGACGCAGATAGGGTACGCCTGTGGTCTTGCCTTCCTTGTCCCTTTGGGGGACACGGTCAACAGGCGCAGTTTAACCATATACCTTTGCGCCTTGACGGCGGTCGCCCTTTTGGCCGCCTCTTGGAGCCCTTCATACCACATGCTCGGTATTGCGTTGGTGATGGTCGGACTTTCATCGTGCGCGGTCCAGGTGCTCGTTCCCTTTGCTGCCTCCCTGGCGCCCGATGCGACGCGAGGACGCGTCGTGGGTACGGTCATGAGTGGTCTCCTTCTCGGAATTCTGCTGGCGCGGACGGTATCGGGCCTTATTGCCGGGCTTGCTGGCTGGCGCGCCGTCTATATCTTCGCATTTTGCGCCATGACGGTCCTGATAGCCCTGTTGGGAAAGATGCTGCCATCGGATTCGCCACGACCCCATACTCCGTATCTACAACTCCTCAGATCGACTGGACGGATGGCGCTTGAAGACGCGACACTGCGTGAGCGTTCCTTTTACGGAGCTCTTGCATTTGCCGCCTTCAGCGTGCTTTGGACCGGGCTGACGTTCGTACTCAGCGCGCCGCCCTACGGCTTCAGCGAGAGCCGGATCGGACTTTTTGGGCTGGCCGGTGCCGCCGGGGCCTTTTCCGCCTCTGGTGCCGGACGCTTGGCGGATAAGGGGCGAAGCCGGTTAGCCACTGGCCTCTTTGGGACGGCGATAACAGCGTCATACGGGCTGATCTGGCTCGGCGGGCACAGCCTGACTGCAATGATCGCCGGAGTGATTCTCCTCGACATCGGTGTGCAGGGGTTGCATATTACCAACCAGGGGGTAATCTATCGCGGCAATCCCGACGCCCGTAGCAGGGTAACCACGGTTTACCTGACCTCGTACTTCGTCGGGGGAGCCTTGGGATCCACCATTGCAAGTGCCAGCTATGCGTGGGGCGGATGGTCGGCGGTATCGGCCTGCGGAGCTTTCATGGGGGGGCTGATCCTCCTGCGTTGGCTTATGGGGGAGCGTTTGGGGAATCCGCGCCCTGAAAAACCTGGGTTTCAGAGTTCAGATAAGGGAAAATAGTCCTTTGTCACAGGGGAACTCTGGCGGGGGGTATTGACATGATCATATGCAGATGGTTTCTTTGCTTCTCTCTCGTTGCCCTGACAATGGTATCTTCTCCTGCCGCCGCCGGCTCTTCGGTCCGGCTCAGGATTAATACGGCCCACGGACTCGGAAATGCTCTTGGAGCGGTGAAGGATGCCGGGTTGAGCATTGCGGCGGATGTGATTGTCACGCCCTCATCGGAATTCAACGGGTACCCATTTCTCCCTCCGGACAAGTTTATTCTTGACGCCCAGGCGGCACAGGCCACCATCATGTCGTCGAGTTTTTCGGGCTGGGATTACCTTTTCGACCCGACGCTGTATCTGAAACTGTCGAAAAGCGGTCTCGTGCATGTTTACGCATATGAGCCCAGGAAAGGCCAACCGCCCGGTGCCCCCCCTCCGGCGGTGTTTGTTACCGTGAATCTGTATGGGGGAAAAACAGGCGACGGCATCGAGTTCGGCGTCCCCAAGGGGTATATGGGCGGACAGGGACAAAGCGATACGGCCTCAGGGGTCACGGCGCAATTAGCTGGCCTTATGGCAAGCCTCAAGTATCATCATCCCGATTGGAACTGGTTCGACATAAAGGCCGCCTTGCGATCGACGGCTTCGAATTTTTCGGGCGGCTACGACCCGCAAAAGTCGGGTTATGGCACTATCGATTACCACTCGGCTAACGCGTTGACGGATGCGGCCCGGCTCCCGCTTTTTCCTCCTGCGGCTTTGATGCGTACCACAACAAACGGCAAAGTTGTCTTTGCCATCAATTCTTTTAAGCAGTCGCGAAGAGCAGTTGATGCGCTGTTCATATTCAGCGAGCGTCCCGCGCCGACCCTGAAGGAACTGTCCCTGAAAGAATTGAACACCATGGGAGGACACTTGCTGTTCACCGGAGATCGCTCCGGAACGACCAATTCGCTTGCTCTGCGAATGACGAGCACCAAACCGGTTTATTTCGTCTGGCTGACCAAGGACGCCACATGGCTATATTCTCGTATTGAGCCATATTCCATACTTGGCCCGGTACAGCTCACTCCGGGAGACTATGGGCCGCGCGTTCAGCACCCGGGCGCCGGAAAGTAGCGTTGTGCCGCTAGAAAAATAAGAAAATAGGTCCAAAGAGCATTTTAGTATTGCCGTATGAGCCCGGCTATGCGATAAACTCTTGAAATATCATGCATGCTGGCATCCGATCATCGTCACATGTTTCCTTTGTCATCAACCGAAGGAAAATGCCAGCTACTCTTGCGTAAGGGAACAGCCGCGGACTTCTACCATGGAAAATCGATTTGTCACCCGCCACAACACCGAGCAGTTATCGGACGCCATGTTCGCCGTCCTGGTCATCCTGCCCGACAAGTCTGAGGTTGAATCACGGCTTGTTGACATCAGCAGCCAGGGGCTGAAGCTCTCTATTCCTCCCCAGCCTGTACCCCTGGCAATCCCCCGGAAGGCTGAAACCGTGGATGTCGTTTTTCAGACATCTAGTTTTCGTCTCACGTGCCGGTGTATCTATTCCGCCTATAACCCGGACGGCAGCATATACTTGGGTATGCATGTCTTCGATCCCCACCAGCAGAACCAGTTGCGCGGCCTTCTGGGCGAGGTCGTATAATCCCGCTTCCGAGCCGGGGCCGGTATGAATCGGCACTTACCTGCCTACCGCCACCAGGATGCTGCATGGCGCCCGCTCCAGAAGCGATATGCCCACTGAACCCTTCCACCAGCGTGAGGCAAACGATGTCTGCTTCCGGTGCCCCAGCACGATCAAGTCCACCTCCAATTCTGTTGCCATACGGCAAATCTCTTCAACCGGCTCTCCGTAGGCCAGATGGCCGCACGCACTGTACCCGCCTTCACACAACAAAGCGACCCCGTCGTCAATGGTATTCCGTACGCGCTGCTCTTCCTCCTCCATCACGGAATCGGGGACAAATCCCTCGGCGAGGAATACTCCCGACGGCATGCGCATGACCGCCAGCAGGTGGGTCTCCGCGTGGAGCAGATGCGCGATGTCCGCGCATTCGAGCAGCGCGACCCGGCCTTCCTCGGTGCCGTCATAAGCAAGCAGGATTTTTTTATGCATGATGACCTCCTTTTCTTTGCATGAACCATGCTGGCAGAAGTGCCAGGCCAAAGATGGCGGCAACAGCCATGAATGAGGCCTCAAAACCGGCTATGCGGGCCTGCAGGCGCGTACCACCCTCCAAGGTATGCAGCGTGGCCGGCGAAACGATGTTGCTCGTCAGCTTCATGGCTTCATAGGAGGTGGCGCTACGCCAATCCAAAAATGACGATACCATGGAGACCCCGAATGCGCCGCCGAGTTGGCGTACGAAATTGACCGCACCTGAGCCTTGGTTGAGCAATTCGGGTTTCAGAGTCTGGACCGCACCCGCGTTCAGAGCCGGGATTACCAGGCCGAGACCGAGCCTGCCTAGCACGATCCACCACGCCATGGTTTGGAAGGTGGTCGCGGCGTTTACCCCGGCGAACAGGTAGAAGGAGACGCCAAAACAGGCCAGACCCGCAGTGACAATGCCATGGGCCGAGTATCTGTCGGTGAGTCGCCCCGCAACGGTAATAGCTCCTGCCAGCACCACCCCTCCCGGGAAGAGCAGCAGCCCTGATCTTACCGGGGTATAGTGGCATATGGTCTGGACGAAGAGTGGTATCAGGTAGGTGGAGCCGTATATGCCCATGCCGTAAGCGAATGAGACGGCAGCGGCCGCGCTGAACTGCCGGTTGGCAAAGATACGCAGGTTCAACAGGGGGTGACGGCAGAATAATTCCTGCCGGATGAAGCCGAAGCACGCAAGGCAGGCGGTTCCCGACAGCAGCAGCGTCCGAGCCGAGCTCCAGCCGGTCTTCTGCCCCGATGTGAGTCCGGCCAGAAGCGAGGCTGTAAATACGACCAAGAGCGTACACCCTAGTCGGTCGAAGGCGGGCCGTTCATCGGAAGTATCGCGGCCGGTGAGAAAGAAGACGGCCATTGCGGCGCCAAGCAGACAGAAAGGGAGAACAACGAAGAATACGGCACGCCAGCCGAAATAGTGGGCAAGCAGACCGCCCAGCGCGGGTCCGATGGCTGGCGACAATACGACGCCAAGGCCATAGATACCCATGGCACGCCCCCGCTGATGCGCGGGAAAGACCTGGAAAATGGCGATCATGGCCAGCGGTTGGATGATACCGCCCGCAGCCCCCTGAATGATCCGTGACACGATCACAACCCCGGAGTTGTTGCTCATGCCTCCCAGCAGCGACAGGACGATGAAAAGGACCATGGCAGTCAGGTAGGTGGCGCGCTGTCCGAACGCCTTGACGCACCACGACGTCATCAGCATGGTCGTGGACATGGCGGCGAGGAAGCCGGTGGAAAGCCACTGGGCACGATCCTGCCCCATGTGGAAGGCCGCCATGATATCTGGAATGACTACGTTAACGATCGTGGTGGCGAGCACCATGGACGTGGTGCCGAGCATGACCGTCAGAACCACCAGCCAGCGGTAACGCTGACCGTATTTTTGGAACATTGCGTCGAGCGGAGGCGTTGTAAGCGGTGCGGGGGCGTTGTCGGCGCTACCAAGATGGTGATGTTTGTTCATCTGCCCGGAATTACCGGGGCTTGGTTCTTCATTATGCAAGATTGCTCCAGATTTTGTTGAGGGTTGCCTTGAGCGCTGTCAGTTCCCGCTCGGTAATCCCTTGGCCTGCTTCTTCCCGCACCTGCTGGCTGACGGCCATGAGCTGTTCCTGTAGATGTCTGCCTTGATCGGTCAGATGGACGCGGAATACGCGTCGGTCTTCCGGACTGGCGCTTCGACGGATCAATTGTTTCTGCTCCAGTTTGTCCAGGATGCGGGTGATGGTGGGCTGATCCTTGAATATTTGGTCCGCCAGTTCCTTTTGGGTCAGACCATCCTGTTCCCTGAGCCGGTGGAGCGTGACCCACTGTTCCGGCGTTACGCCGTAGGGTTTGAGGCGCCGTCCCAATTCGTTTTTGTAACGCAATGTGGTTCGGGTCATGATGAATCCCACGCTATTTTCGAGTGTTTGATCCATGGAATTCCTCCGGTGTCATGCTAGTAATATAATTGTCACAACAATAATTGTCAATATGGCTGTATTCGCTCATCCCGATGTTTTCCGAAGTCTGCCTGACGGGCGAGAGGCTGTTTTCGACACATGCGGTACATTTGAAAATTTTTGTTTTTGAATTGTGACTGTTTGAGCTATCCTGACACGAATTTGTAGCACATGCAAAAAGAGGTGGCGTATGAGTATGGTTTCAAAGCGGCTGGTTGCCATCCGCCTGCTGGTGACGGCCATGTTGGTCCAACTGGTTTTCTGCATCCCGGCGGCGTATTCCGCCGCAACTGGCGACGACTACGAGATACCTTTGGCTGAGCTCAAAAAGGTGGAGAAGAAAAAAACGAAGAAAGCGGAAACCAGGAGGCGCACGGAAAGAAAGAAGACCCATGCCACACGCCAGGAAACTCAGCATGAAGCGTCTGGGGCAACCGATGTTCCCGAACGGCCTGTTCCTTTGTTGTCTGAAACTGAAAAAGACGGGGCGGAGTTCATGGAAGCGCCGGACAGCGCCCACATCAGCCATGAGCCTTACAGCTATGTAGTGCCCGGCAAACGTACCGTCGTCAAGGTCGTCATCAGCCGTGAAGCCGTGCAGTCCGTCCGGTGCCGGTTCCGGTCCCTGGAGCGGGGCGGTTATGCTTCTGTGGCGATGACTAAGGCGCCTGGGAGCCAATTCACTTATGTTGCGACGCTGCCGGCGCTCGAACCGGGGATGGCCGCGCTCCTCCGCTACCGCTTTGTGGTTGTTGACGCCTCGGGGAGCCGAACCTTCAGCCAAGAGTTTGTTATCCCCGTGAAATCAACCTCGGTCATGCCCGGTTGGCAGCAGGACCCTTCCCCTGAGCCGGTTAGGGCCACCTTGGATAACCCCCGGCAGCCTCTTGAAGGATTTTCGGATGTGGTCATGGAGAATGTCGAAAAGAAGTGACGGTTTTTTACTTACAGCCCCTCCAGAGCCGTGATGCTGCCGCCTCACGTGAAGCCGGAACCGGCCGTGCAGGCAAAACAGTGGTCACTTACCGGAATGGGGGTGCCTGCCGGGGGCAGCTCGGAGAGCTCGGAGATATGGAGGCGCCGGCCGCCGTGATGCAGTCCGGTCGCCAGGTTGAAATCGCAGTCATAGAGGAAGCCGTCCCAGTCTACCGAGATCAGTGAACGGCACATCAAGCCGGGCAGGGTGCAGGTGTTGAAGCTTTTCTCCAGCTTCGCCAGATAGGCCTCCAGGTTGCCGGAGCGCTCCAGCCAGTCGCGAAAACGGCCCAACGGCACGTTGGCAAAGGTGTAGAGGCGGTTGAAACTGACGGCGTAGCGCCGCTTTAGATCCTGGCGGAACTTCTTCTCCGCCTGCCCTTGGGGGGCGGGGAGGAACGCCCCGGTGGGGTTGCAAACTAGGTCCAGTTGCAGGCCGCTTCCTTCCAAGCCGTAGCCCAACCCATTGAGTTTCTTCAGTATTTCGATGCTGGCGTCCCAGGTTCCGCTTCCTCGCTGGGCCTCTGTTTGTGTGGAATTAACGGCCGGAAGCGATGCCGATAATGTTACGTTATGCTTACGGTAGACTACCGGTAATGTTACGGTATCGGGCCGCATCAGGGCCGCCAGGTTGGTACGAACGATCAGTTTGGGGGTCAGGGGTGCCAGGCCTTCGATCAGACGAGGGAGACTTGGCAACAGCTCCGGTGCGCCGCCGGTGATGTCGATGGCGGAGAAATTGAGGCGGGCGGCGCAGGCGATGACCGCCTCCACCGTCTCGGGGCTCATCGCCTCCCGCCGGTCCGGCCCGGCTTCCAGGTGGCAGTGGCGGCAGGCCAGATTGCAGGCCAGGCCGACATTGATCTGCAACGTCGTGGTCGTGCCGCGGGTCAACTCAAGGCCGTGCCGTTGGAGGGTTTCTGAAAATCTGGAAGGATTCATGGTCCGGTTCTTTGCGGAAACTCCCGTTCCCGGATAAGTCCTGCGCCGCGTCCCCGCGCCCCAGGGCTACAGCGACAATTTTTCGGCGATCTTCCTCATCTGCACGCCGTGCACCAGCGACGCCCCGCCGCGGATGGCGTTGGTCACGTGCAGCGCCTCGGTCATCTCCTCCAGGTTGGAGCCCTTTTCCAGACACGCGGTGGTATAGGCGTCGATGCAGTAGGGACACTGCACGGCATGGGCCACGGCCAGCGCGATCAGCGCCTTCTCGCGCTCGCTCAGCGCCCCTTCGGCAAAGACCGCTCCATAATAGTCGAAGAACTTCGAGGCCAAGTCGGGGGCACTCTTGCCGATATCGCCGAATGCGGCCAGGTCGGCCGGGTCGTAATAGGTTTCCATGGATTTCTTCCCCCTGTAAAGTTCGTCCCGCCCGTCACTGCCGCCCGCCGGCCACTATCCCGGACATCCGTTTCATGAACGCCTCCGTCGTGAACGGCTTGGCGATGAAATTCACCCCCTCCTCCAGCGCCCCCCCGTGAACGGCCACGTTGTTGGCATAGCCCGACATATAGAGCACCTTCAGACCGGGGATGAATTGCGAGAGGCACCCGTGGAGTTCGGGGCCGTTCATCTGCGGCATGACCACATCCGAAACCAGCAGGTTGATGGAGCGGGTCTTTTCGCGGGCGATGGCGATCGCCTCTTTCGGCGTATTGGCGGCGAACACGGTATGCCCGTGGCTTTCCAGCAATTCCTTCACCATCTCCATGACCATGCGGTTATCTTCCACCAGAAGCACCGTGGCGGCGCCCATGCTCTCCACGGCATCGGGGCCGGGCTTGCCGGTCTCCGGGCCGGCTTCCGGGGTGAACAGCGGCAGATAGATGCGGAAGACGCTCCCGCGGCCGACCCTGCTGTGGACATCGATATAACCGTTATGCTGCTTGACGATCCCGTACACCGTGGAGAGCCCCAGGCCGGTGCCGCTGCCGGAGGCCTTGGTGGTGTAGAACGGTTCGAAGATGTGGGAGAGCGTCTCGTCGTCCATGCCGCTGCCCAGGTCGCTGAAGGCCAGCATGGCGTAACGTCCCGGACAGGCGCCGGGGTGCAGTTGGCAATACTCGTCGTCCAGCACCAGGCAGCCGGTCTCGATGGTGATCTGTCCGGTGCCGTCGGTGGCGTCCTGGGCGTTGATGGCCAGGTTGATCAGCACCTGCTCGATCTGGATCCAGTCGGCCCGGACCGGGCAGGGGGCTTCGCTGAGCAGGGTGCGGATCTCGATGCTCTCGCGGATCGTGCGCCGCAGGATATTCATGAAATTGGTGATGATTTCGTTCAGATCGTGGAGCTGGATCGAGAGCGCCTGCTTCCTGCCGAAGGTCAGCAATTGCCGGACCAGATCCTTCGACTTGTTGGCCGCTTCCAGGATCAGGGAGGCATAATTGGCCGCCGAATCGTCCGGTTTCGCCTTCATCACGATCATCTCGGCATACCCGTAGATCGGCGTGAGCATATTATTGAAATCGTGGGCGATACCCCCCGCCAGCAGGCCGATGCTCTCCAGCTTCTGCTGCTGCACGATCTGGTGTTCCAGCCGTCTTCGCTCGGTGATGTCCTGCCCCGTGCAGAGGATCTCCGACGGCTCGCCGTGCGCCAGGATCGGCTTGTTCGACCACCCGACCCAGACCCGCTCGCCGTTCTTGCGGATGTTCTCGTTTTCGCTGTAGCAACTCTCCCGCGTGGCCAGCATCGTCCGAATCCGTGCCCGGACGTCGTTGCCGTCGCTGTCGGTCTCGGGAACGATGGTGTCGATGATGTTCCGGCCGATCAGCTCTTCGCGGGTATAGCCGAAAAAGGACTGGGCGTAGTCGTTGCAGAACATGACGGTGCCGTCGAGTTTCAGCCTGAGGATGATGATATTGGCCTGCTCCACCAGCCCCCGGTAGGTCTCTTCGCTCGTGCGCAGCTCCGCCTCGGAGTCCCGGTACAGCTCGATCTCCTGTTGCAGCTCCGCGGAACGGCGTCTCAGCGCGATGTACGACGGGATCAGGCCCGCCAGCGTCACCGCTGCGACGCCAAAGCCCAAGAGCGCCAACTCCCACCCGCACCCCTGGTGCGCCCCGGCGCTATCGCCGCACCAGCCCCGGACACTCGTGAGGAGGGGGGCGAACGTTGCGGCCGTCGCTGCCAGGGCATGCGTGCCCGGAAACCGCTGTTTTTGTGCCGACACAACCATTGCTGGTCCTATCCGTTCGACCGGCCGGGATGGCCGTTGGTCCTGATCATGGGGGATTTTAGTTCATATGTTGTTGGTAATGCAATAAAAATCAGAAGGTTAGCTTTTAGAGGGAGGGAGTGGGAGGGGTTTTGCCCGTTTTTAATGAGTTATATAGCGGCGGGAACAGCGCTAACAGGGGCAAGAGGGGAAAGGTGGGTCATGGGGTTGGCTGTGGCCTGCTTGGTTTTTGGGAGAGAAGAGGGTTAGGAATGTTTAAATATCAAACTTGACCCCGAGCAGTACCCATGGGAGAAAAACCCAATGCGGTCCAGTTCCCGAAAAAGGTCCGTAACAGGCTGAACAAAAGGCGACTTGGCAAAGGCGATTTCCACGGCTGTTACCCCTTGTGCAGAATGGCGTTCAGGGTTGCGATGCGCTTTTTGTTCGCCTTAAGATCGGCTTGCAGTCTCTTCCGTTTCTCCAACTCCGGCTTGATCTCTTTGGCCTTGGCAGGGGAAAGGTGCTCAAAGACGACGCCCGACTTGCCACGGTAGCGCAGGCAAGGATAGACGTACTCCTTGCCGTGGCTGCGGACCTTGCGTTCCCCCAACGACCCCTTGGGCAGCTTGTCGAGTTCCCGGTTTATCTTGTCCATGACGAGCAGGCAGCGGTCACGTTCCGACCGCAACATCCCGAACACGCTTTCATCCTTTTTCTTTGCCAGCATGGCACAGCCTCCACTTGTACCAATAATATGACATAAATTCATAAATTGTGGTACAAAAAGTTGTACCAACTTAAGTGCCAAATCATAAAATTGTTGGTACAAACAGGCTGTTGATTTTGAGTCAATCGCTCTGTAAGTTGGGGAAATAGTGCAATTTATCTGCCTCGGTCAAGGTCACAGTTGTATTGTGTTCCCGGATTATCCCCAACGTTGCGGCCGTCGCTGCCAGGGCATGTGTGCCCGGAAACCGCTGTTTTTGTGCCGACACAACCATTGCTGGTCCTATCCGTTCGACCGGCCGGGATGGCCGTTGGTCCTGATCATGGGGGATTTTAGTTCATATGTTGTTGGTAATGCAATAAAAATCAGAAGGTTAGCTTTTAGAGGGAGGGAGTGGGAGGGGTTTTGCCTGTTTTTAATGAGTTATATAGCGGCGGGAACAGCGCTAACAGGGGCAAGAGGGGAAAAGGATTTAAAACAGAGACATCCACATCTGAGCATAATGGGGATGTAATCTGGGGATAGGGCAGTTTGTCTGACTCGACCAAGACTATAGTTGCATTGTGTTCCGGGATTATCAAGTTTGTACAGGGCCACCGGCTTGTCGGAAAAAGCAAAGTGCATATTTTGCACATTGCTTTTTTCATCCAACTCACCTTCTGCGAAAACATTCTTCCCTCCCCCAGCGGGGGAGGGCTAGGGAGGGGGTGGCTGTCGGGTTACGTGGTGGGTCGTGTCAAGGGGCTGCCCTTATAGCTACTTCTACTCTTCCGTAAAATAATCCGTATCCACCCGTTTCAGCTCATAGGACGCCAGGGGAGACACACCCACGTTATGGTCGATCATCAGATTGGCGAGGAGGTTGCCATCTATCAGCACGATCTTGTTGTCGATGCGCGATACATAGTCCTGCGCCTCGCTGGTAAAGGCAGAGGTCGTGATGAAGACCCCTTTCTTTGCCCGTTGGCCTTGCAATGCCCCGGCAAATTTCTGGATTTCCGGGCGGCCCACCGGGTTTTCCCAGCGCTTGGCCTGGATATAAATAGTATCCAAGCCCAGGCGATCTTCTTTTATGATCCCGTCTATACCGCCGTCCCCGCTCTTACCCACCGCCGTACCGGCATCTTTCCGTGTACCGCCGTAGCCCATGGTTACCAGCACATCAATGACCAATCTCTCGAAGAATGCAGGGGAGCAAGACTTGATCGTCTGCAAGAGTTCCGCAGCAACACCCTGGCGCATGCCCTGATAGGCGGTTTCAAGCATCTCCTCCGGCGTTGATTCGGTGCATGTCCCGGTTTGATTGTTCGTTGCGCTTTGTTTTTCAGGGGAAGAG
The DNA here is from genome assembly GCF_019972295.1 of Geobacter sp. AOG2. NCBI lineage: Bacteria > Pseudomonadati > Thermodesulfobacteriota > Desulfuromonadia > Geobacterales > Geobacteraceae > Geobacter > Geobacter sp. AOG2. The sequence goes on from NZ_BLJA01000001.1 coordinate 3,366,614, forward strand.
GTTCTAAACTCAGAGAATCCGGGGAATTGGTCCAGATAACGGATATTGATAATACTTGGCGCTTGGCGCAGCACATCCTGGCCGCGTTCCGTGATTCGAAAGGAGCCGCGCTTCGTGCTTTCCAACAACCCTGACTTTTTCAGATAAAAGCTCGCCCACCCCACCCGGTTATCGAACATGGCCTGCCTGCCGCTCGGCAACAGCTCTGCTCTTTCCGTATCGCTTAACGCAAACTGCTCTGCAAGGGCTTCGATTGATTCGCGCAGGGAGTGTTCGCGGGTATCGGCGGTAAAGGTGAGGAGCGGGAGCATGATTGTTTGAAAGTCGGGGATTGGCATTGTGGGTCTCCGAGAAAAAATTAAAACTACATTTTAAGAAACCTGACATGCTCTGCCTCTCATCCAAAAACGACCTAGTCCTTTTTGATCACCAGAATATTCAATCCAAAGAACTGCTTCAAGAATTATGCTAGAGCATTTTGTATGATATGGTTTATTTTATCTTTTCTCTCTTTAATTTTATTATAAAATTCTCTTTGTTTATATGTTTCGGCTTTAATTTCATTTACTACATTAGCTTGGTCAGTAAGAGATATTTCAGGAATAGGTAATTCTCTTACTTGGCTTGGAAAAATGTTTGTATTATTACCTAAACCTTTTTTGTGAGTATATATAAGATATTGAAAATAATCTGTCATAAAGTAGTAGTAGGCAAAAGTTTGATTGTAATTAATTAGTCTAATTCTCATTGTAAAGTCAGCATAAATGGCATCATATCCATCGCTATCAATAATAGCTACTTTACCGATTGTCCCTTCACCGCTTCTTGCCATTATTATATCATTCAATGCAATCGTTTTGTTTTGGTTTGAGTAAAAGTAGGATCGCGAAATCGTCTTTGCCCCTTCTTTCTCAAAACACCATCTTTTTATATCTGCCATAGAGACATAATATTGATCCCCGTTTTCATCATAATCAGTGGGAGATATGCTTTTACCAAGTGTAATATCTTCTGCTAAATAATCTTTTATGCGTCTAGAAGTTTGAGAGTTTAATGTATTTAAGACATACTCCCCAGCTTTATTGTGGAATTTAAAGCTGAAGCGGTTATCAATATTTTGAGAGAATGCACTGAGAGTGCGAGTCATTAACTTAGTGTTTTTTAGTTCATCAAAAACTGTCTTATCCCAACCAAACCTCTTCGTGAATATTTCATTGATTATTTCTGAATCTGGTTTTATTTGAGATTTTAGTTCTTTTATTTCAAGATCTAAGGGGCTTATTTTGTTAACAATTTTTAGCTGTTCTTTGACGTCTTGTGGAATAAGAATTGGTAACTCTCTTATGTAGTTTTTCGATAAGTTTTTTTGTGTTTTACCTGTTTCAACACTTCTAAAGTATTTTTGCATTATTTCAGAATTCAAGTAATACACAAGAAGTGTAGGGTTAATTTTCGTCTCATCAACATTTAGCTTCGCCAAGTAATGGGATAGAGTCAACTGAATATTATCTTGATAATTGCCGTAAATAAAAGATGCACCACAATTAGCTGAAATTGCAATTACAATATCACCTTTTAAAAGCTTGTACTTATTAAGCTCTTCTCCCTTGTCGTCATTGATGTAAATTGGATTTGATAAATACAATTCCCCGTCTTTTATATTCCTTACGACAATATGGATGTAGTCAGTATTTCCATCCAAATAATAATCTTCTTTAGTAATAGGATGCCCTGTCTCAAGAAGTGTAATAAACTTTTTTAAACGCGGCGCATTACGAGTAATATTTAATTCTTTAGTTATTTCAAAATAATCGACATCCATCCTCAAAAAAGGATCAACAGACAATGTGTTAAAATTATAAAAATTTGTATTTAATCCCATTTTACGTCCTGCCTCAAGCTATCAAGTATTTTTATCTTTTCTTTTTTACGAAGCAAAACATCCTCACATTTCCAAATAGAAAATATTCCGGTTGTAAATAATTCAATTAGCGATTTATCAGTTCTTTCATAATACTTCGCTTTAAGATAATCATCTTTATAGTATTTATCTAAAGCTATTTTTGCTTTTTTTAAATTTTCTACATGTACGGCATATTCCGCCTTAATTTTTAAAAGTTTATTATTTTCTTTTTCAATGTCTTTGTCGATTCTATCAGTATTTATCCCATTTGAATTCTGGTTCATTACTTTTTTAACTTTAGCTGCTACGGCCTTTTCAGTTTCATTAATACTGTTTATCAGCTCTGCAACCATATCATCAAAATACTTTAAAATCGGTGCAGAAGGCAGAATTAATGGGGCAGTTTCAATATCAAACAAATCATTTGGCATAGGCTTAGGCCCTCTTTTGGTTCTTTTGTAACCAACATTCTCAGCCTCTGCCATAAAAATATTGTAGTCCATTTCTTTGCTTACTTCACCAAACACCCACCATGAATTACAATAACCAAATAAATCAATGGTATCTTTATCAATGCTGCTGACATCCTCAATTTCTGATTTGTATTTTTCTAAAAGTTCTCTTACTGGAAGTGTTACATCTCGAGGTTCTAAATAATCTTTCAAAAAATAGTGGATATTTTTTAGTGTTGTTTTATCATCATCTGTTTTTATGGATGGATATTTTTCTCTTTTTGCGCCATTAATGTATACAGATTGATAGTTTGCTATTTTTGTTTTCAGTTTGCCCCATTCACCCAGGTATTTGTTCCAAGCCAAATTCCATTTAACAACATCTGTAGCCGGCTTCTTTTGCGCGAATAATAGGCTTGTCTTAGTTGAAGTGAACGGTTCAAAAGTTACCTGTGGCAAGCTTACCACTGCCTTAACAGTGAAGTATTTAAAAATGAAAAGGCGAATATATTTGTTTTCAGTAGTATCAAAAACACTTTCTGGTAAAACAATCCCCAACCGCCCGTTTTCCTTTAGAAGCTGGTAATACCTTTCAATAAAAAGGTTTTCAGAATTCTTCTTTTTATGAAAAATGAAAGTCCTCTCTGTTTTTTGTTTGGTTACGGAGTCTAAATCAACACTGAAAGGTGGATTGCTTATTACAACATCAAATTGGCCATTTATGAGTTTGTTCCCATAAACTTCTTCTGGTTCTTGCAGTATTAAAACATTTGTACCACCTGAATTTTTTGCGTAGAAAGTGAAGGGGAGTAAGCCATCTTGAACAAATAAATTTGCTGAACCATCTCCATGTAAAATCATATTGACTTTCGCTGCTGTGCCTAAATCGAAATTACTATCTGCTCCATACAAAAAAGTTCTTGCCCAGTTATTTTCGTGAACTTCTGGAAAGTAGACTTGAAACCATCTTTGCACTTCGTTACTCGATGCCACTTCGTCGTTGCGTTTGTGCTTTAATTCCTTTGTAATTGTTTTCATAGCTTCAATTAAGAACGTGCCGCTTCCGCAAGATGGGTCGATAATATGTGGCAAATCTTGCTTCTCATTCAAACGATAAAGAGCAAGGTTATCTAGCTGTAAACCAAAAAGAATAAAACGAACAACATTTATTGGGGTAAAGAATTGCCCTTTTGTCTGCTTAAAGCCATCACGGGTAATGTTTTCAAAAAAATCACCTAAAATATCCGTTCCATCGACTGAGCTTCTTCCTTCAATCAAAGAAATATCCTCTATCTCCTGAACTGTATATATTAGCTTTGATAGAGGAAACTTTTCTTCATTAATTACATAAGTTTTTGCAAGCTTTGCAGGGTCTATTATATTTAACTTTTTCTCTAATGCTCTTCGGTATAATTGATTTATTCTTTCAAAAACTTTTTCAGGGTTCTCAATTTCTGTATTTCCTTTCCCATCATCAAAACCTTTGACCTGAAACTCATATTCCTGCCCTTTTTTCTTTTCATCTTCATCTTGTATTTTTGCCAATATGATATTTACCAATGAATTGAAAATTTCTGTGTCTGTAGTGCCACCACCACCCCACAAAACATTGTGTAAGTTTCTGCTTAAACTTATTACTTCATCGCGTGTAAAATTTGTTCTTAAATCGTACTTTTTATCGCCTTTTATAAATAAAGGTTTTTTCGGTTTTCCGTATCCCGCTGAGAGTTCATTTGAAATTGAGGGTCTACCAGCAGCATCCCATTGCTCAAACTCTTTATGTTGCTTATAGTCAATAATTATTGCTTGGTCTAATAGTTCACCACCTTTAAAATCTGTAGTGTAGTATACAAGATATTTGCTATCGCCTTGCATTTTAGCTAATTTGAAAAGCTGACCTTCAATAAATTCTTTATCGGCTTCCCACTTGTCAGGTGCTTTCACTTCAATGAAAAAGAAAACCTCCCCTTTTCTGTCTCTGACCAAAACGTCAATACGTGCTTTTTTTACAGAGGGTCTTCCTATTTCATATTCTACTTCAATGTCAATTAGTTCAGGGCTGTAATCCAATTCATTCACTAAATGATTTACAAGGTATGCTCTTACAATTTCTTCATCACCTGCAATAACTTTAATACCTCTTGGATTATTAATTTTATTATAGGTAATGAGTTTTTTATCAAGATCTATTTCAACAACTTTATCTTTTGACTTCTTTATTGATTTAAGTACTTTATCTTTCCAGGTCATTTGTTACCCCTAAAAAATATATTTGTTTGATTGTCTTATGTAATGTCCTGAACTTTCCCGGTGGTTGCTGATTATTCTATTGCAATGAGCCTAATCTCTTGGATATAGTTCCAAAAACCGCCCAACCGTCATCCTCCCCGGTTCAGCGGCCCCTATAACTCTCCCGATTCTCCCATCCCAACCATCCCCACTCCATAGCATAAAAAACAACCCACCTTACTCCGTCACCCCCCAACCTGTCAACGGAACAGGTCACGCAAGCGAAGCGCGAAAGATGGTAGAAACAGGGATACTCCGCCCCCAAAGCCTAGCGCCCTCCCGGCGCCTTTTTCCCCGCCTTCACCCGGTTATACGCCACCGGCACGAGCGCAAACAGCCCCAATAGCGCAAACGAACCCAACACCCGCGGCGAGGCGATGCCGGAGAGCGACGTAATGGTGGCCAGGCTAGCCCCGGCGTTGACATAGACGAAGCCGCCGGGGATGATGCCGATCATGGTCCCGAGCACGAAGGTGCGCAGCGGCAGCCGCGTCAAACCGGCCGCCAGGTTGATCAGGAAAAAGGGAAAGAGCGGCACCAGCCGCAGAAAGAGCAGGTAGTTGAAACCGCGCGCCTCCAGCTCCCGGTTCAGGGATTCCAGCCGTGGGCCGAAGCGGCTCTGGATCGTGTCGCGCAGCAGATAGCGGGTTACCAGAAAGGCCAGGGTCGCGCCGATGGTGGCGGCGATATTGGCGTAGACCGTCCCCATGACCGAGCCGAAGATGGCCCCGGCGGCCAGGGAGAGGATGGCCGCGCCGGGGAGGGAGAGGGCGGTCTGGACGATGTAGACCGCCATGAAACCGGCGACCGTGGCGGCCCTGTGGGCGGCGTGGTACTCCAGCAGGCTCTGGCGGTTGGCCTTGAGGGCATCCAGGGTCAGGAAGCGCCCCAGGTCGAACCAGAGGAAGAGCCCCACCGCCAGACAGCCCGCAAGGACGATCAGGATCTTTTGCCACGACATGTTCGTCACTGCCCTTTGGCCGCCTGCCCTTTGGCCGCCACCCGCGCGGAAAATTTCTCCATGTTGACGGTTACGCGCTCATGGGTGCCCGTGCCGATGACGTCCACCTCGTCGCGGGCTTCGATCTCCCACACCGTGCGCTTGCCGTCCACCTGGATGCAGCGGACGCGGGCCGTCACCTCCATGCCGGGGGGCGTGGCCGCCTGGTGGGTGATGTTGACCATGGTCCCCAGGGTCCGTTCCCCCTCGTCCAGATAGGGGCGCAACGCCTCCATGCAGGCCCACTCCATGAAACCGACCATGAAGCCGGTGGCAAAGACCTCGGGCATCTCCCGGAACAGGTCCGACTCGGGGTAGAGGAAGGGCACGGTTTTCTCCCGCGGCACGCGAAAGCGGAAGGTGTGTTCCAATCCTGCTGCAAGTGTTGTTTTCATGGCGTCTCCTCGTATATGGAATAATCACGGAAACACGTTTGCCACGGAGCCACAGAGGCACGGAGATAAACATCGCACTTACGTTGGGTTCTGACTTTCCCTGTCATTCCCTGTTTAAAAAACTCCGCGGTTTCCTCTGTGTCTCTGTGGCTCTGTGGCAAAATGCCGTTCACTCAGCTGCCGCCCCGCTGCCAGCGCAGCCATCCGCCCAGTATCTTCTTGAGGCGCGGCGTCAGGCGGGTGCGGTTATGGGCGTCGGCCAGTTTTTTGATCGCCTCGGCCTGGGTCGGGTAGGGGTGGACGGTCCGGGCGATGGCCCCCAGGCCGAGGCCGTTCGTGATGGCCAGGGAGAATTCGTTGATCATCTCCCCGGCGTGGCGGGCCACGATGGTGGCCCCGATGATCTTGTCCGTGCCGGTGCGCAGGTGGACCCTGGCGAAGCCGTCGGTTTCGCCGTCCAGCACGGCCCGGTCCACCTCGGCCAGGGGCACGGTCAGGGTGGAGACCGGGATGCCCTTTTCCCAGGCGTCCCGCTCGTACAGCCCCACGTGGGCGATCTCCGGGTCGGTGTAGGTGCACCACGGGACGGTCAGGGCGGAGGCCTTCTGCCGCCCCATGAACAGGGCGTTGGCGATGAGGATGCGGGCCAGGGCGTCGGCGGTGTGGGTGAACTTGAAGGGAAAACAGCAGTCGCCTGCGGCATAGATGCGGGGATTGGAGGTTTGCAGGGTGTCGTTGATCGCGATCCCCCCCGGTCCGCACGCGACCCCGGCCGCCTCCAGCCCCAGCCCTTCCACGTTGGGGGCGCGGCCGGCACCCACCAGGATGGCGTCCGCCGCGACCTCGGTTTCCGCGCCGTCCCGTTCCAGCCGCAGTATCTTGTCGCTGCCCCGCTGTGCCGCGCTCAGGATCTTCACGCCGGTCAGCAGGTCGATCCCTTCGCGAACCAGGGCGTTGTGCAGGATTTCGGCGGCGTCCTGATCCTCGCGCCCCATGATCCGGGGGGCCGCTTCGATCAGCGTTACCCGGCTGCCGAAGCGGGAGAAGGTCTGGGCCAGTTCGCAGCCTATGGGACCGGCGCCGATCACCGCAAGGCGCGGCGGCAGTGCGGTCAGGGAGAACACGGTCTCGTTGGTCAGATACCCGGCCTCGGCCAGGCCCGGTATCGGCGGTGCGCTCGCCCGTGCGCCGGTGCAGACGGCGGCCTTGGCGAAGAACAGTTCCCGGCCGTCCACCGCCACGGAATCGCGGCCGGTGAAGCGGGCCTCGCCCATGAAGACGTCGACCCCCAGTTCGTCGCGGAACCGCAGGGCCGAATCGTGGCGGCTCAGGGAACTGCGCACCTGCCGCATCCGCTCCATGGCCGCGTCGAAGTCCAAGCCGATCCCCTCGCCCCCCCGGACGCCGAACCTCTCCCCGTTGCGCGCGTCGAACAGCGCCCGGGCCGCGCGGATCAGCCCCTTGGACGGGACGCAGCCGTAGTTGAGGCAATCGCCCCCCATGAGGTGCCGCTCCACCAGGGCCACCCTGGCGCCCAGCCCGGCCGCCCCGGCGGCGCACACCAGACCGGCGGTCCCGCCCCCGATCACCACCAGGTTGTAGCGCCCGGCGGGTTGGGGGTTGGGCCAGCCGCCGGGATGGACGTTATCCCGCAACTCCCGGTTTTCCGGGGTGTCGGGCGCTATGACCGGCGTCCCGCTCATGGCGCTTTGACGAATTGCATGGCCGCCGAGTTCATGCAGTAGCGCAGCCCGGTCGGTTGGGGGCCGTCGTCGAAGACATGGCCCAGGTGCGCCTCGCAGCGGCTGCACACCACCTCGGTGCGTTTCATGAACAGGCTGTTGTCCGGCCGCAGGGTGACGTTTTCCGGGGCGACCGGTTCCCAGAAGCTGGGCCAGCCGGTGCCGGATTCGAACTTGGCGTCCGAGCTGAAGAGATCGTTGCCGCAGCAGACGCAGCGGTAGATCCCCTTTTCGTGGTTGTTCCAGGTGGCACCGGTGTAGGCCCGCTCGGTGCCCTGTTCCCGGGTGACGTGGTATTGCTCCGGGGTGAGCAGCTTACGCCACTCGGCCTCGCTCTTGATGACCTTGTCGCTCATGATGTAGCCTTTCCTCTCCACGGAGTAGAGACGGACCTTGGAGGTTGCGGCGGCAACCGTTGCCGCGGCGTGCGGCTTGTCGCCTCCGGCGCTGCATGCCCCCGCCAGCAGGCAGAGCATGGCGGCGGCCCCGAAGATGTGCGTGCGTTTCATGGGATACCCCCGTGCGGTTGCGCTCGTGTCAGGTTGTTGAAAATCGTCGCGAGAAGGCGAGGCGTACCCCTTGGTACGTTGAGCTTTTGAGCGAGTGGCAACGCCGCAGACCAGCCCCGCAGTAGATCTTCAACAACCTGTCAGTGTCCTGCCGTGTTGCCCCACAACTCCTTCAATCGCCTGTCGCGACCGCAACTGGCGCGGTAAAACCGGTAGCGGATCGGATTCTTCTTGTAATAGTGCTGGTGATATTCCTCCGCCGGATAGAACACGCCGGCCGGGGTGATCTCGGTTACGATGGCCTCCCGGAAGGGCTTGCTCTTTTCCAGCGCTTCCTTCGATTGCAGGGCCAGCCGCCGCTGCTGTTCGTTGTGGTAGAAGATGGCGCTGCGGTACTGGTGGCCGCTGTCGCAGAACTGGCGGTCCTTCACGGTGGGGTCGATGTTGTGCCAGTAGACCTCAAGCAACTTGTCGTAACCGATCCGGGCCGGGTCGTAGACGATCTGCACCGCTTCGGCATGGCCGGTGCCGCCGGCGGAAACCTCCTCGTAGGTAGGGTTCTTCTTCTGGCCCCCGGTATAGCCGGAGGTCACCGAGATCACGCCGGGGAGCGCGTCGAAGGGATGTTCCATGCACCAGAAACAGCCCCCGGCAAAGGTGGCCTTTTCCAGCCTGCCGGTCGGCAGCGTCGCCGCCCCCTGGGGCATCTTGTAGCTTGCAAGGGCCTGGGCCGCCGTGAATACGAGCACCAGCCCGATCATCGCCTGGAGTAACGGTCGCCTCATGTGCCTGCTCCTTTCGTCCGGTACTTATGGAAGTAATTATACCTCTTTTGTCCTTTTTTGCCATAAGGGGATGAAGCGCGGGGTGCGGAGAGGGGGAACGATGCGGGACGAACGGGGAAGAGGGCGATGGCGCTCGGAGATATGCGTTACTTACTCGCTGCCGATCCAGGCCGCGCCGAAGACCCCGGCCGAATCGCCCAGGTGGTTTTTCAGGATCGGGGTGCGCAGGTCGTCGTGGAAGGCATGGCGCCGCACCCGTTCGACTCCGGCGGTGTACAGCTCGGGGATGTTGGACAGGCCGCCCCCCAGGACCACGGCATCGGGGTCCAGGATCGAGATCAGGCCGCCCAGGCAGCGGCCGAAGTCGTCCAGGAAACGGTCGAAGGCGGCGCAACAGCGCGGCTCACCCTCCCGCGTCCCCGCCGCGATCCGTTCCATGGCCAGGGCTTCGCCGTATTGCCGGGCAAAGGCCGCCTCGACCCCCGAACCGCTGATCTTCGTCTCCACGCACCCCCGGTTGCCGCAGTAGCACGCCGCCCCGGCCGGGTCCACCGACAGGTGCCCCCATTCCCCGGCGATGCGGTGCGGCCCCTGGCGCACGACGCCGTCGATGCAGATCCCGCCGCCGCAGCCGGTGCCCATGATCACGCCGAAGACCAGCCCGTACCCCCGGCCCGCCCCACTGTGGCACTCGGCCAGGGTGAAGCAGTCGGCGTCGTTGCACAGGGCCACGGCCCGGCCCAGTTCCCGTTCCAGATCGCTCTTAAGGGGCCTGCCGATGAGGCAGGTGGAGTTGGCGTTGCGCACCAGCCCGGTGTGCTCGTCGCTGGAGCCGGGGATGCCGATCCCCACCGCGCAGCGCGCCCCGGCAGGGACCTGGGCCATGGCCTCGCGGACGGCGGCGGCCACGGCCGCCAGCACGGCGTGGTACCCCCGGTCGAGGGGCGTGGCCCGGCGCTCCCGGAGCAGGACCGCGCCGTCGGGCGCCAGGAGCAGCGCCTCGGTCTTGGTGCCCCCCAGGTCGATGCCGATGCGGAAGGGGGATTGTTCGGAGGCAGGGGTGGTCATGGTAGGGTATCCGTCATGGCTGTCGGCGCCGGCTATGTACGGGACAAACGGTGAACGGCGTCGCAGCGGTTAGTATCGAAAAAAATCAGGTTGTTCAAAAATAGCCAGATCGTCGCACCCGCAGAAAAGCCTCGCGGAGGCGTAGCAGCGCTACGCCGCACAAGGAGGCTTTCGAGGACGGCGGGGAGATGGCTGTTTTTCAACGACCGCTACAACATCTTGCGCAGGTACTGGCCGGTGTAGGACCTGGTCACCTTGGCCACCTGCTCCGGGGTGCCGCTGGCGATGATCTCGCCCCCCCGGTCGCCACCCTCGGGGCCCAGGTCGATGATGTGGTCGGCGGTCTTGATCACGTCCAGGTTGTGCTCGATGATGACGATGGTGTTGCCGGTGTCCACCAGGCGCTGGATCACCTCCAGCAGCTTGCGGATATCCTCGAAGTGCAGGCCGGTGGTCGGCTCGTCCAGGATGTAGATGGTGCGGCCGGTGGCGCGGCGGGAGAGCTCCTTGGCCAGCTTGACCCGCTGGGCCTCGCCCCCCGAGAGGGTGGTGGCCGATTGCCCCAGCTTGATGTAGCCCAGGCCCACCTCTTCCAGGGTCTTGAGCTTGTTCTTGATGCGCGGGATGGCCCCCATGAACTCCAGGGCCTGGGAAACGGTCATGTCCAGCACCTGGGCGATGGACTTGCCCTTGTAGAGCACCTCCAGGGTTTCCCGGTTGTAGCGCGCCCCCTTGCAGACCTCGCACTCCACGTACACGTCCGGCAGGAAGTGCATCTCGATCTTGATGATGCCGTCCCCGGAACAGGCCTCGCAGCGGCCCCCCTTGACGTTGAAGGAGTAGCGCCCCGGCTTGTAGCCGCGCAGCTTGGATTCGGGCAGGTTGGAGAACAGGTCGCGGATGTCGCCGAACACGCCGGTGTAGGTGGCCGGGTTGCTGCGCGGGGTGCGGCCGATGGGCGACTGGTCGATATTGATGACCTTGTCCAGGTGCTCCAGCCCCCGGATGTCCTTCACGGCCCCGGCCTTCTCCCGGCTGCGGTAGAGCCTTTGGCTGAGCACCTTGTGCAGGGTGTCGATCACCAGGGTCGATTTCCCCGAGCCGGAGACGCCGGTCACGCAGGTCATGACGCCCAGGGGGATCTCCACGTCCACGTTCTTCAGGTTGTTCTCGGAGGCGCCGACGATCTTGAGGTGCTTGACGCCCTTGCGGCGCTTCTTCGGCACCGGGATGGACAGCTCCCCGGACAGGTACCTGCCGGTCAGGGAGTCGGGATTCTTCATGACCTCGGCCGGTGTCCCCTGGGCCACCACCTCGCCGCCGTGCACCCCGGCCCCCGGCCCCATGTCGATCAGGTGGTCGGCCTCCAGGATGGTCTCCTCGTCGTGCTCCACCACCAGCACGGTGTTGCCCAGGTCGCGCAACCTTTTCAGGGTGTCCAGAAGGCGCGCGTTGTCCCGTTGGTGCAGGCCGATGGAAGGTTCGTCCAGGATGTAGAGCACGCCCACCAGGGACGAGCCGATCTGGGTGGCCAGGCGGATGCGCTGCCCCTCGCCGCCGGAGAGGGTGCCCGAGGTGCGGTCCAGGGAGAGGTAGTCCAGCCCCACGTTCACCAAAAACGACAGGCGTTCGCGGATCTCCTTGAGGATGCGGCGGGCGATCTCCTTCTCCTTGTCGGAGAACTGCAACTCATCGAAGAAGGCCAGGCAGTCGCGGATGGAGTAGGCGGTGACGTCGCGGATGGTGCGCCCCCCCACCAGCACGTGCAGCGCTTCGGGCCGCAGGCGCGCCCCCTGGCAGGTGGGGCAGGGCATGACGTTCATGTACTTTTCCAGCTCTTCCCGGGAGGCGTCCGATTCGGTCTCGCGCCAGCGCCGCTCCAGGTTGTTCAGTACCCCTTCGAACTCCTTCTGGTAGGTATGGCGGCGTCCGCCGTCCTCTTCCCACCAGAACTCGATCTTCTTGCCCCCGGAGCCGTTCAGGATCACGTCCCTCACCTGTTCGGGCAGGTCCTTGAACGGGGCGCGGATGTCGAATTTGTACGCCTTGGCCAGGGCCTCCAGGATCAGGTGGAACCAGCCCGAGAGCCGTTTCTCCCACGGTGCGATGGCCCCTTCCCGCAGGGACAGTTCCGGGTTGGGGATCACCAGTTCGGCGTCGAAATACATGCGGGTGCCCAGGCCGGTGCAGTCCGGGCAGGCGCCGTGGGGGTTGTTGAAGGAAAAGAGCCGCGGGGTGATCTCCTGGTAGGAGAGGCCGCACTCCACGCAGGCCAGCTTTTCGGAGAAGATATGGGTCACCGGCTTTGGGGTTTTCCTGCCGCCGCCCTCGTCCGGCTCATCCGTGGCCGGCAGCACGGTCTCCACCTTCACCACCCCCTCGGCATGGTGCAGGGCGGTCTCCAGGGAGTCGGCCAGGCGGCGCTGAATCCCCTCCTTGACGACGATGCGGTCGATGACGATGTCGATGTCGTGTTTCTTCTTCTTGTCCAGTTCGATCTCTTCGGCCAATTCCCGCAGGGCCCCGTCGATGACGACCCTGGTGAAGCCCTCCTTGCGCAACTGGTTGAGTTCCTTCTTGTACTCCCCCTTGCGGCCGCGGATCATGGGGGCCAGCAGGGTCAGCTTGGCGCCGGCGGGCAGGGCCATGATCTGGTCCACCATCTGGGACACCGTCTGTGAGGTGATCTCCTTGCCGCAGGAGGTGCAGTGGGGATGGCCGACCCTGGCGAACAAAAGGCGCAGGTAGTCGTAGATCTCGGTGACCGTGCCGACGGTGGAGCGGGGGTTCTTGCTGGTGGTCTTCTGTTCGATGGAGATGGCCGGGGAGAGCCCTTCGATGGACTCCACGTCCGGTTTTTCCATCTGTTCCAGGAACTGGCGGGCGTAGGCCGAGAGGGATTCCACGTAGCGGCGCTGCCCCTCGGCGTAGATGGTGTCGAAGGCCAGGGTGGATTTGCCCGAGCCGGAGATGCCGGTGATGACGACGAGCTGGTCCCGCGGGATTTCAACATCGATGCACTTGAGGTTGTGTTCGCAGGCGCCTTTGACGATTATGCTGGAGTGGGCCATGGGTCAGTATTTCAGTCCGTTCTCGAGGATTTTGGTGATCTCTTCGGCCCTGACCGGACGGGAGAACAGGTAGCCCTGCATCTCGGCGCAGTTGCGGGAAGAGAGAAATTCCATCAAGGGGCGCGTTTCGACTCCTTCGGCGGTAACGCTCAGCTTGAGGGTGTGGGCCATGGAGATGATGATCTCCACGATGGCGGCATCGTCCGGGTTGATGGCGATGTCCCGCACGAACATGCGGTCGATCTTGAGCCGGTTGATGGGGAAGTGCTTCAAATAGGAGAGGGACGAGTAGCCGGTGCCGAAATCGTCGATGGCCAGGCTGATGCCCATGTCCTTGAGCCTGTGCAGCATGCGGGTGTTGCTGTCCGGGTTCTTCATGATGGTGCTCTCGGTGATCTCCAGTTCCAGCCAATTGGGATCGAGCCCGCTTTCCAGCAGGATGGCGGCGACGATATCGTCCAGGTTCTTCTGGGCGAACTGCTTGGCCGACAGGTTGACCGCCATGCGCATGGGAGCAAACCCCTGCTGCTGCCAGGATTTCGCCTGGAAACAGGCGGTACGCAGGACCCATTCCCCGATGGGGATGATAAGGCCGGTTTCTTCCGCCAGATAGATGAACTTGTCCGGGAGGATCACCCCCAGGTCGGGGTGGTTCCACCGGATAAGCGCCTCCAGCCCTATGATCGTGCCGGTGCGGGTATTCACCTGGGGCTGGTACAGGAGGAAGAGGTCCCCGCGTTCCAGGGCCTTGCGCAGGGAGTTCTCCAGCATCATCCGCTCCAGCACCTTGATATTCATCTCGCTGGAGAAGAACTGGAAGTTGTTGCCGTCCCGCTCCTTGGCCTGGTACATGGCCTGGTCGGCATGTTTGAGCAGGGTGGCCCCGTCCTCCCCGTCCATGGGGTAGAGGGCGATGCCGATGCTGCCGGTGGTGTAGATCTCATGGCCGTCGATGAAGATCGGTTCCGAGATCAGCCCCAGGATCTTCTTGGTGACGGCGGTGACGACCTCTTCGCTGGAGACCCCCATCAGGACGATGGCGAACTCGTCGCCGCCGATGCGGGCCAGGGTGTCGGTCTCGCGGACGCAGGCCTTGAGGCGTTTGGCGATGGTCTTGAGCAGCTTGTCGCCGGCCCGGTGGCCCAGGGTCTCGTTGATCCCCTTGAAGCGGTCCAGGTCGAGGAACAGCACGCCGACCATCTGGCGGTCCCGCACGGCCTGGGCGATGGCGTGCCTGAGCCGGTCATGGAGCAGGGTCCGGTTGGGAAGGCTGGTCAGGGTGTCGTAGTTGATCAGTTGCTGGATCTCGTTCTCGGCCCTGATGCGGGCCGTGATGTCGAGGGTCGTGCCGGAGACGAGCTGCGCCCTTCCTTCGCCGTCGCGTTCCACCTCGGCCTGGCTGTTGACGACCAGTTCGTCGCCGTTCTGCGATTTGATGCGGTAGATCAGGCTGAATGGCTGGCATTGCCGCGCCGCGCTGTTGATGACCTTTTTGAAGGCCGCCTGGTCCGCCTCGTTGATGAGGTCGATGAACCAGTCCATCTCCACGTGCGCCGGGTCGCCGGGGGTGAATCCCAGGATGCGGTACAACTCGTCGGACCAGTAGGTTTCCCCGGTCAGGGGATTCCATTCCCAACTCCCCATGCGGGCGATCTTTTGGGCCCGCGCCAGGCGGGTTTCGCTCTGGCGCAGGGATTCTTCGGCGCGCCGCAGCCGTTCGCGGGTTTCGGCATCGTACAGGGTGCGCAGGACCGCCGCGGGCAGGCGGTCCAGAAAGCTGGTGTCTTTCAGCAGGTAGTCGCAGGCGCCGGTCTTCATCATCTGGACCGCCAGGAGGGCGTCGTCCCGTCCGGTGACCATGATGAACGGCACGGACAGCCCCCGGCCGGAGATCTGCTCCAGGATGGCGATACCGGTCATGTCGGGCAGGGAATAGTCGAGGATGATCAGGGAGGGGATCGTGGCGGCGAGCAGTTCCATGGCCTCCCGGCCGCTGGCCGCTACGATGGCCTTGAAGCCGTGCTCCTGAACGGTGGCCGATGTCAGCTCGGCAAAGGCGATGTCGTCCTCGATGATAAGGATGGTGCTGCCGGCCTTTATAGTGTGGGGCGAACCCGTCATGCGCTCTCTTTTCGTTACTCCGTGGAACCTGTTTGGGGGCTATTTTTTCTTCAGCCGCCAGCCGTCCTTGTTTACCTGCGGCACGCGGGAAATGGCCAGGGAATCGGGCGGCACGTCGTTGGTGACGGTGGTCCCGGCCGCCACCAGGGAGTTGCGTCCCACGGTGACCGGGGCCACGAGTTGGACGTCGCTGCCGATGAATGCCCGGTCCCCGATGACCGTGCGGTGTTTGTTGACCCCGTCGTAATTGCAGGTGATGGTGCCGCAGCCGATATTGACGTCGCGGCCGATCTCGGCGTCTCCCAGATAGGTCAGGTGGGAGGCCTTGGAGCCTTCTCCCATGACGATCTTCTTGGTTTCCACGAAATTGCCGATCTTGACGTGGGCGTGCAGCACCGTTCCGGGGCGCAGGTGCGCCATGGGGCCCACGGCCACCGCTTCATGCAGTTCGGAATCCTCCAGGACCGACCCCGACTTGATGTGGCAGCCGTCGGCGATGCGGCAACCGGAGATGGTGACGCCGTTATCGATCGTGCAGCCGGAGCCGATGATCGTTTTCCCGCCAATATGGCAGTTGGGGTGGATGACGGTGTCGGGGCCGATGACGACGCCCCGGTCGATGTAGGTCTGGTCGGGATCGATGATGGTCACGCCGGAGAGCATCAGCTCGCGGTTGAAGCGCCGGCGCAGAATGCGCGCGGCTTCGGCCAACTGGCTCCGGTCGTTGACCCCCATG
This sequence comes from Geobacter sp. AOG2, assembly GCF_019972295.1. Lineage (NCBI taxonomy): Bacteria > Pseudomonadati > Thermodesulfobacteriota > Desulfuromonadia > Geobacterales > Geobacteraceae > Geobacter > Geobacter sp. AOG2. The sequence continues at coordinate 3,382,685 of NZ_BLJA01000001.1, forward strand.
ATCTCCTCGGGGTCGTCGCTCTCCAGGGCCAGGCAGGTCAGGCCCTTTTGGACGGCCACGGCCACCAGGTCGGTCAGGTAGAACTCCTTTTGGGCGTTGTCGCTTCCCACGCTGTCGATGTTGCCGAAGAGGAAGGCCGCATCCATGCAGTAGATGCCGCTGTTGATCTCGCGGATCTCCTGCTCCTCCGGGTCGGCGTCCTTCTGCTCGACGATGCGCAGCACCGCCCCGCTGCCGTCGCGCACGATCCGGCCGTAACCGTAGGGGTCGTCCAGGGCGGCGGTCAGGACGGTCACCGTTGCCCCCTGGGCCTGGTGGAAGCCTATCAGCCGCTCCAGCGTCTCCGCCCGCAAGAGGGGGGTGTCCCCGCACAGGATCAGCACGGTTCCGTCGAAACCGGCCAACGCCTCGCGGGCGCAGGCCACGGCATGGCCGGTGCCCAACTGCTCCTTCTGGAGCACGCAGCGGATGTCCTCCGCCCCGCGGTAATGCCCCTGCACCGCCTCCGCCTGGTGTCCGGCCACCAGGACCACCGGTTTTGCCCCCACCGTCCGGGCCGCTGCTACGGGGTAATCGATCAGCGGCTGCCCGGCCGCGGGGTGCAGCACCTTTACCAGGCCTGATTTCATACGGGTTCCCTTGCCTGCGGCAAGGAGTATTGCGGCAACGTGATCCATCTGGGTCGTACTCCGATTATGAGGGTATGCAACGCCTGACCGTACACTTTATGTGATGCCGGAAACGGCGTCAAGTATTCTATGTGTTCCACCACTGTCGACGGGCGCGTCGTCGGCAGCGGCGGCCTCATTTTTATTGCCAATGGCCGGGTGTTCTGCTAACCTTCCGAAATAACGTGAAAATAATCGAGGAGTCCCCGACCGATATGCATGATACCTGGCTGGAGGTAGCCTGCGAGCTGCCCACTGAATTGGCCGACATTCTGGCGGAGTACCTGGCCGGCGTCTCGGGCGCCGGCGTCTGCGTCGAAAACCTGAATGTCGACGCCTTTTCCCATTCCGAAATAGCCCACGGTCCGCTCATGACCGTCAAGGCCTACTTCAGCGCCGCCGACGATATGGAGGCCCGCCTGGCTGAGATCACGGCCTTTCTGGACGATCTGGCCGCCGCCAATCCCGGCGTCGCCATCGGGAAACCGTCCGTTGCGACGGTGAAAAGCGAAGACTGGAGCACGAGCTGGAAGGTCAACTTCAAGCCGCTCCGCATCGGGCGGCGGCTCCTGATCGTGCCCTCCTGGGAGCGGGCGGAGGCCGGGCCGGACGATATCGTCCTCAGCCTGGACCCAGGCATGGCCTTCGGCACCGGCGGCCACGAGACCACCCGGCTCTGTCTGGAGCAATTGGAAGCGATCCTGCCCGGCCGCCCGGCCGCGTCCCCCCCCTCGGTGCTGGACCTGGGGACCGGTTCCGGCATCCTGGCCATGGCTGCGGCACGCCTGGGCGCGGGTCGTGTCTGCGCCGTGGACATCGACCCCGAGGCCGTGGAAGTGGCGCGGGAAAACATGGCGATCAACGGCCTGGCGGAACGGATCGAGTGCAGCGCAACCCCCCTGGATGCGCTGGACGGACCCTACGACATCATCCTGGCCAATATCCTGGCCGAGGAACTGGTCCGGCTGGCCCCGCAGCTCACGGCGCGGCTGGCCCCCGGCGGCATGCTGATCCTGTCCGGCATCCTGGCGGAGAAGGAGGCCTTCGTGCGGAGCGGATTCGCCTCCCAGCCCCTGGCCTACCTGCACACGGCCCATGAAGGGGAGTGGGTGGCCATGCTCTACCGAAGGGAAGGCGGAGCGGCATGAGCCGGCGGCGCTTCATGATATCGTCCCGGAATATCCGCGACGGTTACGCGTCCTTTAACGGCGATCTCTTCAATCACATGGTGCGGGTGCTGCGGCTCGGCACCGGCGATGGCGTGACCCTGGTGGATGAGGCGGGCAATGAGCATCAGGGGGTTATCGACCAGGTGTCCAAGGAGTGGGTCGCCGTCAGGGTCGAAGCGCCCTGTCGGCCGGCAGCCGTCGCAGCCGGGGACCGCGGGGTGGAGATCACCATCTGCCAGGCCCTGCCCAAGGGGGAGAAGATCGACCTGATCCTGCAAAAGGGGACGGAGCTGGGGGTTCACGATTTTCACCTGTTCGGGGGGCTCCGTTCCGTGGCGCGGGTACGCCCGGAACAACGGGACGCAAAGCTGGAGCGCTGGCAACGGATAACGGCCGAGGCCGCCCGCCAATGCAACCGGCGTTCGATCCCCGCGGTCTCGTGGTCGCCGTCGGCGGCCGAAGCGGCCGGGGCGACGCCCCGGGAACTCCGCCTGCTCTTGTGGGAGGGAGAGCAAAAGCAGGGCCTGAAATCGGCCCTTGCCGACCGGGCCTGTCCCGCTTCCGTCGTCGTGGCCGTCGGTCCCGAGGGGGGCTTCGATCCGCTGGAAGTGCAGCAGTTTCTCCGGCAGGGATACCTGCCGGTTTCCCTGGGGACCAGGATCCTGAGGACCGAAACCGCCGCTATTGCCATTACCGCAATTTTACAGTATATTTGGGACGCCATGTAGCTAAGGGCTCATCCGCAGATACGGACCGAGTTCTCAATCTTGAGGTCGCAAGGAGCCGCCGATGAAATGCCCCAAGTGCGGATACAACAGCTTCGAGTACAACGACAACTGCCCCAAGTGCCTGAACGACCTCACCGGCTACAAGGCCACCTACGGGCTCAAGGCCATGGCGCTGCCCCTGGCGGCCCGGATGGACATGGCCCAGTCGATGGCGGTCGATGCCCCCCCTGCGGACAGCCATTCCGGGGAGGACGCGGATGCGGCCTCCGATATCTTCTCCTTCGATTTCGGCGATGACGAGCTGGAATCCCCCCAGGGGGGAGACGACCCCGCTCGCGATCCCTTCGACTTCGACGTCGAACCGGCCGGCCCTGCGGACGTATTCCCCTTCGGCGAGGAACGGAAGACGGCCCAGGAGCAGGCCGAAGAAGAAGCCTTCTCCAGCCTCCTGGAAACAACCCCGCAGAAGAGCGCTGCCGCTCCGGCAGCCAAGCCGGCCGCCGCGAACAACGAGTTCGACCTGGAGAATTTTTCCTGGGACGACACCCCGGACCCCGCCGGTGACGGGACGCCCGCCAAACCCCGCGAGGATGACTTCGACAGCCTGTTCGGCGGCGGCAAGAAGTAACCCCGGCATGCCACGATAGCCGCCAGGGCCCGTTCCCCCTCTCTCTTCCGGGCGGACGGGCCTTGTCATATCCATCGGGTTGTTGAAAAACAGCCATCAGGCCTTCGTCCTCGAAAGCCCTTTCGTGCTGCGTAGCGCTGCACCCTCACCCAACCCCTCTCCCTCCGGGGGAGAGCTGGAGGGAGGGCCTGCCTCCGCGGGGCTTGCCTGGCGGGTGCGACGATCCTACTATTTTTGAACAACCCGGGTTTTTCAACAGCCTGATACACGGAGTTCCACGTGTCCCAACGTATCGCCATCCTGCCCGAAACCATTACCAACAAGATTGCCGCCGGCGAGGTGGTCGAGCGGCCCGCCTCGGTCATCAAGGAGTTGCTGGAAAACGCCCTGGATGCCGGCGCAACGGATATTGCCGTGGAGATCGGGGCGGGAGGGCGGCGGTTGATCCGCATCACGGACAACGGCCACGGCATGTCCCGGGAGGACGCCCTTCTTTCCCTGGAACGGCATGCCACCAGCAAGATCAGGACCGACAGCGACCTGGACGGCATCCTGACGTTGGGATTCCGTGGCGAGGCGCTCCCCTCCATCGCCTCGGTCTCCCGTTTCCGGCTGGCGACCCGTGAAGCCGACAGCCTGGAAGGGACCGAGATCATCGTCGAGGGGGGGCGGGTCCGGGATGTGAAGGCCTGCGGCATGGCGCCCGGCACGGTCGTCACGGTGGAGCAGCTGTTCTTCAATACCCCGGCGCGTCTCAAGTTCCTGCGCAGTGTCGAAACCGAGACGGGACACGTGGGAGACACGGTGGCCCGCATGGCGGTTTCCCGTCCCGACGTGGCCTTCAGCCTGGTGAGCGACGGCCGGGAATTGCTGCGGGTGCAACGCAGCGACCTGCGGCGGCGTATCGCCCAGACCGTGGGGAAGGAGGCCGCGGACCGCCTCCACGAGGTTTCCGGTTCAGGGGGCGAGGTCGCCGTCACCGGTTTCATCTCCGGCCCCGCGACCGTCCGCTCGGCCACATCGGCCATGTTCACCTACATCAACGGCCGTTTCGTCCGGGACAAGGTGGTGCAGCACGCCATCATGCAGGCCTACCGGGGCGTGATCGACCGGGGCCGCTATCCCGTCCTGGCCCTGTTCATCCAACTGCCGCCCGGCGAAGTGGACGTCAACGTCCACCCCACCAAGCACGAGGTGCGCTTTCGCCGTCAGGCGGCCGTGCACGACGCCCTCCAGGCCGCCCTGGAGGAGGTGTTGCGCCGTTCCCCCTGGCTGGCCCACCGTCCGGAGCCGTCAGCCGCGGTCCCGGCCGCGCCGCCCGCCGGCCAGGCCTATCGGGAGCGGATCGCCGCCGCGGCCCAGGCGTCCCTGTCGCTTGCGCAGCCGGCGGCGCACCGCTCGTATCCCGCGACTTCCGTCCCCGGCGTCGGCAAGGGCGCGGAGCCGTCCGCCCCACCCTCCGGCGGACCCGTTTCGGTCCGGGAGGCCGCCGAACCGTTCCGCCCGGAGCCCACGCCTCCCGAAGCCGCGGGCTATTTTTCCGCCCTGGCGGTCATCGGCCAGTTTCACGGCGAATACATCCTCTGCCAGTCCGGCGCCGAGCTGGTGATCATCGACCAGCACGCCGCCAGCGAGCGGGTCGCCTACCAGCGTCTGCGGCAACAATTCCGGGCCGGCGGGGTGGAATCGCAACGCTTGCTCTTTCCCGAGACCCTGGAGCTTTCTTTCAGCGAGGCGGCCCTGGTGGGGCGTTTCCGCGACGATCTCGCCCGCGTCGGTTTCGAGCTGGAACCGTTCGGCGGCGCCACCGTCATCGCCGCCGCCCTGCCGCGCCTGGCGGCGGGCGGGGACGGCATACGCCTGGTGCGGGATATCCTGGCCGAGCTTGCCGTACTGGGGACCAGCGGCGCCTTCGAGAGTGCCGTCGACGCCTTGCTGGCCCGTATCGCCTGCCATTCCGTGGTGCGCGGTTTCCATCCCCTGGAGAGCCGCCAGATCAACGAACTGCTGCGGGCCATGGACGAGACCGACTTCGCCGCCAGTTGCCCCCATGGCCGCCCCGTATCGCACACCATCACCCTGGGAGAGTTGGAAAAGATCTTCAAACGGACCTGATCCCCCGCCGTCGGCGCGGGTTTTCGGGAACGGCGAACGAAGAACCCCCACCAATCGCGTTTGCGCGTTTGATGGGGGTTCTTTTAACCTTCGTGTTTGTGCGCGGCTCCGCTTCGGCGGAGCCGATGATCACAGCTTGAACTGCCGGACCAGGGTCTGGAGATTTTCCGCCTGCCGCGCCATCTGCGAAGCGGCCGTGGCCGACTCCTGGGCGCCGCGGGAGGTGTCGTGCACCACTTGGGTGATCATGTGGATATTGTTGGTGATCTCGCTGGTGGTGGCGGTCTGTTCTTCGGCGGCCGTGGCGATCTGGCTGACCTGCAGGGTGACGGCGTTGACCTGTTCCAGGATTTCGTTCAGGGCCGTCTCGAGCTGGGCCGCCTCCGTGGCCCCCCGCTCGGTGCCCTTGACCCCCTCCTCCATGGAAACGATGGCCTCTTTGGTCTGGTTCTGGATCGCCTTGATCATGTCGCCGATCTCCTTGGTGGCGCGGGTGGTGCGTTCCGCCAGGGCGCGCACCTCATCGGCCACCACCGCGAAGCCGCGTCCCTGCTCGCCTGCCCGGGCCGCCTCGATGGCGGCGTTCAGGGCCAGGAGGTTGGTCTGGTCGGCAATGTCCTCGATGGTGGCGACAATGGCGCCGATCTGGTCCGAACGCTCTCCCAGCGATTCGACGATCCTGGCGTTGGCGCGGGTGCCGTCTCCCCGTTGGCGGATGCCGTCGACCGTATGCTTGACGACCTCGAACCCCCTGTTCGTCGTGGCGGCGGCCTGTTGGGCCCCGTCCGCCGCCATGTGGCAATTGTTGGCGATATCCGAGGAGGTGGCCGCCATTTCTTCACTGGCGGTGGCAACGGTGCCGGCCTGGGCGGCAACCTCTTCGGTGCCGGTGGACATCCGCTCGGCCGCGGCGTTGACCTGGGCGGCGGCCGTCGACAGCTGCGCCGACGTCTCGATGACCCTGCTGATGAGTTCCCGCAGGTTCTTGACCATGACGCCGAAGGCGGCGCTCAACTGGCCGATCTCGTCGCGGGAGTCCAGCTCGATCTCGACCCTCAGGTCGCCGGCGGCGATCTGGTCCGCCTTGCGGGCCAGATCCTTCAGGGGGGCGCTGAACAGGCGCGCCAGGATGATCGCCTCAAGCAGGCCGATGACGATGCATACCACCAGGGCGATGATGACCCAGGTTCGGGCCGCGGAACTGATCGTGGCCATGTTCCGGCTCTCTGCCGTAGCCTGTTTGCTCTGGTTTTCGACGGTGGCTTCGATGGCCTTGAGGGCCTGGTTGAAGTATTTGCTCGATGCCCCCCGCACCAGTTCGCTGGCCTCGGCGTCCTTGTTCTGCAGGGCCAGTTCGGCAATCTTCGGGTTCTCGGCCAGGTAGAGCTGTAACGCTTTGTTGAACTCGGCGTAGAGTTTCCGCTCCTCATCCGAGTCGATCATTTTTTCATAGGCCGCCTGTTCTTTTTTGAGCTTTTCTGCGGCGTCCTGATTGCGTTTGATGTATTTGTTGATATCCTCCGGGTTGTTGGAGAGGACCATGAGCAACTCCCCGCGCCGGAAGCTGCCGAAGAGGTCGTTGATGCGGGCGATGGAGAGGATGCCCGGCACCTGCTTTTGGGCCACGTCCTCGGCATTGTTGCGGACCAGGTTCAGCCTCCCGATCATGAAGATGCCCAGAATGAGGGTCAGCAGCAGGACCAGCAGGAACGACATGATGAGTTTGGCGCCGATTGAGAGATTTTTGAGCCACATAAATCCTCCTTCAGTATAATGTAAGCGGGATGAAGCGGGCTAGCCGGGGACGTTAATCCGATTTTGATGAATGTGGGAAAAATTAGGGAAGTTTATAACACCAAAAAAAACACATGAAAACCTATTTAATAATTGCTATGGTGCTTACCCGGCAGGGAGCGGTGCCTGGAGAACGCGGGGCGGCTGGTGAGGGCGGGCGGGTGACATGAGCGTATCGGGCAAGCCAAAACTACTGGCGGTCGTCGGCCCGACCGCCACGGGCAAGAGCGAACTGGCCTTGCGCCTGGCCCGCGAAGTGGATGCCGAAATCGTCAACGCCGATTCCATGCAGGTCTATCGCGGCATGGACATCGGCACGGCCAAGCCGACGCCGGAGCAGCGCGCCGGCGTGCCCCACCACCTGATCGACGTGGCGGAACCGGACCGGCTGTTCTCCGCCGCCGATTTCGCCGAGGCGGCCGACGAGGCCATTCGTGCCGTCACCGCCCGCGGCAAGCGTGTCATCGTGGTCGGCGGCACCGGGCTGTACATCCGCGCCCTGCTGAAGGGGCTGGTGGACTCCCCCAGCGGCGCGGGCGCAGTCAGGAAGGCGTTGCAGGAAGAGGCCGCCCAACTGGGCAACGAGGCCATGCTGGAGAGATTGCGCCTGGTGGACCCCGAACTGGCGGCCCGCATGCATCCCAACAACCTGGTGCGCATCATCCGCGCCCTGGAGGTGCACCGCCTGACCGGCGTCCCCCTCTCCCGCCACCAGGAGGAGCACGCCTTCAGCGCCAGGCGCTACGAGGCCCTCCAGGTCGGCATCAGCATTGACCGCGCGGAACTGTACGCCCGTATCGAGGGGCGGGTCGAGCGGATGCTGGCGGAGGGGCTTGTGGACGAGGTCCGCGGGCTTCTGGCGAAGGGATATGACCGTCAATTGAAGGCCATGCGCGCCATCGGCTACAAGGAAACGGCCGCGTACCTGGCCGGCGAATGCAGCCTGGAAGAGGCTGTCCAACTCATGAAGCGGGACACGCGCCGTTACGCAAAACGTCAATTGACGTGGTTCAATGCCGACCCGGACATATTATGGTTTGAATATCCGGGAAAGTTTGGTAGTATTTTACAGCATGCTATTGAATTTTTTGAATAACGGGAGGAACGCCCCTCATGGCAAAAGCACCTTTCAACATTCAGGACCAGTATCTCAACCAGGCCCGCAAGGAACGCGTACGCGTGGTCGTGACCATGATGTCGGGCGACAAGCTGGAAGGCCACATCAAGTCATTCGACAACTTCTCCGTGCTTTTGGACTTCAACGGCGACATCCTGATCTACAAACACGCCATTTCCACCATAACCTCGGCCGACGGCGCTTTCCGTCTGCATCAATAACCCGTTAACCGCCTCCGGGGCGTTACGCCCCCGGAGGCGGCCCCCTCCCCGAACCCCATGAACAAAAGCACAAAAATCCTTCTCGCAACCCTTCTGTCGCTCGTGTTCCTGGCGGCGGTCATCCTCTACACTTCGTCCACCGTATTCCTGCAACTGTTCCTGGCCTTTGCCCTGGCCTACATGCTCAACCCCGCGGTGGTGTTCCTGGAGCGGAAGAGGGTGGGGCGCGTCCTCAGCATCCTGATCGTTTTCACCGCCGCGCTGGTGGTCTTCGTCGGTATCGTCGTCTTTTTCGTGGTGTCCCTGGGCAGCGAGCTCTCCAGCATGCAGCTCAACCTGCCCGCCTACGCCCAACACCTCTATGAGGTCACGCCGGCGGCGGTCAAGTCGTACCTGGGGATAGAAAATCCGACCAGGCTGTCCCTGCGTCTGGATGAAGTCATTACCCAGGCTCGCGGTATTACGCCGGATATCGTCAAGCCGATCCTGAACCTCCTCCGGGAGGCGTTCACCTCCACGGTGGCCTTCATTCTGGCGCTTCTCGGTTACTTCATCATCCCGGTCTACCTCTTCTACCTGCTCGCCGACCTGCCCCGGTTGAAGGAGTTCGTCCAGTCGTTCATCCCCGAGCGCCACCGCGGGGTTTACAACGAAAAGCTCGGGGAGATCGACGCGGTGCTGGGCGGGTTCATCCGGGGCCAGCTCTCGGTCTGCGCCATCCTGGCGGTGCTCTACAGCATCGGGCTGTATTTCATCGGCATCGACCTGGCCGTCGCCATCGGCACCCTGGCCGGGATCACCTTCATCATCCCCTACGTGGGCACCATCATCGGCATCTGCCTGTCGGTCGTCATGGCGGTGCTCAAATTCCACGACATGCTCCATCCCCTGCTTTGCCTGGGCTGGTTCTGCCTGGTCCAGGCCCTGGAGGGGACCGTGATCACCCCCAAGATCGTGGGGGATACGGTCGGTCTCCATCCGCTGGTGGCCATCATTGCGCTCCTGATCGGCGGCCAGACGTTCGGCATCATGGGGATGCTCCTGGCCGTGCCGGTGACCGCCGTGCTCCAGGTCTTCCTGCGCTCGCTGGCCGTCTGGTACCGCGAGTCCGATTTCTACCGGGGGGTATGATGAGCGGGCTTGTCATCGAAACGGTTGCGCCCGGCTCCATCAGCGAGGAGATGGGGGTGGAGCCGGGGGACCGGCTCGTGGCCGTCAACCATCATCCCCTGCGGGACCTCATCGATTACAGTTACCACACCGCGGCCGCCGACGAACTGCTGCTGGAGGTCGCCAAGCCCGACGGCGAGATATGGGAACTGGAGATCGAGCGGGAGCCGGGAGAACCGCTGGGACTCACCTTTCCGGCCCCGGAACCGGCCCGGTGCCGCAACAACTGCGTCTTCTGCTTTGTCCACCAGCTTCCCAGGGGACTGCGCAAGCCGCTCTACGTCAAGGACGAGGACTACCGCCTCTCCTTCCTCAACGGCAATTACGTCACCCTGGCCAACCTGAAGGCTTCCGAACTGGCCCGCATCATCGACCAGCGTCTCTCGCCCCTGTACATCTCCGTCCATGCCACCAACCCGGCGCTGCGCGAACAATTACTGGGCCGCCGGGGCATCCCGGCCATCCTCGACCAGTTGCGGGACCTGGCCGACGGCCGCATCGGCATGCATACCCAGGTGGTGCTCTGCCCCGGCCTCAACGACGGCCTTGAACTGGAGCGGACCGTCGACGACCTGGCCGGCCTCTATCCGGCGGTGCAATCCCTGGCCGTGGTGCCCCTGGGGCTGACCCGCCACCGCGGGCGTCTGCCGCAGCTAAAGCCTGTGGACGCCGACTATGCGCGGGACTTCGTCACCACCTGGGGACCGCGGGCCAAGGCTCTGAAGAAGCGCCTGGGCGAGCCGTTCCTCTTTCTGGCCGACGAGTTTTACCTCAAGGGAAACGTCCCGTTCCCCCCCTTGCGGGAGTACGGAGACCTGCCCCAGATCGAGAACGGGGTCGGCATGGTTCCATTGTTCCAGCGGGATGCCGCCCAGGTGCTGCGCACGGCCCGGCCGGTGGGCGACGTGCGGGGCACGCTGGTGACCGGCGTCTCGGCCGTGGGCTTCGTGGGGGAGTTCCTGGCGCGGCTGCGGGAGCGGACCGGCGCGGAGATCGTGCCGGTGGCGGTGGAAAACCGCCTGTTCGGAGCAAGCGTCACGGTCAGCGGCCTGGTGGCGGGCAACGACATCATGGCCGCGCTTGAGGGGCGGGAGATCGGTGCGGGACTTCTGGTGCCGGATGTGATGCTCAAGGAGGGGGAGGGGCTGTTTCTGGACGACGTGTCCCTTGAAGAATTGCAGAGGCGCCTCGGCCGGCCGGTGCTGACCTTCGACTGCACGCCCCGCGGCTGCTACCGGGCGCTCCGGCGGTTGGCCCGCCTGGCCGCAAAACTCTCTACGCCAGCATCTCCCTGATCTTGGTCAGCAGTGCGTCCGCGGTGAAGGGCTTCTGGATGAAGTTCAGCTTTTCGTCGAAGATGCCGTGGTGGACAGCCCCGTTGTCGGTATAGCCCGACATGTAGAGCACCCGCAGGCCGGGCTGGATCATCGACAGACGGGCGTAGAGCTCGGGACCGCTTACCTTGGGCATGACCACATCGCTCAGCAGCAGGTCGATCTGCCTTTCCGCCGCCAGTTTCTCGGCTGCGTCGCTATTCTCGGCGGCCAGCACCTCGTAGCCGCTCTCGCTCAACAGTTCAAAGGCCATGGCGCGCACCATCTCGTTGTCTTCAGCCAGGAGTATGACGCCGTTTTCCCGCCGCACCTCTTTCATTTTACCCGGCAGCTCCTTACGTTCCTCGGGCTTTTGTTCGACACAGGGAAAATAGACCTTGAACACCGTGCCCCGGGACGGCTCGCTGTAGACCCAGATGTTCCCATTGTGCTGTTTGACGATGCCGTACACCGTTGCCAGGCCCAGGCCCGTGCCGAGTCCGCTTTCCTTGGTGGTGAAAAACGGTTCGAAGATCTGTTCCAGGGTCTCGGGCGCCATGCCGTGCCCCGTGTCGCTCACGGAAAGCATGACATACTCTCCCGGCATGATCTTGGCGTGCTGCCGGGAATAGGTCCCATCAAGCGATACCAGGGCCGTTTCGATGGTTATGGCGCCATTCGCGGCGATGGCGTCCTGAGCGTTAATGGCAAGGTTCATCAGGATCTGTTCCAGTTGGGTCTGGTCGGCGCGGATGCATGGTAATCCCTGGCCCGGATATACCCTGATCTCGATGCTTTCCCTGATGGTCCTGCGCAGGATATCGCAAAAACCGGAAATGACCGCATTCAGGTCAAGTACCCTCATCGTCAACTGCTGCTTCCGGCCGAAGCTGAGAAGCTGCTGGGTCAACTCCTTGGCCCGCGATGCCGCCAGCAGCACTTGTTCCAGGCGTTTGTTCGCCCGCTCGTTGTCCGGGAAATCCTTCATCAGCAGTTGAACGTAGACGATGATCGGGGTCAGCAGGTTGTTGAAGTCGTGGGCAATCCCGCCCGCCAGCCGCCCGACGGATTCGATCTTCTGGGCCTGGGCCAGTTGTTCGGACAAGATCCTGTTTTCCGCTTCGGCCTGCTTGCGGTCGCTGATGTCCCGGGCGGCAACGATCAGGCGTTCGGCGGAGCCGATCATGGCCCGGCGCATATTGACCTCAAGCCAGAAAAGCTCACCGTTTTTACGCTTGCCCAGCCATTCGAATACCTGTGGTTCGCCGGCTGCCGCCCGCCGCATCCAGGCCATTGCTTCGTTCTGGGAATGGGTCGGTTCGCCGGCGCTGAGCGCCTCCACGTCGAGGCGGCAGGCCTCTTCACGACTGTAGCCGAACAGGTCGCACATGGTCTGGTTGACGTCCAGGATCGCCCCGCTGTCCAGATCATGAATAAAGACGGCATCGCCGATCAGGTCGAAGATGGTGCGAAAGCGTTCTTCGCTTTCCCGCAGGGCATTCTCTGCCTGTTTCCTCTCGCTGATGTCCAGCACCACGCCGACCAGGCCGCGCAGTTCGCCGTTTGCGCGCAGGATGACCGACTTGTAAAACAACACGTCGTGCAGCGTGCCGTCGGCGTGGCGGAGGGCGGTCTCGTAGACCTGCGTGCCCCCGCGCGCCATCAGGTCGGCATCGGCGCGATGGTAAATCTCGGCCAGTTCCCTGGGCGCGACGTCGTAGACCGTGCTGCCGATGATCCTCTCCCGGGGGATCCCCATGCTGCGGGCAAAGGCCTCGTTGCAGTTGAGATAGACGCCGTCCAGATCCTTGTAGAAGACCGGGCTGGGGATGGAGTCGATGACGCTGGCCAGCAACTCGCGGTTTTCCTCAATCTCTTCGAGCCTGCGCTGCAGTTCGGGGAAAAAACTCTTTCGCCCCGACATGTTGCCCAGGCCGATAACGGCATCGCGTTGCTGTTGCCAGTCCTGCTCCATCAGAGCGCCTCTTCGTAGATGACTTCGATATCCCGCTGATGGCGGGGATGGCGGGGATTGGTGACCATGCAGGCGTCCCGCAACGCATTGGCCGCCAGGTCGCCCAGATCGCCGCTCCGCACGCCGCGATCCCCCAGGCCGCCGGAGATGCCCGCAGCGGTGCGCAACCGGCGCACCTCGCCGAATACCGCCGCCCGGCATTCCGCCTGGTCCATTTTTTCCGCGTCGAGCCCGAGCGCGCACCCCACATCGCGGTAACGGTCTCCCGCCTGGGCAAAATTGTATGAGATGACATGTTCGAGCAGCATGGCGTTGCACTCCCCATGGGGCAGGTCAAGGAGGCCCCCCAGGCTGTGCGCCATGGCATGAACCGCCCCCAGGCTCGCATTGGAGAATGCCAACCCGGCCTCAAGGCTTCCCAGCATCATCTGGCTGCGATGATCCAGGTCGTGGGGTGCGGCGATGGAGGGAAGCAGGTGCTTGCGGATCAGGCGGATCGCCTGCAGGGCATGGTTGTCGGTCAGGGGGGAATGGGCGTTGGACACATAGGCCTCGATGGCGTGCACCAGGGCATCCATGCCCGTACAGGCGGTCAGGTAGGAATCCATGGTGGTCAGGGTCCGGGGATCGATGATGGCCACGTCGGGGACCACGGCCTTGCTGATGATCGCGATCTTGGTGTGGCGCGCCCGGTCGGAAATGATGGCGAACTGGGAAACGTCGGCCGATGTCCCGGCTGTGGTGGGGATACAGATCAGCGGCGGCATGGGCACCGGGATCCTGTCGATGCCCTCGTAGTCCAGGACGTTTCCCCGGTTGGACACCACGATGCCGATACCCTTGGCACAATCCAGGGGGCTGCCGCCCCCCACCGCCACAATCAGGTCGCAGGCCCCGCTCCGGTGCGCTTCGGCCCCGCACATCACCTCGTCGGTCCGCGGGTTGGGCGAAACGCCCGAGAACGACACGTGATCGATGCCCGCCTCGTTCAGCGCCGCAAACACAAGTCCGGTCCAGCCGGCCGCGATCACGCCGGGGTCCGATACGACCAGGGCCTTTCGGGCACCGTACAGGGCGGCATACTGGCCGACCCGTTCAATCGCGCCGGACCCGAAGATGATCTCGGGTGCCACGAACTTTCGTAGTTCAATCGCACTCATCCGCATCTCCTTTCATGTACCCGTCTTTCGGAAGAAAGATTATGAATGCAGGATGTTACGCTGTTAAAGCAAATGCGTGCCGTAGTGTGTATTTGACAATATAGAACATTGTTACATTAAAATCCATCTATAAAGTCGCCTCTCCGATATTTGTTGGACTACGGTAAAGGTTTGGGCCATAAAAAAAAGGGCCTGCCTTACGGCACGCCCTTTTTGCAAAACCCGGCTTCTTCTCTATCCAGTTCAGTGGGTGGTGACCTCGGTGCATTCCTTGCGCTCCCACGAATCCAGTTCTCCGTTTTCCAACCGTACCTGAATGGTTTCGCCCTCATAGGTGCAGCCGAACGAGTATCCTATCCGCCCGCTCTTCAGGTTGCGGAGGGGGATGTGTTCTTCGCGCCGTTCGGTCCAGTTGCACACATGTTCGAATTGCTTTGTTTCCATGCTTTCTCCCCCCTTTCCGTTTTTTACTCCTGGCTACTCATACCAAGTATACGCCCTTGGGCAACGCGCCGCAAGCCCCGCCTTCAGGGGCGACCCGCCCCGGCCGTTGCGGGCGGTTCCCGCCCTGCCGCTAAAATTGCATAGATTTAATGCCGTCTCCATCCGCCTGTAACAATCGTGCGGTATTTTATACAAAAAGAACCCCGGATACCTCTGCCACGTCCAAAGGAGGGCTGACATGACAATTCGCCTCGATGAAGATTATTACTACTGGTGTTGCGACTGGTGCGACACCGAAAACCTCGTGCTCTGGGCGCGGCTGCACACCGGAGCCTACTGCGGCGCCTGCCATCGCCCCGTGAGCCTTGCCGATCCCCACGGCATCGCCGTTGATAACTCGATTGCCGCGGGGTTGTGCTGAAGCCAAGGCGTGCGCTGCACCGCACATTCGCTTTTATCTGAAAACGGCACTTCCGCCGCAGAGACTGGTCAAACATTCTCAGATCCGCAATGGCGACGGGAAATGAGACCTGAAGAGTGTCCGGCTCTGTGAAATGGTTATCTCAGTGTATCCGTATCTCTGCGGCACATGCTTTTTCGAGGTTAAAAGTCTGGATATAACCTGCGACTTTGCTATCATGAAGAGCGCCCGAGGGTGACATCCTGCCGGGATGCGCATCCCGGGGGGCGCTTACTCTCCCAAAGGTGAGCCGTCCGCCGCACCGGGCGGACGGCGAAATATCCGGACCCCATGTACACCAGCCCCTTCCTGGTCATAAATCCCGATTCCGGCAGTTTCAGCCGCAGGCGCATTGCGCAGGTGGTGGACGGCCTCAGGCGTTGCGGTCTGCCTCCCGTCATCCATCCGATCCGGAATCCCGCCGAGGCGCTCCCGTGTTGCCAGGCGATCCGCCGGGTGCGGGAACACCCGTTCATTATCGTTGCCGCCGGAGACGGCACGTTCAACGCCGTCATCAACGGCCTCGGTCCCGGACCGGCGACCCTGGCGGTGTTGCCGCTGGGCACCTCCAATGTCCTGGCGGCGGAGGTGGGGATCTCGTCCCTTGCGGACGGGATTGCGCGGATCTGCGCGGGCCGGACCATGCCGCTGTCGGTCGGGCTTCTGGAACTGGCGGCAAGCCGCCGTTATTTCGCCCTGATGGCGGGCAGCGGGTTGGACGGGGCCGTGGTGGAGGGCGTGAGGGCACGGGAGAAGCGGGTGCTGAAACAGGGTGCCTATGCCTTGTCGGCATTCAGGACGGCGCTGGGGTGGGACAAGGGCATGCAGGAGGTCGTGGCGGACGGTGAACGATGCCTCTGCCATACGGCGGTGGTATGCAACGCCTCGCGCTACGGCGGCCCGTTCCGGCTCTCGCCCGGCAGCGACCTGTTCCGCCGCGGCTTTGAGGTCGCCTGTGTCACGAGCAGCCACCGGCGGGGGTACCTGACGATCGCAAAAAAACTCCTCATGGGCCAACCGATGCCGGAGACGGTCGTTACCCGGCTCACCGCCACGGAGGTCGAATTGCGGGGAACGAAGCCGATTCAGCTCGATGGGGATTTTGTCGGGCATGGTCCGGCGAGGATCACGGCGGTGGCCGATTTTGCCCGGCTCATCGTTTAGCCGCCTGCTTCTCCTGTTATGCGGCCTTGTTGCCGTAACCGCGTGGCCCGCCCGCGCCCCGGCCGCCTCCGGCCGCCCGCTCGCGATCACGATCCGTGCGCCCCAATCTCTTCTCGGCCGCCCGCCGGCGCGGTTGGCCATCGACGACACCATCGTCCTGCTGCGCCGCGCCTTCCCCACTGCCCTGATCGGTCCCGGCCGGGGCCGCGCCCAGGTGGTCATCCGCCTGCCGCCGGTTCCCGCCGCCGCCCATCCCGCCGCACCACCCGAAGATTCCTATCGCTGGCGGTCGACCCGCCGCAACGGCGTCATCACCCTGGAACTTTCCGCCTCGACCCCGGAGGGGGTGGCAAGCGGCCTCTACGGCCTGCTCCAGGAAAAACTCGCCTTCCGGTTCATCCACCCCCGGCAGACGCTTTACCCGTTCTATGGTTCCTGGCCGCTGCCACCGGTCTTCACCTTTGCGGGAACCCCCCGGTTTCCCGCGAGGGGCTTCCATCTCCATACCCTGCATCCGGTCGAACTGACCGAACCGCTGATGAACCCGGCGCTGGCCGGCGGCCTGGATGAGGTCAAGGAATACATCGACTGGCT
This sequence comes from Geobacter sp. AOG2, assembly GCF_019972295.1. Taxonomy (NCBI): domain Bacteria; kingdom Pseudomonadati; phylum Thermodesulfobacteriota; class Desulfuromonadia; order Geobacterales; family Geobacteraceae; genus Geobacter; species Geobacter sp. AOG2. The sequence continues at coordinate 3,399,405 of NZ_BLJA01000001.1, forward strand.
GGCCCGCAACGGTCAGAACACCATGCAATTCTTCCTGCTGCGGGAGATCGACCGTGAGGCCTGGATCAACCATGCCGTCCGCATCGTCCAGTACGCCCACCGGCGCGGCGTGCGCTGCGGGGTGGAGGTCTCCCTGGCCATGATCCAGCAGCAGGCCTTTCAGTGCCTGGCCCTGCTGCGGCCGTATCCCTCCTACGCCAGGCAGGTGGATGCCACCCTGGCCTGGCTGTTCCGGGTCCCCTGGGACTTCGTCACCCTCGAACCGACCATGGGTGAGCACCTTCCTTTTCTGGGCCGCCTGCTTCCCGGCGTACAGCGCCACATGGAGCGCCTGGTGGTGCGGCGCTATGGAGCGAAGCTCATGTTCGCCACCCATGTCATCCCCTCCGACCGGGGCCGGAAGGTGCGCCGCCCCCTGGAACCGACCAGCGGCATCCTGATCCATACGGTCATGTGCTATTCCGTCTCGGAGCCCCACGCCCCGGTCTACGGCAACGTCAACCAGCGCTTCATGCTGGATGCGGCCCGGGAGGAGGTGCGCCGCCGGGAAACCTGGTACTGGCCGGAATCGTCCTATTGGGTGGGGTTCGACAGTCCGGTGCCGCTCTTGCTGCTCCCGTATCTGGACAGTCGCTGGAGCGACATGGACCTGATGGCCCGCCTGGGGGTGGCCGGGCATCTCACCTTCACCTCGGGCTGGGAGTGGGGGTACTGGCTGATGGACTGGAGCATCGCCCGCTGGTCGTGGCGCTTTGACGACAACGGCGGCTTGCGCGGCAATGGCCCCCTCGGCCCGCTCGACGATCTCCTGCCCGACCGGCGGCTGCACGGGCTGTGGGATGGAGCGCTGCGCCTGCAGAACCATTACCTGAAAGAACGCGGCCTCATGCGCTACCTGGCGGCGCTGACCCCCTTCTCCGAACTGCCCCACCCCCTGGACCGTCCCTTCCAGCCCGACCCCGGTTTTCGTTACTCCTGGCTGCTGAACGATGCGCCCGACGGGGAGGTGCGGGCCGTGCTCGCGGGGCCGGTGGCCGATATGGAGGCCTACGACCGTGCCATGACCTCCCTGGCAACGCGCATCGATTCCCGGCTGGCGCAGCTCGAAGCGGCGCCGGGGGATCGTTTTCGCGACCCGCTCCGGGTGGCCCGCGAGTTGAACCGCGGGCTGCGCGTGACCGCCCTGCGCGCCCGCCATCGGGCCCTGACCCTGCGGGCGCTTGCGGCAAAACGGGCGGGGCGGGACGCTGCCCGCGGCCGTGGGGAGGATTTTCTCGCCAGGGCCGCCGCGGTGCGGATGGAGGCCCTGACGCTGGTAACCCTGCAGGAGTCGGGTTACCGCTATCCCCTGGAACGGATCGCCCGCCGCACCCCCAACCTGACGGCTTACCCCTTCGGCTACCTCTATCCGGCAAGCCGCCTGTTCTTCTGGGAGCGCGAGGAGGAGCAGGTCAGGCGCGGACGCTTCGACGCCTTGTTCATGAACCTGTGGGATTTCCGGCGCACGCTCGGGCTGGAGAGCCTCTTTCATTGACCGGTGCGGCTTGATGGGGAGCGCCGCGCAGCGCACGTAACCCGTCAGAATGATTTTGACTCTTGACAGGAGCCCGGCAAGGACGTATTGTCTCTCAAACAGGAATTATTCCTGGTTAGGAGATTATCATCAAACGGGAACAGATCAAAAAGAGCATCATCCAGGGGCTCAGGGACAAGGGGCTGAAGCTCACTTCCCAGCGTCTTGAGATCATAGATGTGCTCACCCGCGACAAAAGCCATCCCTCCGCCTTGTCCATCTTCAAGAAGGCCCGCGAGAAGTATCCCGCCATCAGTCTGTCCACGGTGTACTATACCCTGGCCCTGCTCAAGAAGCACCGGCTGATCAGGGAACTGGAGTTCGAGGCCATGGACAACCGGTACGATATGGATACGGCCAATCACCTCAATCTGATCTGTACCAATTGCGGCAGGATCGAGGACTTCGCCGACGCCGTTCCGGTGCCGCCCGAGGTGGTGGAGCAACGTACCGGCTTTGCGGCCCGCGATATCCGTTTCGAGTATTACGGGTTGTGCAGGCAGTGCCGTAAGTAGGGTCGATATATTTTTTGCCGGACAATCAGGAATCGTTCCTGTTTGGCCGGCGCGACATTCCGCGTCCCCGGAGGGGACATCCGCCAACCACAGAGAGGAGAACAAGAGACATGTCACTGAAGGGAACCCGCACCGAGAAGAACATCCTCACCGCATTCGCCGGGGAGAGCCAGGCTCGCAACCGCTATACCTATTTCGCCGCGCAGGCGAAGAAAGACGGTTACGTGCAGATTGCCGAGATTTTCGAAGAAACGGCCAACCAGGAGAAGGAGCATGCCAAGCGGCTGTTCAAATTCCTGGAGGGGGGCGATGTGGAGATCAGCGCCGCGTTCCCGGCCGGGAAGATCGGGACCACCGTGGAAAATCTGCTGGCCTCCGCCCAGGGGGAACACCATGAACAGGCCGAGATGTACCCCGAATTCGCCGCCATCGCCAAGGAAGAAGGATTCCCCGTGCTGGCCGCCGTGTTCACGGCCATAGCCGTTGCCGAAAAGCAGCATGAAAAACGTTTCAGGGCCCTGCAGGCCAATATCGAGAACGACCGGGTCTTCCGCAAGGACGAGCCGGTGGTCTGGAGATGCCGCAACTGCGGCTACCTTCACGAGGGGCCTGCCGCCCCGGAGTTGTGCGCAGCCTGCGCCCATCCCAAGGCCCATTTCGAACTGCTGGCCGAGAATTACTGACCGCCATGCGCACACCTTGCTCCCTTGCAGGGTACCGCGGCGGTCCGGATCGAGCCAACCCTATCCCAACCCAAGGAGGAATGCCGATGAAACGTTTCCGCATGTCGCTCGTTGTGGTGCTGACGCTGGCAGTTTGCGTTGGCCAAGCCGTTGCCGCGGAGGATTTGCAGGCCCGCGCCAAGGCCCTTTTTAAGCCGATCCCGGCCAAACCGCCCGTTCTGAAAGGCAATCCGGCCACACCCGCCAGGGTTGAACTGGGTGCCAAGCTCTACTTCGATCCGCGTCTTTCCAGGTCCCAGCTCATCAGCTGCAACACCTGTCACAATGCGGGGTTGGCCGGAACGGATCTGCAGGTGACCTCGACCGGCCACGGGTGGCAAAAAGGGCCGCGCAACGCCCCGACCGTGCTGAACTCCGTCTACAATATTGCACAGTTCTGGGACGGCCGGGCCAAGGACCTGGCCGAACAGGCCAAAGGGCCGGTGCAGGCATCGGTCGAGATGAACAATACACCTGACCTGGTACTGCAGACCCTGAAGAGCATGCCCGGGTACGTGAAGCTGTTCAAAAAAGCCTTCCCCGGTGAGAAGGAACCTCTGACGTTCGATAATATGGCCAAGGCCATCGAGGTCTTCGAGGCGACCCTGATCACGCCGGATGCCCCCTTTGACCGCTACATCAAAGGGGACCGCAAGGCTATGGGCGTACGGGAAACCGCCGGGCTCAAACTCTTCATCGAAAAGGGATGCGTCGCCTGTCACGGCGGCCTCAACCTGGGCGGTTCCGGTTACTACCCCTTCGGCGTTGTGGCCAAACCGGCCGAGAACATCCTGCCGCGGAAGGACAAGGGGCGGCTTGCCGTCACCAATACCTCGGCGGATGAGTACGTATTCAGGGCGCCGTCGCTGCGAAACGTCGCCGTCACGGCCCCCTATTTCCACTCAGGCGTGGTCTGGAGCCTGAGAGAGGCTGTTGACGTCATGGGGTCGGCCCAATTCGGCATCCACCTCAGCGATGAGGAAAGCGGCGACATCGTCGCGTTTCTCGGGAGCCTGACCGGTAAACAGCCCAAGCTCGTCTATCCCCTTTTGCCGGCCAGCACCGATGCAACACCTCGCCCCACGCTGTAGTCCCGCCACGGTCCGTCCCGTTCCTGCCCGCTGCCGGCGCAGGAACGGGACGGACTTCACATCCCCCGATCGTTGATCGTATCGTCCCTGCGGTAGATGGCCGCCAAGGCGTGCCGGCGGTAGTAGTGGCTGACTCGCCGCATGCCGTGGGGCAGAAGCAGGGCGTCCAGTTCCTCGTGGCTGAGGGTCTTGGCGCATGCGCCGGGTGAAAGGCAGCCGCCGCAGGAATCGTCGCATGCCTCGTCCGGTCGGCGGCAGCGCACTTCCATCATCAGGTAGCCGCCCGGCTTGAGGTTGGCGACGGCCGTCTCCAGGTAGGTATGCCGCTCGTCCTCTGCCATGATGATATTGAGGACATAGGTGGAAAGCACCAGGTCGACGCCCAACCGGCTGCCGGGAAGCTCGTCCGTGGCCAGCAGGCGCCGCACCTGTCGGGCTTCGGGGCGGCACCGCAGCTTTTTCACCTGTTCCGGCAGGTCCGCGGCATACACGGTAAAGCCTTGTTCCGAGAGATAACGGGCATTACGCATGGTGCCGGTGCCGTAGTCCAGCACCGTCAGGGCGTTCCGGCTTTTGAAGAAACGGTTGTAGCGTCTGACGCTTTCGGCTGCTGCGCACATGAAAACGATCTCCTCCCGTCAGGACCTGTCATCCGCGGCGTGCTCGTAACGGGTGGGGCTGCCGTCTCCCCGGACGGCTCCGGCGATCCCCGATCCGGCGAGCAGCTTCAGGGTGCGGTAGACCGTGACGTAACCGACGGCGTGGTGGTGGGCGCGAAGTTCCCGGAAGAGCTCGTCCGCGCTCAGGCCGTGCCCGTGGGCAAGGAACGCCGTCAGGATGAGGCGCCGCTGCCTGGTCAGTTTGAGGCCCCTGGTGCCGAGGTAATCGCAAAATTGCTGGTTATGGTCCGGCATCACAGCGTCTCTCCCCCGTGTCGTGCCGTGGCCGGGCGGGCAGTCGGGCCTCCCGTCGCCCGGCGGCGAAGCGTCGTCATTCCGCCGCCGGGCAGCCATCCCATCCGTCCTCACTTGTCGTTGCACCCGCCGCCGTCGCAACCGTGACAATGCCCCTTTTTCTTCCAGAGCGAGCGGTAGAGCACCCAGGCGGCGCCGCCCAGTATGGCGGCCATCAGCACGATATCCATTGTTCCCATGTCACACCCCCAATCCCAGGAGCCGTCCCCCCTGGTAGACGATCATCGCCATGCCCCAGGCCAACACGCTCTGGTAGGCGAAGGCCACGCCGAACCATTTCCAGCCGCCGAACTCCTGGCGCATGGCGATGGCGACCACCACGCACGGCATGTAGAGCAGGACGAACACCATGAAGGCATAGGCGGAAAGGGGGGTGAAGGTCTGCCGGATGGTAGCCTTCAGGGGCCCCCGATCCTCCTTCTCGTCCGCCGCCAGGCTGGAGACGCCGAAGGTGGAGACCACGTTGGCTACCGATTCCCCGGCCGCCTTGCCGAAGGAGACGGCAATCTCCCGCAGATCTTCCCCAAAGCTCGCCTCGGGCTTTTTCTCCTCCTCCTTCCTGGGGGCGTAGATCTCGCCCATGGTGCCGACCACGATCTCCTTGGCGATGACGCCGGTGATCAGGGACGATGCCGCCTGCCAGGTGCCGAACCCCAGAGGGCTCAGGACCGGGGCCATCACCTGCCCGGCCTGTCCCAGGTAGGAATCCTTCTTGTGTTCCACCCCCCAGGGGAGGTTCAGCAGGAACCAGACGAAGATGGAGACCGCGAAGATGTAGGTGCCGGCCTTGATGAGGAAGTGTTTCCCCTTCTCCCAGGTGTGCAGGCAGAGGCTGGTGAAGGAGGGCATCCGGTAGGGGGGGAGTTCCATGATGAACATGGGGGCCTCGCCCCGGAAGAGGGTGCGCTTGAAGACCACGCCCATGGCGATGGCCAGGGCGATGCCCATCACATACAGGGACCAGATCACCGTGCCGGGGTTGTTGGGGAAAAAGACCCCCACGAAGAGGACGTAGACCGGCAGCCTCGCCCCGCAGGACATGAGCGGGATCAGCAGGGCGGTCAGCACCTTGTCCCGCTGGTTCTCCAGGGTCCGGGTGGCGTAGATGCCGGGCACGTTGCAGCCGAAGCCGAGCAAAAGCGGTATGAACGACTTGCCGTGGAGCCCCATGGCGTGCATGGCCCGGTCCATGACGAAGGCGGCCCGCGCCATGTAGCCGCTCCCCTCCAGAAAGGTGATGAAGAACATCATCATGAAGATGACCGGCACGAACACCAGTACGAAACCGACTCCGGAGATGACCCCCTCGGTGGCCAGTGAGACCGTCCAGTCCGGGGCGCCCACCAGCCCCAGGACGATGGTCGTCCAATGCTTGAAGGGGCCGCCGGCCATGTCGCCGATCCAGTCGCCGAAGGGCTTGGAAAGGTCGAAGGTCAGCTTGAACACCAGCCACATGGCGGCCAGGAAGATCGGGATGCCGAGGAAGCGGTTGAGCACCACCCGGTCGATCCGTTCGGTCAGCTCGACCCGGCGCCCCTCCTTCCTGAAGAGCACCTCGCGGGCCAGCCCGGCGGCCTGGGAGTAGCGGGCGTCGGCCATGACCGCCTCCAGGTCTTCCCCGTGCCCCCGGCGCAGGTGGTGGAAGATCTCCTCCGGCAGGGCGTCCTGGGCCAGGTTGGTCTCCCGGCGCAACCGCTCGTCGCCCTCCATGAGCCTGAGCAGCAGCCAGCGTTCCGGGTACAGGCCGAACAGGGCGGGGTGCTCCCGGCGCAGGGTGTCGCCCAGCAGGGCCACGGCGGTCTCGATGTCGTCGCCGTAGTTGAGGGTGCGCGGCGCATGTTCCGCCGGGCGCGCGGCCGTCTCCAGCACCCTGTCCAGGAGTTCCGCCAGGCCGTTCTTCCGGGTGGCCGAGGTGGGCACCACGCCGACGCCCAGCATCGTTTCCATGTCCCCGATGTTGAACCGGTACCCCTTGGCCGTGGCCTCGTCGTAGATGTTCAGCGCCATGACCACCGGGATGCCCAGCTCCATGAGCTGCACCGTCAGGTACAGGTTGCGCTCCAGGTTGGTGGCGTCCACCACGTTGACGATCAGGTCGGGCCGCTGCTTCACCAGGTAGTCCCGGGCGATGATCTCCTCCTGGGTGTAGGGGGAGAGGGAGTAGGTGCCGGGGAGGTCAACCAGCCGGATCTTCCGGCCGTTGTGCTCGAACAGGGCCTCCTTCTTTTCCACGGTCACGCCGGGCCAGTTGCCCACCTGCAGCCGCGTGCCGGCAATGGCGTTGATCAGCGTGGACTTGCCCACGTTGGGGTTGCCCGCCACGGCCACCACGAGAGGGCGCGCCTCCGCGGGGGAAACGGCGTCGCGGCCGGTGTTCCGCGTCTCTTCCGTCATGGCGCCACCTCCACTTCGATCCCTTCCGCCTCCTTCTTGCGCAGGGAAAGGTTGTATCCCTTGATGGTCACCTCCATGGGGTCCCCCAGGGGGGCCATCTTTTCCACCCTGACCAGCTCGCCGGCCAGCACCCCCATGTCCATCAGCCGCCGCTTCATGGGGCCGACAGCCGTCCCGATGCGCACGATCCTCCCCTGCTGCCCCGGTTTCATCATTGCCAGATGCATCACCTACCTCCGTATCTTTATTTTCATGGCCACGCCGCGATCGACGGCAATTCGCGATTCATCCACCTTCAGGAGCACCAGGCTGCCGCTGTTGTTCAGCATCTCCACCTGCTTGCCGACCCTGAGGCCCATATCCTCCACCCGCACGTCACCCGGTTTGCGCTCCTCTTTGCACCGGCATCCGCCGCACTCCGGCGTGCACTGTCCCACCTCGACGATCTCGCCCCGTTCCCCGGGGCCCATCAGTCCCAACGGCATCATCGGCATGACTTCCTTTCCTTGTTAAAACTTGAGCACCACTCCGTAGAGCAGGGCCAGATCGTCCTCGGGTCTGGTGAGCCCGACCTTGACGCCGGCATCCACATCCAGGAATTCGGCGACCTCGTACCGGGCGCCGACCAGGCCATAGCTGCACAATTCGCTGGTCGACCGCTCCTGGGTCGTGGACAGGCCGAAGTCGGTCACCAGCGTCAGTCCCTTCATGACCTGCGCCTCGCCGGCCAGGGAGCCGAACCAGAGGTCGGAGCGGTTCTCCTCCCGCTGCAGGTCGGTGCGGAAGCCGTGGTGCTCGTAGCCCACATTGGCGTGGAGCAGGTACGTCCCCTCCAGGAATTCCCTGGTGGCGATGAGCGTGCCGCCGGCGCCCCAGCGGCCGTCCGAGAGCCCGGCGCCGTACTTGCCGGTGGGCAGGATGACGGTCGGCTTGACGGCCAGGCTCAGCCCCTCGTGCTCGAAGAAGCGGTACTTCAGCTCCAGGGTCATGTCGCCGAAGCCGTCGTTGGTCCCGGCCAGTTGGCCGTCTTCCCTGACCCGCTCGCTGAAGAGGTAGGGAACCGCCAGGGACACGCCCAGATCCCTGGTGACGCCGGTGGTGATCTTCATCTCGCCGTCGAAGGCCTCGCTGCGCGTGGAGACCCCGTTATCCGACTCCTTGTCGCAGGTATAGCCGCCGTTCAGCTCCACCTCGGCATGGCGTGGCTCCACGGTCCCGGTATCGTCCGTGACGAGCGGCGGGCCGGCAAAGGACGGTGCCGCTCCCAGGGCCACCGCGGCCGACAGCGCCGCCGCCGCGATCCCCCGCCGCATGGTGTTCCCCCTGGTGTTCTTCCCCTTGGTGATGGTGGTCTCAGACATCGTTCCTTCCTCCTGTGTGGTTGATGATATGCATACATTTCAGGCATTCGCGGAGCGTGCAGACCCCGCAGGCGTGGTGCATGAAGACCGGGATGTCGTTGGCCCGCGCCGCCGTCACGGCCTCGTTTCTGGCCCGGTGGGATACCTTGTTGGTGAAGATCACCACGGCATCGGCGTGTTTCAGTTTCGCGGCAATGCCGTTTTGGGCGGTGGTGAAGACGCTCAACTGCACGCCGGCCCGCTCGGCCTCCCTCAGGTACTGCGGCTCCAGGCGGTCCATCCCGCCGATCAGCACAACGCTCATGGTCCTCTCCTTTTTTCGTGTAATAGATATTGATAATCGTTATCAATATGAGAGCAAAAAAGAGGGGCGGTGACGCCCTTTTTGCTGTGTATGGTCAGTTCAACTGTTCCGGATTCTCAACGGTGAGATGAATGTTCGCAAAGCGTCGGGTACGACAGGGGGGCGGACTTCCGCCGCCGGTTGTCCGCTGCGGGGCGTTACCGTGGCCGGCACACCCGGCGCGTATCCCGCCCGGTCCGGATATGCGGGACTCCCTGTGTGGCGAACCATGCGTGCCGTTTCCTCTGCGTGGGGTAGTGGTGGTGCCGGTGCCGTCTGATTTGATATTGAAAACTGAAATCAATATACGGATCGACATCCGGGCTGTCAAGCATAAAAAAAGCAGGGTGCGGAAAAAATCCGCCGGCCGGACCGTTCCGCGCAACAGCCACAAAACTATTGCACACTCTCAACACGGTTGTAATCTTTCCCTGCTACATATAGCAAACATGAGAGCCTACAAAGCAGACCTGCACGTCCATTCGAGCCACTCCAACAAGCCCACCTACTGGGCGATGCGCAAGTTCAACTGCCCCGAAAGCTACACCTCTCCCGAGTACCTCTACCAGACCGCCAGAAGCCGGGGGATGGATTTCGTCACCATCAGCGACCACAACAGCATCAACGGCGCACTGGAGATCGCCCATCTGCCGGGGGCGTTCGTCAGTTCGGAGATCACCGCCTACTTTCCCGAAAATGACTGCAAGGTCCATGTGGTGGTGCTGCACATCACCGAAGCCCAGTTCCGCCAGATCATGGAGCTGCGCAAAAACATCTACGAGATGGTGGCCTACCTCCACCGGGAGGGGATCGCCCACTTCCTGGCCCATCCGCTCTATGCCCAGAACGACAAGCTGACCACCGCCATCATCGAGAAATCCCTGGTGCTCTTCACCACCTTCGAGGTCAGAAACGGCTGCCGGGCGCGGCGGTTCAACGCCTTTACCGAGCAGATCGTCGCCGGGCTCGACCGCGAGACCCTGGAGCTGCTCGCCGACCGGCATGATGTACGGCCCTACGGCCCGACACCCTGGATCAAGGGGATGGTGGGAGGGTCGGACGACCACGGCGGGCTGTTCATCAGCCGGGCCCATACGGCCGTCGACGGCGCCGACGACGTGGACGGGTTCATCCAGGGCATAAAGGCGGGGCGAAGCCGCGCCGAAGGCGATAACGGCGGCCCCCTGACCATGGCCCACAGCATGTACGGCATCGCCCACAGCTTCTACCGGGAGCGCTTCGGCGAACGCCGCCGCAGTTCGACCCCCTTCATCAGCGCCCTGATGAATCGTTTCTTCAATGTCGGTTCGGCCAGGGAGTCCTTCGTGGAAAAGATCAGGCTGTTCATCCTGAAGAACATCCCCGAATCCCGGAGCCACCGCGACCGGAGTTTCGAGGAGGTCCTGGACCGGGAGGCCCGGGTGCTGCTGAACGACGGCGTGTTCCTGGCCACCCTCAAGGGCGCGGACCAGAACCGCACCATCTTCGCCGTGACCAGCTATCTGGCCAACCGGATGATCTATATCTACACCAACCGCCTGATGTCCCTGCCGCTCTCCGCCGGTTTCTTCGACTACGTCACCACCCTCTCCACCATCGGCCTGGTGCACCTCCTGGTGACGCCGTATTACCTGGCCTTCCACCACCAGCACAAAGGCAAGGATATCATGCGCGGCCTCAGGGAAACCTTCCCCGATGCCGGCGCCGGGGAAGGGGACGAGAAGATCGCCCTGTTCACCGACACCCTGGACGAGATCAACGGGGTGGCGATTACCATACGCCGCCTGATCCAGACCGCCCGCAACCGGGGTGTCGCGTTGACGGTGATCACCGCCGGCGCCGCCGACGCACCGATCCCCGAAGGGGTCAAACGGTTCGAGTCGGTGGGCGATTTCGTGCTGCCGGAATATCCCGAACTGAAGCTCTCCTTCCCGCCGATCCTGGACGTCATGGACTACATCGAGCAGGGGGGCTTCACCCGCATCCACGTGAGCACGCCCGGAACCGTCGGCCTGCTGGGGCTCCTGATCGGCCGGATCATGGATATCCCGGTGGCCGGGACCTATCACACCGACATCCCCCAGTACGTGCGCAGCCTGACCAACGACGAATTCCTGGAACAGGCGGCCTGGAGCTACATGATCTGGTTCTACAACCAGATGGAAGAGGTCATGGTGCCGTCCAACGGCACCAGGCAGCAGCTCCTGTCCCGCGGTCTGGCTGAGGAAAAGATGAAGCCGTTGCCGCGCTGGGTGGACACGGAACAGTTCACGCCGGTCAGGCGCAAGGCGGATTTCTGGACCGGGCGCGGCATCCCGGAAGGGATCAGGCTCCTGTACGTGGGGCGGGTATCGCGGGAAAAGGCGCTGGAGCTTTTGGCGGAAACCTTCCGCGACCTGATCGACTCCGGCTTCGAGGCCTCGCTGGTGATCGTCGGCGACGGACCGTACCGCCGGGAGATGGAGGCGTATCTGAAGGGGTATCCGGTCTATTTTACCGGCTATCTGGCGGGCGAGGAGTTGCAGGACGGGTACGCCTCGGCCGACCTGTTCGTCTTCCCCAGCGCCACCGATACCTTCGGCAATGTGGTCCTGGAGGCCCAGTCCTCGGGGTTGCCGGTGATCGTCTCCGATGCCGGCGGTCCGAAAGAGCTGATGGTGGACGGCGAGACCGGCGTGGTCTTCAGCGCCGGCAACGGCGCGGGACTGGCCGACGCCATCAGGTATTTCCTCACCAACCGGTCGGTGCTGGCCGAAATGAGCCGCAACGCCCGAAGCTTTACCCTGCTCAAGGCCCCCGACAGCGGCGACGTCTACAATACCATCCTCCAGAGCGGCCGGGCGGCCTGACGGCAGATCGAGTTTTTCACCCGTAGTTCCTCCCCCTGTTATGCCGGGACAGACGTTCTTGTCCCGGCGATTTTTTTTGCCCCGATTGCCGCTTTCCTACCGGAGCCGCTTGTTCGCCACCACCGCCGATCCGGGCAGGCTCTTGGCGGCCTTTTTGACTTCGGTGGCCAGGGAGGCGAGCTGGGCGTAGGAGTTGATCGGCATCAGGAGGGTATTGACGATGCCGATGGAGAGGGAGAGCAGCCCGAAGGTCTCCTGTTCGCCTTTTCTGTTGACGGCGTTGTAGCACTTCGCCCCGTAATCCGCATCGCCGTGAAAGAGCGGCAGGTGGCCTTCGAATTCCCTGACGATCTCGTTCACCAGTATTTGGGCGCCGTGGGGAGGGGTTATGAGGATGAAATCGTCGCCGCCGATATGGCCGTAAAAAATGTTGTCGTTCGTGGGGGAGCGCTTCACGACGCGTTCCGTAATTTCGGCCAGGGCCTTGATGACCACGTCCCCCCGCTGAAAGCCGTAACAATCGTTGAAGGGCTTGAAGTTGTCGATGTCGATATAGGCGATATCGAAGGCCCTGCCGGACTCCAGATGCCCGGTGATCTCCCTTTGGATACTTGCGTTGCCCGGCAGTCCGGTCAGAGGGTTGGCCCCCTTGGCCAGGGAGATGTTGATCTCCGCCATGGCGTTCACCAGTTTTTTTACATCGACGACACCGGCATATCTCCCCGACATGGTGGCACAGATGTTGTCGATGCGCGCCAGACGGCACTCCCGCAGCTGGATGGCCCGCGCCGCCTCCTCGATGCTCGTATGGGCATCCAGGATCAGCTCGACGGGCGACATGAGATCCTTGATCCTCTTTGAATGGTTGATGTGAAAGCCGAAACCGTGCCGCCCGATCACATGCTCCTCGAGGAACGTCGCCCGGTTGAGGATACCGACCACGCCGCCGTTTTCCACCACCGGCAGGACGAGCAGTTCCCGGTCGTTCTGGAAGCGGCTCAATGCGGCCGGAATCGTATCCGAGGGGGCCACGGGAAGCGGGTGGAGCAGGATCTCGCCCAGGTGTTCCGCCAGCGCCGCCGGAGAGGCGGGCGGGGAACTCGCCAGGGGAAGCGGAAGCGGCCCCGTCTCCGTCCCTGCCGGGCCCGGGTTCGCGGTTCCGCCGGTGGAGGCGTCCCGTGCGGGCAGGGCCGTCCCGGTACGGATGAAATCCTCGAAGAGGTGCGCTTCGAGCGGCCTGGAGTAGAAGAACCCCTGTATCTCCCGGCATTTTCTCCTTTTGAAGTATTCAAGCTGTTCCGCCGTTTCCACCCCCTCGGCCACAACCGCAAGGTGCAGGGAGTTGGCCATGGCAATGATGGCGTCCACAAGTGCGGCATCATCGCTCCGGGAAACGATCTCGCTGACGAACGACCGGTCGATCTTGATCTTGTCGATGGGCAGGTGTTTGAGATAGGAGAGGGACGAGTAGCCGGTGCCGAAATCGTCGATCGATATGGTGATCCCTTTCTCCTTGAGCTTGAGCAGTTTGGTGACCGTGTCGTCCATGTCGCCCATCAGGGCGCTTTCGGTAAGCTCCAGTTCCAGATTTTCGGGGGCGAACCCGGTTTGCAGCAGGATGGCCAGGACCTTCTCCACAAACAGGTTGTCGCGCAGTTGGCGTGTGGAGATGTTGACCGAAACCTGCAAAGGGGGGAGGCCTGCATCCTGCCAGGATCTGCACTGGCTGCACGCCGACCTGAGCGCCCATTCGCCGAGCTTCACGATCATCCCGTTTTCTTCGGCAATGGGGATGAACTTGGCGGGGGATATGACGCCCGATCCGGGACGTTTCCAGCGCAGAAGGGCCTCCATACCCGTGACGTTGCCGCTCTCGACGGAGACTTTCGGCTGATAGCAGAGGTAGAACTCGTTGTCCTCGATGCCCCGCAGCATGCTGGCCTCGATCTGGTGCCGTTCGAAGGCCCTGCTGTTCAACTCCCCGGAAAAGAACTGGAAGCGGTTGGCGGCCTCCTGTTCGCGGGCCTGATTCATGGCGATGTGGGCGTTCTGCAGCAAGATATCCGTCGTGAAGCCGTCTGCCGGGAAGCAGGCCACTCCCATGGCCGCGGTCACCATCATCTCCCCCTGGGGCAGGGCCACCGGTTCGCTGAACATGGTCTGGAGTTTGCTCAAGATGGTTGCAATATCCGGTTCCTGCACCAACCCGCCCAGCACGATGACGAATTCGTCGCGGCTGATGCGCGCGACGGTATCGCTTTGGCGCAGCAGCGCCTGGAAACGTTCCGCAAGCGCCCTGGCTATGTCCCTGCTTCCTCCGTGCCCGAATGCATCCACGATGCTGGTGACGCCGGACAAGCCGATGTAGATGATGGCGGAGCTGCGGTGCTCCCGGCTGCCGAGGGCAATGATCTGGTTGAGCCGGTCCATGAGGAGGTTCTGGTTGGGGAGGCCGGTTTCGGCATCATAGTAGACCAGTTGCTGGATTTCTTCTTCGGCCCTGATCCGCTCGGTAATATCGCGGACAATGGTTATGGCGCATTTCTCGCCGTTCAGCGTGACCAGGCGGGCCGACAGTATCCCGGTGACCAGTGCGCCGTTCTTTTTCCTGAAGGTGGCGGTCTGGTTGTCGACCGAGCCGTGGCGCTCCAGCAATGCCGCAAGTTCAAACTGGTCTTCGGGATTTTTCCAGAGCCTGATGTGGCGCGGCGTCTTGCCGATGACTTCGGCTTCGCCGTAACCGCTCATCAGGGAAAATCCCTCGTTCACATGGATGAAGGCGCCGTCGCTCAACCTGTTGATGTTGATGGAATCGGGGGAGATCTGGAAGGCCTTGTAGAACAGGTCGCGGGAGAGCTGTACCTCTCCGGTGTAATGCCTGATCAGGACATAGAGCAGAGCGGAGGTCAATACGACAAAGAGGCTGCCCTCGAACAGCACGAACGTAAGGGGGTGTGCCGCTTTCAGCACCATCGGGTTGGAAGCCATGATCAGGCCCACAGCCATGGCCGCATACAGGATGACGATCCTGCCGGGGGAAAGTATCAAGAATGTGGAGCCGTTTTCATTCATGGGGACCCCGTGGTGAAGAGAGGTTGATGCCGTGCCGTGCACGCTGAGTCGAATGGGCCGGCTCCTGCCGTAGCATAACATTCGATGGTGACAAGGGTGTTACGGCCCTGTTGCGTTTTTGTGCTAAATGCGCCCTGGTTTTTCCTGCATTTGCGATGACAGGCCGGTCCGGGAGGTTTGTCCCAAACGTGCAACATCTCGGTTGGCATGCCGGTACGGGCTGCCCGGCGCCACGTCCGCCGGTTCATATCCGGTTCCGGCCAAAGCCGGCGGACCCCGTTTCCCCGATCGGCCTTTACATCCGGAACCGGCTCCGGGAGCCGTTCCCCAGGGCAAGGGACCTCTTCCCTTCTTCTCTCCCCGCCGTCCCCGGCAGATTTTTCACAACCGCAACGCATTCTTCATCAACTGTTTCCAATCCGCACCCCGGATGTAACGTCGCCATGCTTTACTGCCGAAAGCTTGCACGAGAGATCAGGAGGCGACATGAAACCCGTTTCGTCAAAGACCAGCCCGGTAAAAGAGGCCCACCCCGTACTTGTTTCGGCAGCGACCATGGCCCATGGCTTCATGCGTTCCATGGCCATCAAGCCCTATGCGCCGAAAAACCGCCGCCGCGAGTTCGGCCTGATGAAGAGCTTCCACAGCATGCACAGCATCCGCTGCCAGGTGTTCCGCGAAAAGAGCGCCGGATCGATGCCGACCATCGTGATCGCCGGTTTCGTGCCCGACGCCACGGAGACGATTGAATTCCAGCGCCCGCTTTTGCGCAGGCACGGCAGCATCTACTATCTCAACTATCCCCGCAACGGCTTCTCGGTGGAGATGTTTTCCGCCCAGTTGTCCGACCTGATCGACGATATCCACGCCAGGGGGAACAAGCCGCTGATCATGAGCATCAGCTTCGGTTCCGGCCTGCTGGTGGATTTTCTCAGGCGGGCCGACGAGCATATCCACGAAAAGATCCGCGGCCTGCTCCTGGTCAGCCCGGTGATCTGCACCGACGACCTGATCCGTCCCAAGGGCGAGAAACGCGACGGCATCCGTTTTCTGGAGAGCAGCCTGCAGAAGATCATCACCGCCGATCCGGCCAAACAGGATGAACTGGAGAAACAGGTGGAGCGTTCGCGCCGCTGTTTCCAGGCCCTGTTCGCCGCCGGCGCCGAAAACCGGGTATTGAGCAGCAAGCATCTGGCGATCCGCCGCAAGATCATGGACGTACTGGCCCATACCTCGGCCCTGGGGGGATACGAGCGGGTCAAGGCGTTGCGGGAGCTTGAGTTCCCCGCGCTCGCCGGTTCGGTCTTCGCCGGCCCGGTTCTGGCGCTTATGGCCGAGAACGAGGAGGATATCCTGGTGCCGCGGTCGCCGACCCTCGCCCTTTTTGCCGATTCGGAGCGCTATACCAGGCTGTTCCCCAACTGCCGGGTGAAGAAGGTCATCTCCAAGAACGAGGGTGACAACGTGCCCCATGCCTCCATGATCTTTCACTACGACGCCTACAATCCCCTGCTGGAAAGCTGGTACAGCAAACTTTCGGCGCCGCTTCTGCAGATGGCGGTCTAAATGGCTCTCATCCGACGCGCATTGTGGACGCCGCCCCTGCAAGGGCTGATCAGGCATTCGGCCGCCCTCCGCGCCCAACGCTTTTTGGAGCGCGACCCCCTGTCGGCCCAGCGGGCCATCTTTCAGCGGCTCGTCTGCGCGGCGGACGGGACGCGCTTCGGCCGCGACCACGACTTTCCGGTCCTGGCGCGTCTCCCCTATGACCAGGCATACGACCGGTTCCGGCAGCGGGTGCCGATCCGCACCTACCAGGATTTCTGGGACGAATACTTCCAGGCCGGTTGCCGCACCGGTATCGACGGCAAAAAGCGCATCCGCCTGGAGGATGTCACCTGGCCCGGCAGGATGAGCATGTTCTGCGAGACCTCCGGCACCACCGCGCCGACCAAGTACATCCCCTTTTCCGGCCAGATGTTCGACGAAAACCGCCGGGCGGCCACGGACATGATCGCCTGCTATCTCGCCGCCCAGAGCACATCGCGCATCGGTTCCGGCAAGATCCTCTACATGTCCGGTTCCACCGAGCTGAACGACATGGGCGACGGCATCTGCTCCGGCGACATGAGCGCCATCACGCTCCGTTTTCGCCCGCGCTGGCTGAATCCCTTCGTGGAGCCACAGGCGCACGTTTCCGTCCTTCCTTGGGAAGAGAAGCTTCAGGCCATGGCCGAACTGCTGATCAACGACCCGGACATCCGGGTCATCTCCGGCGTGCCTCCCTGGATCATCCTGCTCCTGAAGCGCTGCGCCGAACTGGGCGGCAGGCCGCTTGGCGAACTGCTGCCGCACCTGGAGTTGATCATCCACGGCGGCACCAGCATCAAGCCCTATCGCAGCGAGTTCGAGGCGCTCTTCGACGGCCGGCTCCCCAATCTTCTGGAACTGTTGCCTTCCTCCGAGGCCTTCATGGCCTTTCAGCAGCAGGGCGATGAACAGATGCGCCTGACCCCTTTTTACGGTGCGTTCTTCGAGTTCGTGCGCTTCGAGGATCTGGACGGGCAGGGGCGGCCGCCGAGGGATGCCGAAGCGATTCCGTTGGAACAGGTGCAGGTGGGACAGCGCTACGCCGTGATCCTCAGCACCTGCTCCGGGTTGTGGCGCTACCACATCGGCGACACCATCCGCTTTACCTCGCTCGCGCCGCATTTCATCGAGTTCACCGGCCGGGACCGTTTTCTGGACAAGCTGGAGGAAAAGGTGACCCAGGGGGAGGTGGAACGGGCCATTGCGGAGTTGAACGACTTCGGAAGGTGGAACGTGCGGGAGTTCATGGTGGGGGCCGACGTGCAGGCCCGGCGGCACGTGTGGGTGCTGGCCGCGTCAGAGGATGGCGGGAACGTGGACCAGGCCGCGGATGTGCTGGATGCCGCGCTGTGCGGCATGAACGCCGACTACGCCACCTTCCGCAGCCAGGGGCGCATCAACCCGCCCCAGGTCCTGGTGGCGGGGGAGGGGGCGATCTACGAATGGTCCAAAACGGTGCGCGGCAAGCTGGGCGGCCAAACCAAGATACCGCATATCGACCCCACCGCCGATTCGTCCATGATCGCCAGCCTGCGGGAGTTTGCCGGGCGGGGCTGAAGCGGATGGTCGCGCCCGGAACCGTAAGGGCTGCCCGATCGGCAGCCCTTTTTGCGTTGGCGCAGGGAGGTGTCCACACGGGACACTAGCGCTGGCAGCGGGGACAGTAGACCGTGCTCCGGTTTCCCAGCCGGATCTCCTCCAGGGCCCCGTTGCAGCGGCCACAGGTTGCCTTGCCCCGCCCGTACACGGCAAACTCCAGGGGGTGGTAGGCGACCGAGTCCTCCGCCACCCGGTAGGTGCTCCCCTGGTCGATGGACTCCTGCAGCGCCTCCCGGATGGTGAGGGCCAGCCGGCCGCACTCCGGGGCGGCAAGGGAGGAGGCGGGCCGGTCGGGGCGGATGCCGGCGCGGAACAGCGCCTCGTTGGCGTAGATATTGCCGACCCCGGCAACCGTTGCCGAGTTCATGATAAACTGTTTCACCGAAACCTTGCGGGACCGGCTCATCTGGAAGAGATAATCGCCGTCGAAGGCGGAGGTGAGCGGCTCCGGGCCGATGCCGGCCAGGAGCGGATGCCCGGCGGGGGCGTCCGTGGTCCAGGCCACGGTGCCGAATTTGCGCGGGTCGTGGAAGCGCAGGAGCGAACCGCCGGCAAGGTGGATATCCAGATGATCGTGCTTTCCGGACGGCGTGATGTGGGGGAGGAACCGGAGAAATCCGGTCATGCCCAGATGAAGGATGAGCCAACCGGCTTCGCAGTCGAACAAAAGGTACTTGCCCCGCCGCCCCACGGAACGGATGACCCGCCCCGGCAGCACGTTCGCCAGCTCTTCGGGGATGGGAAGGCGGAGTTTCGGCACCCGCGCCTCCACCCGTTCGATCCTCTTGCCCACCAGATCCGGCTCCAGCCTGCGTCGGGTCAGTTCCACCTCGGGGAGTTCCGGCACTCTTGCCTCCAGCGGCGTTTCCGCCGTAAAATTTCCACCCAACACTACCTTAGGCCGCGGCGGTACTCAACTCTTGCGTACCGACCCCCCGTAGTGATCAGGAACAGCAGTTCCCGCCCGGCAGGCGCAGCTTCCGTTCCTGGAACCATTCGTTGATCATGCCCGAGGCGCAGCCGACCCCGGCGTCCACCGTGATGGCCTTGACCGGGCAGTTGAGGGCGCAGGCGCCGCACTCCATGCAGGCGTCCCGGTCCCGGAGGGCGGCCTTCTTCTCCGCCAGGGAGAACACCTGGTGGGGGCAGACCTCCAGGCACCTGCCGCAGCCGATGCAGGCCGCCCGGTCCAGCTCAAGGGTTACCACGTCGCGCAAATATCTGAAGCCTTCCATCGTCCGCTCCTTTGTGCCTACAAAAATCTTCCCGCCAGGAGCAACACCACGCTCGCCAGCAGCGCGCCGCCCATGGCCGGCAGGGCGATGCGCATCTCTTTCTTCACCCCCGAACGGGAGGTATAGGTGCTGCATCCGGTGAAATTGAGGGTATGGAAGGCGCTCACCGCGGGCAGGGCCAAAAAGAGCGCCATGGTCGCCGGTATGCCCCAGGCGGGCCCTCCGGCGAGAAGGTAGAATGCCCCGCTCCAGATCAGCCCCGCCACGGCCCCCTTGACGGAAAAACTTTTGCCCGGCAGCCAGGGGAGGAGCAGGGGGCCGATCACGACCCCGGTCACAAGCGCGCCCGCGTAGGCCAGAAAGGCCGTGATGCCCGCCGAAAGGCCCCCCAGCGCGGCTGCGAGTAGAAATACGATACCGGCGATGATTGCGCCGGATTTGAGGGCCATCACCAATTCCACCGGAATCAGCACCAGCCGTTCGTAGAAGGTGAAGGTCAGTCGTTGCATGGCTGGCGTGGTGACCATGCCGTTATCCAGGTATTCGGGCAGGTCTGCGGCCCGGATTGAGGCATAGTCGACCGAGAAGCCGCAACGCCGGGCCACCTGGTGGGCCGACACTCCGGGGGCGCCCAGGATCGGCAGGATCAGGCGGCGGTGGCTGACCACCTTGGCCAGGCCGGTGGCCGCGACCCGGCGCACCACTTCGCCGGTGCCGAAGGTCCCCTTGCCCGCCGCGCACCAGACGTTGATCCCGTAGGTCTCCAACACCAGCAGCCAAAGGTTTCGTCCCGTAGCTGTACGACGGATAATGTCGTAACTCATCTTGTAGTTGGCGGTCACCAGCACCGGCGCCTCCGGTGTCGGCCGGCCAATGGCGTAGAGGCCCGGCGGCACCATGTAGCTCATCCGGCCGATGCCCCAGCGGGCTTTGCAGGCCCCCAGCCGGTCCCTGAACCCAAGCTCCGATGAAATTACCGGCACCCGGCCGGCCGGGGTCTCCAGCCACTCCATGAAACCGGGTACCTTGTCGGTGATCTCTCCGCCCCCGGCGGAGGTGGGGGGACCTCAGCAGGGCGGCTTGTCCGGGCCGTCGGAGGAGGTGCCGCATGCGGCGGCCGGCGGGCGATGCTCCGTCTCCGTGGCCCTGCGGATGCTCTTGATCTTTATGGCTCCACCATTATTTAGTTGCAGCATGCAATTTTACCTCCCTGCGACGGGTCGTTGCCGGCCTTGGCCACGGCCTCGTTCAGAAGCCCCAGGGATCTGACGACCGTCTCGCGTTCGAACCCGCTCATGTGGGAGAAGATGCGCTCGACCGTGGCCGCCATGTAGCGGTCGATCTTTTCCAGTACCTGCCTGCCCGCGTCGGTCAGGCCCAGGAGGCTGACCCGCCGGTCGCCGGCCGAGACCCGCCGCGTTATCAGCCCCTTGCCTTCCAGGCTTTTGGCCTGGCGGCTGAAGGTGGTCACGTCCATGCCCAGTTCCTCGGCCACCTGCTGCATGGAGGGGCTGCCCATCCTCCTGATCTCGAACAGGATGTGGCTCTGGGCCATGGATACCTGCTCGCCGCAACACTCGTCGCAGCAGGACGCGTTCAGCAGGCCGAAGCGGCGCACGAATAGCTGTAGTTCTTCCCTGACTGAATCCATAGAACGGTTCTCCCGGGTGTTCAGGCTACACAATTAAGTTGCATTTTGCAACTAATATGTGTATAGCTACGATTGTAGTCAATAGCTTCGAAAAATTCAATTTTCAGGTAGACAGACCATGAGCGAACACCTGTCCCGAAAACTCTCCTTCCTCGACCGCTGGCTGACCCTGTGGATCTTTGCCGCCATGGTTCTGGGCGTGGGGCTCGGCTGGTTCGTGCCGGGGATGGAGGGCTTCATCAACCGTTTCCAGGTGGGCACGACCAATATCCCCATCGCCGCGGGGCTGATCCTGATGATGTACCCGCCCTTTGCCAAGGTGAAGTACGAGGAGATGCCCCAGGTCTTTCGCAACAAGAAAATCCTGGGCCTGTCGCTGGTACAGAACTGGTTCATCGGGCCGCTCCTGATGTTCGTGCTGGCCGCGCTCCTTCTGCCGGACAAGCCGGAGTACATGGTGGGGCTGATCATGATCGGCCTGGCGCGCTGCATCGCCATGGTGATCGTCTGGAACGAACTGGCCAGGGGCAACACCGAATACGCCGCCGGGCTGGTGGCCTTCAACAGCATCTTCCAGGTGTTGTTCTACAGCGTCTACGCCTGGTTCTTCATCACCGTGCTGCCGCCGTTGATCGGCCTCAAAGGGGTGGTGGTGGCTGTGGGGATCGGCCAGATTGCGAAGAGCGTCTTCATCTATCTGGGCATCCCCTGCATCGCCGGGGCCCTGACCCGCCTCGTCGGCCTGAAGCTGGTGGGCAAGGAGCGGTACCACGCGAACTTCGTGCCCAGGATCGGCCCCATCACCCTGATTGCGCTGCTCTTCACCATCGTGGTCATGTTCAGCCTCAAGGGGCAACTGATCGTGCGCCTGCCCCTGGACGTGCTGCGCATTGCCCTGCCGCTTCTCATCTATTTCGTGGTCATGTTCCTGGTATCGTTCTGGATGGGCAAGCGGCTGGGGGCCGATTACGGCAAGACCACCACCCTGGCCTTTACCGCGGCCAGCAACAATTTCGAGCTGGCCATCGCCGTTGCGGTGGCGGTGTTCGGGCTCAATTCCGGGGCCGCCTTTGCCGCCGTGATCGGTCCGCTGGTGGAGGTGCCGGTGATGATCGGCCTGGTCAACGTGGCCTTCCGGTTCCAAAAACGCCTGTTCGCCGACGAGGTCCCGTCCCGGAACCTGTAACGTCATCGTGACCGATCGGCAATCAGGCCTTCACAGATTTTTGATAACATGTCGCAACATCGGTGACCGGGAGGATATGGTTCATGGAAAAAAAGATCAAGGTGCTCTTCGTGTGTGTCCATAACAGCGCCCGCAGCCAGATGGCCGAGGCGTTTCTCAATCACCTGGCCGGCGACCGCTTCGAGGCGCACAGCGCGGGATTGGAACCGGGCACGCTCAATCCGCTGGCGGTGGAGGCCATGGCCGAGGCGGGCATCGATATCTCCGCCAACCGGACAAAGAGTGTCTTCGATTTCTTCAAACGCGGCGCCATCTTCAACTATGTCGTAACGGTCTGCGACGGCGCCAACGCCGAACGCTGCCCCATCTTTCCCGGCATCACCCACAGGATGCACTGGAGTTTCGAAGACCCGGCAGCGCTGGCGGGGACGCACGCGGAGAAGCTGGAGGCGGTCCGCCGGATCAGGGACCAAATCCGGGACGCCGTGGCTTCGTTCGTCACGGAGCAGGGCGCCCCATAGTTCTTGACAATGGGGACCTGACAAGGTAATTTGACCGAAATCCTATGGCGATGGAGTTCGCCGCAACCGCTTGCCAAAGCTGATGACTCCTGCTCTTTACACACAAGGGCGGGAGTTTTTTCATTTTCATGGTTTGTTTGGCGCGCGCAATCATGTATGTATGGGTTTCGGCCGCCCTCGCGCGCCGGGCGTCGATCCGGGGGTGACATCTCCCGGAAGCCCGGTATACTACCTGGTGTCCCGCAACCAACCGTACGGGCCACCGACAAGGAGAACGTTCCCGATGAAGACAGCCGCTACGATTGCCCTGTTCTGCGCCGGCGGAGGGCTTGCCCGCTACTATCTCTCGGGTTGGGTCTACGGCTTCCTGGGCCGGGCCTTTCCCTACGGCACCCTTGCCGTCAACGTCGTCGGAGCCTACCTTATCGGCCTGGTCATGGAGCTGGGCCTGACCGGCACGGCGATCTCCGGTACCCTGCGGGTAGGGTTGACGGTCGGCTTCATGGGGGGACTGACCACCTTTTCCACCTTCAGTTATGAGACCTTCAAGCTGCTGGAGGACGGCCAGTTCGGGGTGGCGTTCGTGAATGTCCTGGCGAACGTGGCGGTCTGCCTGGTCTTTACGTGGCTCGGTATTTTTACCATCCGTTCGATTTCGTAGGGGAGGCGGTCATGACAAAACTGGTTGGCGAGAATGTATTGATGCGGATCTTTATCGGGGAAAGCGACCGCTACGGTCACAAGCCGCTCTACGAGGTACTGGTGGAGCTGTTGCGCACGGAAGGGTTTGCCGGGGCAACGGTCCTGCGCGGCGTGTGCGGGTTCGGCGCCCACAGCGTCTATCACAGCCAGAAGCTTTTGGACCTGTCCGCCGACCTGCCCCTGATCGTCGAGGTCGTGGATACCCAGGAAAAGATCAACGCCATCATGCCGCGCATCGACGAGATGATGGGCGGCGGCATGATCACCCTGGAAAAGGCCACGGTCATCCGCTACAGCCACAAGCAGCAGGCGGAGTAGCCCGGCCCCCGAGCCGCTTGGCGCTCCGGTTTTTGCGGAGGGAAGCCGGACGCGCCGTCGCTGTTTCTGCACGTACCGCCTTTGTGTCTTGACATCTTCCCGGCGGTTGAGTATATGATTATTTAATCATATATATCCGGAGCGTTCTCATGGTTGCCGCCAACTATCTGGCCGATGTTCTCAAGGCCATTGCCCAGCCGACCCGGCTGAAGATCATCGACTTCCTGCGGGAGGGGGAGAAGTGCGTTTGCGAGATCTTCCCCGCCATCGGCGAAGAACAATCCAACACCTCCCGGCATCTCAACTACATGCATAACCACGGCATCCTCTCCCGGCGCAAGGACGGCGTGAAGATCCTCTACGTCGTCAGGCATTCCGAGGTTTTTCAGATAGCCGACCTGGCCGCTTCCATCTGCGCCAGAGAAACCAAACACCGTACCAGGGCGTTGAAGGGAAAATAGTTTTTTTTGCGCAGGTATATGATTGCCTGCTCAACTAATCATGGAGTAGCCATGCTGAAACAGTTCGCCGACTATCTTGTCTTCACCCTCATAGGGCTTGCCCCCGGTTCGCGTCCGGGCGAGGCGCTGGATTTCTTCGTCTACGACACCCTCAAGATCTTTCTGCTCCTGACCACCATCGTCTTTGTGGTGGCCATCATCCGCTCCTATTTCTCGCCGGAGCGGACCCGGCGCATCCTTTCCCATAATCGCGAATACGTGGGCAACGTGCTGGCGGCGCTCCTGGGGATCGTCACCCCCTTCTGCTCCTGTTCGGCGGTGCCGCTGTTCATCGGATTCGTGGAGTCGGGCATCCCGCTGGGGGTGACCTTTTCGTTCCTGATTTCCTCGCCCATGGTCAACGAGATCGCCCTGATCATGCTCTGGGGACTGTTCGGCTGGAAAATAGCCATGATTTACGTGGGCACGGGCCTGCTGGTGGCCGTCACGGCCGGGATCGCGATCGGCAGACTCAGGATGGAAAAATATGTGCAGGACTACGTTTGGGAGGTCAAGGTCGGGCAGGCGGGGATCCAGGAACAGAGCTTCCGGGAAAAGATCGACTATGCCCGGAACTATACCCGTGAACTCCTGAAGAAAATATGGCCCTACGTGGTGATCGGCGTCGGCATGGGGGCCTTTATCCACGGCTATGCCCCGGCCGATTTCCTCCTGAAATACGCGGGGCGGGGCAACCCCTTTGCCGTGCCGCTGGCCGTGCTGATCGGCGTGCCGCTGTATTCCAACGCCGCCGGCATCATCCCGGTCGTGCAGGCCCTGATGGAGAAGGGCATGGCGGTCGGGACGGTGTTGGCCTTCATGATGGCGGTAACGGCCCTGTCGTTCCCCGAGGCGGTCATCCTCAAAAATGTGCTCAAGACCCGGCTGCTGGTCACCTTTTTCGGCATTGTGGCGACCGCTATCGTTATCGTCGGGTATCTGTTCAATGCCATACTCGCAACCTGAAAGGAGATACGAGGATGAAGATCGAAGTTCTGGGTACCGGCTGCGCCAAATGCAAGGCGCTCCACGAGGCTGTGCAAACGGCGGTCAGGGAAAAGGGGGTCGAGGCGGAGATCGTCAAGGTGGAAGACATTCCCTCCATCATGGGGCACGGCGTCATGAGCACCCCGGCGCTGGTGATCGACGGCAAGGTGGTCTTCTCCGGCAGGACCGCCACGGCGGAAGAGATCGGGGGACTGCTGTGATGCGCCCGCTCGTTGTCTGTGTCGTCCTGTGTGCCACGGTGACCGCCGCGCGGGCCGAGCTGCCATCGGCAGGCGAGAGCGTCATCCGCGCCGCCCTGACCTCGGGCAGGCCCACGGTGGCCGATTTCGGCGCCCGAACCTGCATCCCCTGCAAAAAGATGGCGCCGATCCTGGCCGAATTGAATGGCGAGCTGAAGGGCAGGGGCAACGTCCTGTTCACGGATGTCCGGGAATCCCCCGACCTTGCCGAACGGTATCATGTGCAGATGATCCCGACCCAGATTTTCTTCGATATCAGGGGCAGGGAGGTAAAACGTCATATGGGCTTCATGGAAAAATCCGCCATCCTGAAGGAGCTGAAGGCCCTGGGGATGAAATGACCTTTCTCGATAACATGGAGCAGATCGTCGCCCTCCATCCGCTGGCGGCCTTTGGTGCGGCCTTCCTGGCGGGAGTGCTTTCCTCCGCCTCGCCGTGCGTCCTGGCCACCATACCGCTGGTGGTCGGTTTCGTCGGCGGCTACAGCGACGGCAATCGCGTCAAGGCGTTTCGCTATTCTCTGGCCTTCGTCCTCGGTCTCTCCCTGACCTTCACCGCGTTCGGCGCGGCGGCCGGGTTGCTCGGCACCATGTTCGGCACCCTCGGCGGCCCCTGGTACCTGATCGCCGGCACCGTGGCGCTGGTCATGGGGGGGCAGATGATGGGGCTGTACGAACTGCGCCTGCCGGTTCGCCCCGACTTCAAACCCAAGCGGGGCGGCATTGCCGGTGCGTTCCTGCTGGGGTTGTTTTTCGGCGTCGTTTCATCCCCGTGCGCCACGCCGGTACTGGTGGTGCTGCTGACGCTGGTGGCCAGCGGGGGCAAGGTGCTCTACGGCGTCACGCTGCTCTTTTCCTACGCCCTGGGACATTGTCTGCTGATGCTGTTTGCCGGTACCTTCACCGGCTTCGTGGAGGGGTTCGCCAAGACCAGCGGTATCGTCAATTTTTCTCTCTGGGCCAGGCGGGTCAGCGGCGGGATCGTCGCCCTGGGGGGCGGCTGGTTTATGTGGCAGGCGTTCTGATGTCTGCCGCCGCGGCCGATCCCCTGTTCCGCGGGGTGGATTAGCCGCGCAGGGCGCCTGGCGGGGGTCCCCTTCTCCCTTGGAAAATTTATGTTGACATGCGAATATGCGGATTGTATTCTGTGCATATACACAAAATACAAGGAGGTAGTGTCATGAAGATCTGTTTCCCCGTCGCTCAGGATGCGGGCCTGGAAAGCCCTGTTTATAACCATTTCGGTTCTGCTCCGCTGTTTGTGGTGGTCGACACCGAGACCCGCCAGGCAGAGGCGCTGCACAACAACGACCAGCAACACCAGCACGGCGCCTGCAGCCCCCTGAAAGCCCTCGGCACGGACCGGTTCGACGGTATCGTGGTCACCGGTATCGGCGGGGGGGCGCTGAACGGCCTGCACCGCATGGGGCTCAAGGTCTTTCAGGCGTTTGACGGCACCATTGCCGAGAATGTGGATCTGTTCGTGAAGGGCGGGCTGCCCGAGTTTCTTCCCCAGCAGACCTGCGGCGGGCATGCGCAAGGAGGCGGCTGCTGTCACTAGGCCGACACAGGGAACCCGGGAGCCATATGTCACCACGAAACAAAAAACCGCGTACCTGTACCTGTCCGCTGCGGGCTGAATACGAACAGGTTTTCAAACCTGCCGGTACCCCGCTCGGACAGCTGGAACAGGTCATCTTGTACCACGATGAATTGGAAGCGCTCTATCTGTGCGATGGCGAGCACCTCCGGCAGGAAGAGGCCGGCGAACGCATGGGCGTTTCCCGGGGGACCGTTCAGCGCCTGCTGGCCGCGGCACGAGCCAAGGTTGCGCAGGCGCTGGTCACCAACAAGGCGCTCTGCATCAAGTAGCGCCGCTATTTTACGATCAAGGTGGGCACGTCATGAAGATTGTGGTCATAGGGGCCAATGCCGCCGGAGCCAAGGCGGCGGCCAAGGCCAAGAGGATCAATCCGAAGGCCGGGATAACGGTCATCGACCAGGGAAGTTTTATCTCGTACGGCGCCTGCGGCATACCGTACTTTGTGGCCGATACGGTGCGCGATGAGAAGGAGCTCATGAGCACGCCGGTCGGCGTGGTTCGTGACCCTGCCTTTTTCCGGAAGGTCAAAGGGGTTGAGGTCATTACCGAAACCAAGGCGGTGGCGCTCGACTGGCGGAATAAGAAGGTTGAACTCTGGACCGCCGAGAGCGGTACGACCTCCTTCCTCGACTATGACCGTCTGATCCTGGCCACCGGAAGCTCGCCGCTTGTCCCGCCGCTTGAGCAATGCGAACTTCCCGGTATCCTGACCGTCAAAAGCATGGAGGACGCCACCCTTCTGAAGCAGCAGGCGATTTCCGGCAAACGGGCGTGCGTCATAGGCGCGGGCCTGATCGGTCTCGAGACCGTCGAGGCTCTGGCGCTGCGCGGGATGCAGGTAACGGTGGTCGAGATGTGCGATCAGGTCCTGCCGGGTGTTCTGGATGAGGAGATGGCGACGCTCCTTGAGCGGCATATACGGACCCACGGCGTCCAGGTGATGACGTCCTGCCGTGTTTCAGGTTTTGCCGGAACCGGGCACGTGGAAAAGGTCATGACCGACCGTGGCGAAATCACGGCCGATCTGGTGGTGCTGGCGGTCGGAGCGAAGCCCAACGTGAGCCTTGCCCGCGATGCCGGGCTTCGGATCGGGGAATCCGGCGCCATAGCCGTGGACGACCGCCTGCGGACCTCCGTGCCGGACATCTATGCCTGCGGCGACTGCTGCGAAACCACGAGCCTGGTAACGGGCAAAAGCATGCATGTGCCACTGGGAAGTACGGCCAATAAGCAGGGGCGGGTTGCCGGGATCAACGCGGCGGGAGGCGATGCCGTTTTTGCCGGGGTGGTGGGGACGACCATCGTCAAGGTGTTTGAATTCAATGCCGGGAAGACCGGTTTGACCGAACTAGCCGCCCGTGCCGCGGGCTACGACGTCGAGACCGTGCTGTCTCCCGCCCCGGACCGGGCCCATTTCTATCCCGAAGCAAAGCCGATAGCGCTGAAACTGGTTGCCGACCGGAAGGACGGCCGGCTGCTCGGCCTTCAGGCGGTCGGTCCCGGCGCCGTCGATAAACGGATAGATGTCGCGGCCACCGCCATTACCTTCCGTGCCACCGCCGAACAGATCTCCCAGCTCGACCTCGGCTATGCGCCGCCCTTTGCCGCGGCCATGGACAACCTGATCGTCGCCGCCGATATTCTGAAAAACAAACTCTCCGGCCATGCCAGGGGCGTGTCCCCCCGGGAGGTCAGAGAAAAGATGGAGGCGGAGGAGGACTTCATCCTGCTCGATGTCCGCTCTCCGGGCGAACACGAGGCGACGCGGATCGCCGGGGCAAAGCTGGTTCCGCTCGGCGTGCTGCGGGAGAAACTGGACAGCCTCCCCAAAGACAAGGAGATCATCGCCTTCTGCAAGATCAGCCTGCGGGGCTATGAGGCGCAAAAAATCCTCGATGCCGCCGGTTTCACCAACGTCCGGTTCATGGATGGCGGCATCCTCACCTGGCCCTACGAACTGGAGAGTTAGCAAAGCAAAAACGGGGCGGCGCGGTATGGCCGCCCTGTTTTATCGTTTCCCCGCCAGTTTGCTCTCCCATCTCCAGGCATCGGCCACGATGCTCCGCAGGTCGTCGTAGCGCGGCTGCCAGCCGGTGAGTCGCCTGATCCTGTCGGCCTGCGCCACCAGCGAGGCCGGGTCGCCGGGACGGCGCTGCGCCTCCACCACCGTGAAATCCACACCGCTGATCTCCTTCACGACCTTCAGCACCTCCCGCACACTGCCCCCCCGGCCGTAGCCGACATTCATGGCGGTGGGCTCGCCCCCGTTCTCCAGATACTGCAAGGCGCACAGGTGTGCGGCGGCCAGGTCCTCGATGTGGATGTAGTCGCGGATACCGCTGCCGTCGGGGGTCGGGTAGTCCGTGCCGTAGATGGCGACGCTCTCCCGCATCCCCAGGGCGGCCTGGCAGGCCACCTTGATCAGGTGGGTCGCCTCGGGGGTGCGCTGCCCCATGCGGGCCTGGGGATCGGCGCCGGCCACGTTGAAGTAGCGCAGCGCCACGTACTGCATGCCGTGAGCCGCGGAGGTGTCCCGCAGCATCCACTCGCTCATCAGCTTCGAGGTGCCGTAGGGATTGATGGGGGCCAGGGCGCTCTCCTCGGAGGCGGCGCCTCCGTCGGGAATGCCGTAGACCGCGGCGGTGCTGGAAAAGATGAAGCGCCGCACGTCGAACTTCGTGCAGGTCTCCAAAAGCCCCAAGGTGTTGCGGGTGTTGTTGCCGTAGTACTTGAGCGGCAGGGAGACCGATTCCGGGGCCACGATGGAGGCGGCGAAGTGCAGGACCGTGGTGAAGCGGTGGCGTTCAAAGGCCGCCTCCAGGGCCTGGCGGTCGGCCAACTCGCCCACGATCAGCTCTTCGCCGTGGATCAGGGCGTCGCGAAAACCGGTGGAGAGGTTGTCGTAGACGACCACCTTGCGGCCCGCTTCGCTGAGCTGCCGGACGACATGGCTACCGATGTAGCCGCAGCCCCCGCTTACGAGAATGGTTTCAGGCATGATGCCTCCTTACAGGTAGTTTTCGATATTCTTCAGCGCCCGTTGCAGGTGCGCGGTACTGTGGGCCTCGATGGTCCAGACGGCGTCGGGGGCATAATGCTTCAGCAGGCCGAAGAGCAGGTCGAAGTCGATCTCCCCCTCGCCCAGCGGCAGGTGTTCGTCGGTCTGGCCGTGGTTGTCGTGGATGTGGGTTTCGGCAATGTACGGGCCGAGTTCGGCGAACCACTCCTCCATCCGCACGGTGGTGAACATGTTCCAGTGCCCGCCGTCGAAGCAGTGCCGGAAGCAGGGGTCGGCTATGGCTTCCAGCAGGGCGCGCAGGGTGGAGGGCTCCTTTTCGAAGATGTTTTCCACGGCGATCACCGTATCCAGGTCCCTGGCGCAGGGGACGAACTCCCGCCAGAAGTCGATGCTGTTCTTCAGCCAGACCAGCCGGTTCTCGCCGTAGTGCAACTCGTCGAAACCGGGGTGCACTACGATCACCCGCGGCCGCAGCAGTTCCGCCGCCTTGAATACCTGCCGGATCCGCTGCCGGGTCGCCTCGCGGATGCTGGCATCCAGGGCGCCGGGATTCAAATCCATGAAGGGAGAGTGGATGGTGACGGCAAGCCCCGCGGAATGGAGAACACGGGCCTGGGCGGCCAATTCTTCCCAAATCATGCGGTCCAGCGCTTCCGCCGGCAGATAGATCTCGGGGTTGATACGCTGCTCGACAAGATAATCCAGGTGTTCGGACAGTTGGGGATAGGGGACGTGGGCGTGGATCTTATTTTTCATGGTCGCTGTGCTCTTTCCGGTGTTGTTTGATGATGCTGTCCGTGGCGGGACGTACCACCAGGTCGTTCAGCTTGGCGATGGCGCCCGGCTCTCCCAGGACGATCAGGGTGTCGTTTTCCTCGATTTTGGCCTGGGAATGGGGGTTGAAGACCATCTTGCCGTGGCCCTTCTTGATGCCGACGATGATGACGCCGATCTCCTTGCGGAATCCGGAGCTGACCAGGGTCTCCCCCACAAAGGCGGATTGGGGGGGGATGGTGATCTCCTCCATTTGCAGGTCCATGTGTTCGCTGCCGGTGGCGATCTCGATGAAATCCACCACATTGGGGCGCAAGACCGATTGGGCCATCCTGCTGCCGCCGATGAGGTAGGGGGAAACCACCTTGTTGGCCCCGGCCCGTTTGAGCTTGATGTCCGACCCCTCCTCGCCGGAACGGGCCAGGATGTACAGTTCGGGGTTCAGGCCTCGGGCGGTGAGGGTGATGTAGACGTTCTCCGTATCGGAGGTGACCACCGAGATAAGCCCCTTGGCCCGCTTGATCCCGGCCTTGAGCAGGCTTTCGTCCAGGGTGGCGTCGCCTCTCATGTGCAGATAGCCTTCGTCCTGGATCTTCGTAAGGGTGTCGCCATCCTTTTCCACCACCACGAACGGGAGGCCGTTGGCCTTGAATTCCCGGCAGATCAGCGAGCCGATCCGGCCAAAGCCGCAGATGATGTAATGGTCCCGGAGCGCCTCGATCTTCTTCTCCACTTTTTTCCTCCCGATGACCCGCTGGATCTGTCCTTCGAACATGATCTGGGCCAGGCTGCCGACGATGTAGCCCAGGACGCTCACCCCCACCACGATCAGGCACATGGTGAAGATCTTGCCGCTATCGGACAGGTCGTGTATCTCCCTGAATCCCACGGTGCTCAAGGTAATGACCGTCATGTAGAGGGCATCGAGCGGCTGCCAGTGCTCGATAGTCATGAAGCCGGCCGTGCCTGCCGATACCAGCAGCAGAAGCACCAACACCGATATTTTAAGGTGCCGTACAGGGTCCATGGATTTCCTCGAGCGGGTTGCCGAAATCTGCCGCAGGGTCGCACGGCGTCGCCGCCTTATCGTTCGCTTGCGTCCCGCCGATCTTCCGGCCCATGACGATTCCCGGCAACCTGCCAAATTTTCTGAAGATTACCCGCAGAACCCGTAAAATTCAAGGATGATTATTCTTTTCTCACGAGAGGGCCCGGTGTCGGCGGCGCCGGAACCGGCTCAAAATATTTTTTTGGTGGAGGCAAACACACAAAAAACTGCAATACCGTAAGGTTACGGTTGACAAATGGTGCATACTGTATACAATACGTTAAAATATTATTTGGAGCCCGTCATCCATGAAAAAGCCGATGGAAAAGCATCTTACCTTGCGGGAAAAAATTCTGGAAAACATTCGCGACGCAATCATTTCCGGGGCTCTCAAGGCCGGCAGCCGGGTTTCCGAGCCCGATCTGGCGGAGCGTTACGGTATCAGCCGGACCCCCATCCGCGAAGCCTTCCGTCAATTGGAATCGGAAGGGTACCTGACGGTGATCCCCCGCAGGGGGGCGGTGGTCAGCGAGTTCAGCGAGAAGGATGTGGAAGAGTTCTACGCCATAAAGAGCATCCTGGAGGGATATGCCGCCCGCCGGGCCTGCGAGAAACTGACGGCCAAGGAAGTGGAACGGCTTCAGGCCATCAATGACCGTTTGGCCGAACTGGCGCTGCATAACGATATCAAGGCTTTTTTCAAGACCCATAGCGATTTCCACGACGTCTTCATCAGGGCTGCGGACAATGAAAAGCTCCGGGAACTGATCGCCAGCCTGGTAACGCGATTTCAGCGCCTGCGCCTGATGTCGATCTCCCTGCCCGGCCGCATGGACATCTCGGTGCAGGAACACCAGAAGATCATCGAGGCCTTCCGCCGGAAGGACGGGGAAACCGCCGAGTTGCTGGTGCGCAAGAATGCCGAGTACGGCGGCAAGGTGCTTATGGATGGCGGCATTGGCTCTTCCCAGGCCGCGGCTATGCAGATGGACCTTTAGTTCTGGCCTTTCCGTCGTCCCGGTAACGCGGTCAGAGATCTCCCGTTTCCGTTTTTCCCCGGCGGTTCTCCCCGCTTAGGGCAGCACCCTGTTTTTTTTTGCACTTTCCCTGTTTGTATGGTTTAATCGACCCCATTCCCAGTGTCCTGCTTATTTCCCTGTTTTGTCCATAATTCCATGATAAAAAACGATCAGGAATGCCATCGTGCCACAAGAGATATTGAGACAGATACCGAAGGTTGACCGTGTCCTGGCGTGGGCCGGGACGGCCTCGCTCGTCGCTTCCCATCCGCGCCCGGAACTGGTGACGGCGATCCGTGAAGTACTGGAACGGTTGCGTGCCGCCGCCCGCAGCGGGGTTTCCTGCGACCTTTCCGAGGAGGGTGTCGTTGCCCTGGTAAGCGCCGAGCTCGACCGTCGCTGCACGCCCAGCTTGCGGGATGTGGTCAACGCATCCGGCGTGGTGATTCACACCAACCTGGGGCGCTCTCCCCTGGCCGATGATGCCGAAGAGGCCATCCACCGGGCCTCCCGCGGTTACTCGAACCTGGAATTCGATCTCACCACCGGGGAGCGGGGTACGCGCTATGCCCACGTGGAGGGCTTGATCTGCGAACTGACCGGCGCCGAAGCGGCCCTGGTGGTCAACAACAATGCCGCCGCGGTTATTTTGGCCCTGTCGTCTTTGGCCCAGGGGCGGGATGTGATCGTCTCGCGGGGGGAACTGGTGGAGATCGGCGGGTCGTTCCGGATCCCCGAGGTGATGCTGCAGAGCGGGGCCCATCTGGTGGAGGTCGGTGCGACCAACCGGACCCACGTCCGGGACTACCGTGGGGCGATCAACGACGCCACGGCGCTCCTGCTCAAGGTGCATACCAGTAATTTTGCCGTGGTCGGCTTTACCGCAGAGGTCACGACGGAAGAGATGTCGGCCCTGGGGCGCGAGGCCGGGGTCCCGGTCATGGTGGATGCCGGCAGCGGTTGCCTGATCGATCTGGCCGCCTACGGCATTGCCGGTGAACCGACCGTGCGCCGCTACCTGGCTGCGGGCGCCGACGTGGTTACCTTTAGCGGCGACAAGCTCCTGGGCGGTCCCCAGGCCGGGATCATCGCCGGGAAGCGGGAGATCGTGGTGCCCATGAAGCGCCACCCGCTCCTGCGCGCCCTGCGGATGGACAAGCTCTCCCTGGCGGCCTTGGAGGCGACCTTGCGGCTCTACCGCGACGAGCGCCGCGCGGTCCGTGAAATCCCGACGCTCCGCATGCTGACGGCGACTCCGGCCGACCTGTCGCGGCGTGCCGACCGCATCCTCGGGATGCTGCGCAGGCGTCTTCCCAAGACGGTCACCCTGGTGAAGCAGCAGGGTGAATCGAGCGCCGGCGGCGGATCGCTTCCCCTGCTCGGGCTGCCCACGAGCCTCATCGAGGTGCGCATCGGCGGCGCGTCAGCGCAGCAGATCGAACAGCGCCTGCGGCAGACATCGACCCCGGTAGTGGGGCGTATCCAGCGGGACCGGTTTCTGCTGGACGTCCGCACCATCCTCGATCACGATTTTCCCAACCTGGCGCTCTCGCTCGGCGAAGCGGCGGCCTTATTGTCGGAGAGTGGCCAATGACCGCTTTTAAATCCTTTGCCTTGATCCCCGCCGCCGGCATGGGCAAGCGCATGGGCGCCTCCATCAATAAGCAGTACCTCCACCTGGCGGGCATGCCGATCGTGGCCCGCACCATCTCCGTATTCGAAAACGCCCCCTTCATCGACGGCATCTTTCTGGTCACCCCGGCCGACGAGATTCCCTACTGCCGCGAGCAGGTGGTTGAGGCCCACGGGTTTCGCAAGGTCGTGGAGATCGTACCGGGCGGCAGGGAACGCCAGAACTCCGTCATGAACGGGTTGCGGGCGCTCCGGGACCGGGCGGACGACGATGATGTGGTGCTGATACATGACGGGGTGAGGCCGCTCATCAGCCCGGAACTGCTGAGGGAGTCCATCGACGTGGCCCGCGTTTGCGACGGAGCCCTGGTGGCGGTGCCGGCCAAGGATACCATCAAGACGGTCCGGGAAGGGGTCGTCATCGGAACCCCGGATCGAGACACCCTCTGGCAGGCCCAGACACCCCAGGCTTTCCGGTTCGGGCTTATTTTCGCGGCACACGCGGCTGCGGAACAGGAAGGATTCATGGGGACCGACGACGCTTCCCTGATTGAGCGGCGCGGCGGCGCGGTCCGCATTGTACGCGGAGACTATCGCAACATCAAGATCACGACGCCCGAAGACATTCTCCTGGCCGAGGCGTTCCTGGCCGGTAGCGGGCAGAATGGAGTCCCCTGATGGCCGTGCAACAGCCTGTCGAAAAAATTCTGGTGGTGGACGACCAGGCCGACATTGCCCGGCTGATCGTCCTGCAACTGCAGGAAGCGGGCTTTGTCGCCGTCTGGGCAGGTGACGGCGAGGCGGCCATCAACATGCTGGACGCGGACGGCTACTCGCTGGCGCTGCTGGATCTCAGGCTGCCCAAGGCCAACGGGATCGAAGTGCTCAGCCATATTCGGGAAACCGGGAAGGATACGGCGGTCATCATGATGACCGCCCACGGTAACGAAAACCTTGCCGTGGAGTGCATGAAGGCCGGAGCCGTGGATTACCTTTCCAAGCCCTTTGCCATGGACGACATGCTCCAGAGGGTCATGCGCGCCACCGTCAACCGGCGCGTGCTGTTGGCGAAACAACGCCTCGAACAGGAGAAGGACGATTTCGTCTCCATGCTCTCCCATGACATGAAAAACCCCCTGACCGCCGTGATCGGCTCCATCGACATCATACGGGAGGGGCGGTTGGGAGCGGTGAACGAGGAACAGGCGGAATACCTTCACGCCGCCATCGACAGTTGCAATGAAGTCATCGCCATGATCGACAACCTGCTGGACATCCATCGCTTCGAGGCGGGCCGGATGCAGATAAAGATCGCCGGGTACAGCGTGGCGGACATTCTGCGGGGCGTCACCCGGCGCTTCATTCGGATCGCCGAACACGACGGCATCAGGCTCAAGGAGCGGTTCTCCCACGAAATGCCCCAGATTGCCGTCGACAAAAACGCCTTCAGCCGGGTTATCGGCAATCTGTTGGCGAACGCCGTAAAATTTACCCCCGAGGGGGGCGAAATCGTGGTGTCCTGCCGCTGCGTCAAAAGCTCCGAGACGCCCTTGTCCCCCGTGCCGGGCTATGTGACGGTGCCCGATGGCTTTATGGAGCAGGGTTGTCTCGTGAGAGTGAGCATTCGCGACACCGGCAGCGGTATCCCCGCCGACGACCTGGGCCGTATCTTCGAGCGGTATGTCCAATCGCGCGGCGGCGTGGGACGGGAACGGGGCGGAGCCGGCCTGGGGCTGGCCTTCTGCAAGATGGCGGTGGAGAGTTGCGGGGGGATCATCTGGGTGGAAAGCGAGGCCGGGGCCGGGAGCGAGTTCATCATCCTGTTGCCCTGCCATTTTAATGGCGCGGAGTGTGACGGACAATGAACAACGGAAAACGTTTCACAGGGTGTTTCTGCGGGGCGCTGGTGGTGATGGTGGCGGCATTGCTGTTGTGTGCCGGTCCGGTGTCTGCATCGGATATGGATTTCAGCAAGGCGATCGTCATCGGCTCCGGGCCCAAGACGGTTGTTGAGTTCACCGACCCCGACTGCCCCTTCTGCCGCAGGGCGGCCAAGTATTTCGCGGGGCGTAGCGACGTAACCCAGTACATCTTTTTCTGGCCGCTTCCCCGGCATCCCAAGGCCAGGGAAAAGGCCCGGTACGTCCTTTCCCAACATGACAAGGCCAAGGCCTACCACGAGGTGATGTCGGGCAGACTGGACGGCCAGAAGGTTTTTACCGCGACGCCCGCGGGAATAAAGTTGCAGGAAGAACAGGCGGAGATCGCAAAAAAGAGCAAGGTTTCTGCCACACCGACCTTCATGCTGTTCGGCAGGATTATCGAAGGGTTCGATCAGAAGAAGATCGAAGAGGCATTGGGGAGGTAAATCCGCGGGTTTTTTTAAGGCAGATACGTCGACGGGAGCGGGCTTGCAAGCCTGCTCCCGTTTTTTCATCAGGCTTGCCGTATCGTTTTCAGGAAACGGTTGTCTGTAGGATTTTCTCCACAACGTGTCGCATATTCGTTAACGGCACAAGCGAAGGCAAAGAGGGATAACAGGGTAATAGTGCCGTTGTCAAGGGGTGTTGCGCCAACGCCTCCATCCTGGCATGGTCATTGAATTACCCCATGACAGTGGAGAAATACGATCACATGTGCAAGAAAAGGAGAGTTTCACAATGAAAAGGAATATGGTCATGGGAATTGCCATTGCGCTGGGGATGCTTTCAACCGGCGCCGTATCCGCTTCGGCCGCCATCGCCGCCGAGGGCGCCTGCTTCGATAAGGCGTCTGAGCAGCAGTACCGGCAGGAGACTGCTGCGCTGGCCGATGCCGTGAGGGTCAAGGAGATGCAACTGTCCGAACTGCTTGGCTATGATTCAAGGATCATTGAAGCGCGCCAGCTTGAAACCGAGATTAAAGAACTCAAGGACAGGATCGGTGTTGCGGCGAAAAAACACGATATTCGGGATTGCTGTCACGATTGAAGGACATACGGAGGTGAGCCGGGGGTCCTCACGGCTCACCTGTTTCAAAACTCCGCGGGCATGGCCTTGACCTGTTTCGCCGTGAACACCGGGCCGTCCTTGCAAACATAGACGTTGCCCACGTTGCAGCGCCCGCACTTGCCCAGGCCGCACTTCATGCGGTTTTCCAGGGTGGTGTAGACCTGCTCGTCGCTGAATCCCAGCTTTTCCAGCACCGGCAGGGTGAATTTGATCATGATCGGCGGGCCGCATACCAGGGCGATGGTGTTCTCCGCGCCGGGGGCCGTTTCCTCCAGAATGGTCGGCACGAAACCTACCTTGCCGTCCCAGTTGACCCCGTTGCCCCCCGGATCGACGGTCTTCACCAAACGCACGTCGTCCCGTTCCTGCCATTCCTGCAACTCCCGCTTGTAGACCAGGTCGGCCTCGGTGCGGGCGCCGTAGACGATGGTGATGTCGCCGAACTTGTCGCGCCAGTCCAGGCAGTTCCAGATCAGGGTGCGCAGCGGCGGCAGGGCGATACCCCCGGCCACGAAGACCAGGTTCTTGCCGAAGAATTCCTCGATGGGGAAGGAGTTGCCGTAGGGACCGCGCACCCCCATGGTGTCCCCCGGCTCCAGGCGCCGCAGGGCTTCGGTCACGCGGCCGACGGCGCGGAAGCAGCACTCGATGGAACCCTTGCGGGTCGGTGAGGAGGCGATGCAGAACGTGGACTCGCCGGCACCGAAGGCGGAATATTCGGCAAACTGCCCGGCCCGGAAGTCGAAGCCGTCCCGTATCGCCTCGTCCTGAAAGACCAGCCGCAGGGTGCGCACATCCGGCGTTTCGTCGATAACCTCGGCAACGGTGGCCAGGTGGGGGAGGTAGATGTTTTTGTTGTGATCACACATGTAGAAAACCTTTTTTGCCACGGAGTCACAGAGGCTCGGAGAACGTCACAAGCAAAAGCGCTTTGCTTTATGGTTTTCTCCGTGTCTCTGTGTCTCCGTGGCAGATTATCTGAGATTATGATGTTTGCAGTTTCGCCGCCATCTCTGTAAAGGCCTGCGCCTTGACCTTCAACTCCACCGGCCGGTTGTTGTCGCCGAAACCGATGGTGATGACGCCCCCCACCAGTTGATGCTCCATCTCCGCGAACAGGACCGCCGCCGGATCGACCAACAGGTTGCCGGACTGGATGAAGCCCCGCTCGCGGAGCGCAGCCACGAACGCCTCCTGCTCCACCTTGGACACCTTCTTGAAGAGCTGTTTCCTGACTACCGGGCCGCCGAACCACACATCCATCATGCGGGTGGTATCCGACACCAGGGGATTGTCCTCGGGGGTGGTCATCTGGGCGGCGATGACGTGCCGTATATTGATGAATCGTTCCATTCGAACCTCGTTTTTGCCACGGAGCCACAGAGACCCGGAGGAAAAGCAAAAGAGAAAAAAACAAAATCAATCAGGGTAACGGCAAAAAACTACATAAGGCGTTGAGGTTTTTGCTTTTCTCTCGATGTGTCTTTGAATTTCTCCGTGCCTCTGCGGCTCCGTGGCAAATATGGTGTTTTCTTATTTTTTGCTGATCTCCGAAACGATCGCGGCGATGTCGATCCCCACCGGGCAGAAGCGGATGCATCTGCCGCAGCCGGTGCACAGGGTCTGGCCGAACTTGTCGTCGTAGTATTTGAACTTGTGCATGATGCGGTTGCGGTACCGTTTGGGCTGGAGGTCGCGCGGGTTATGGCCCGAGGCGTGGTGGGTGAATTTCCAGAAACCGCAGGCGTCCCAGCTCTTGCGGCGCTTGCCCGCCTTCTCGGTCCCCTCGTCCACGATGTCGAAGCAGTGGCAGGCAGGGCAGAGGAAGGCGCAGGCCCCGCAACCGACGCAGCGCACGGCGATGCCGTCCCAGGCCGGGTCTTCGAAATGGTCGTCCAGCCAGGCTTTGACCTTTTTCAGGTCGAACTTCTCCGTCTGCGGTTCGGCCGGGGGAAGGGCCGGTGCACCGTTCGGCTCGGCGAACAGTTCCCTGTTGCCGTTGACCAGCGTCTCCCCTTTTTCCGTGAAGGTCTCGCAGGCGTAGCCGCCCCCCTCCACCGGGGTCAGGAACAGGTCGCTTCCCTTGGGATCGGCCGGGGAGAGCCCCACGGCGGTGCAGAAGCAGGCGTCGTCGGCTTGCGTACAGGCCAGGCCGATGATAGTGGTCTTTTTGCGGCGCTCCAGGAAAAACTCGTCCTTGTAATCCCAGGAGAATACGGCGTCCAGTACCGGGATCGCGGCGGCGTCGCAGGGGCGCACCCCCACCAGCACCGTTTCCGGGAAGCTTGCGGGGTTTACGTCCGTCAGCGTGACCTGCTGCCCTTCCTTATCGTAGGACATGATGTCCTCGCAGACGGGGAAAAAGGCCTCCTTGGCCGAACGGCGGGGCAACTGGTCGAGCACGACCCCGGCGGCGTCCGCAAGCGGTCCGTAGAGCGGGGTGCCGGCGTCCAGGCGCGGCGCAATGACCCGCTTGCCGCCGGCGATCAAGCGATCAAGAAGTGTCTTCAGGTTGTTTTCCGATAAGTACGTTTGCATAAAGACCTTTAGGTTTTGCCACGGAGCCACAGAGACACGGAGAAATTCAAAGACGAAACGAGGGTAAAACAAAAAGCTTCAAAGCCTTATATCGTTCCTTGTCGTTACCCTGACCGATTTTGTTTTTCTCCCTTTTGCTTTTCCTCCGGGTCTCTGTGGCTCCGTGGCAAATAATTATTTTATAAAGCTCTGGTCATCCTTTTCGTCGTACATCGCCAACGGTCCCTTTTCCCTCACCTCGAACCCGGCCTCGTAGTCGTACAGCTCCTTCAACTCCTTGGCCATCTTGCGGTTCAACAGGTTGAGCGGGATGTCCATGGGGCAGACCCGTTCGCACTCGGCGCAGCCGGCGCAACGGCCGGCCAGGTGCATGGCCCGGACGATGTGCCAGGCCGTGTTGCCGGCCGGGCGGGGCGTGGTTTCCACCATCTGGGGCTTGTTGCGGTCGCACAGGCATTGCTCGCAGAAGCAGAACGGGCAGACCTGGCGGCAGGCGTAGCACTTGATGCACTTTTTGAACTGCTCTTTCCAGTAGGCCCAGCGCTCGGCCGGGGTCATGGCCTCCAGGCGGGCAATCTCGGCGCTGTATTTTCCCGCCAACTCGATGGAAACCGGCCGCTGGTCCGGCACGAAGTCGCACCCGGCCGGCAAACGGGCGTCGCATTCGCGGCACTTGGGGGCGATGGTGTCGCCGGTCAACTCCTGAGACGGCTGGGCCGTGGAGGCCAGCACCCCGGCGCAGGGAACGCCGATCAGATACAGGTCCTCCCGTTTGAGCTGGGATTCCCCCATCAGCCCCACCAACGCCTTCAGGTCGCATCCCTTGACCACGATGCCGATCTTCCCGGTCTTGGGGATCTCCTTCTTGGCCTTGGTCAGGTAGACGGCCAGGTTGTTGACGCAGGCGGCGGAGAAGACAAGCTCTTCCGCCCGGGCGGCATCGGTGATGACGATCGGCTGGGCAGAGCCTTTACGCCGCGCGGCGGCATAGCCGACCACGGCGGAGACGCTGCCTTCCGACAGAATGCGTCGCACCTCGCCCTGTATGGCCTCGGTGACGGCGGCGTAGATGGATGTATCGATGGTATTTGTCATATCGTTAAACCTTTTGCCACGGAGTCACAGAGGCTCAGAGGAAAGCAAAAACAGAGAAAATCAACCATTCCGGGGTAATGTCAAAGACTAAAAAGTGGTGTATGTCTGCAGCCTTTCCACTCTCGTTTCTTGCCTTTGCCGTTCTCCGGGCCTCTGTGGCTCCGTGGCAGATATTATTTAGATAGAGTCGTACGCCTCTCGCAGCTCCGGTGTGTCGATAGCCCCGGACCACTGCTCTTCCAGGCCCAGTTCCTTGAATTCCCGCATCGGCCCCATGCCCCTCACCCGTTCGGTCAGGTCGGTAACCATCTCCACCCATTTGCCCCCTTCGGCGGCCGAGACCCAGGAGAATTGCAGCCGGCCCAGATCGACCCCCACGAACTCCAGGAGCTTCCTGAAGGCGGCGAACCTGCGGCGGGCGTGGAAATTGCCCGCAATATAGTGACAATCGCCGGGGTGGCAGCCGGACACCAGGACACCGTCGGCCCCCTGCTGGAAGGCCTTGAGGATGAAGACCGGATCGATGCGCCCGGTGCAGGGGAACTTGAGCACCCGCACGTTGGCCGGGTACTGCATGCGGCTGGTGCCGGCCAGGTCGGCCCCGGCATAGGTACACCAGGTGCAGACAAAGGCGATGATCTTCGGTTCGAATGCGTGTTTTTCTTTATGATGCATTTTGAAATCCTTAGGCGGTTTGCCACGGAGCCACAGAGGCCCGGAGAACGGCAAAGGCAAGAAGCCGGAGGGAAAAGCAAAACAGATAGTTTTGAAGACTTTCCCCTATTGATCTCGGCCTTTGGTTTTACACTTGGTTTTATCTCTTTGTTTTTCTCTGAGCCTCTGTGGCTCCGTGGCAAAATGAAGTTTTTATAAAGACTCGATCATCGCTACTATTTGCTCGTCGGTATACCCATCCAACTCCACCGATTTGGACGGGCAGGTGGCCTGGCAGGTGCCGCAGCCGCCGCAGACGCCGGGGTTGACGTAGGCCACGACCTTCACCAGGTTGCCCTGGCGGTCGCGGATCTCCTTCTCCTCCACCGCACCGTAGGGGCAAACCTTTTGACAGTAGAAGCACCCCACGCAGCCGGCCTCGCGCACGCGGGCCACAATCGGCTCCCGCTCCAGCTTGTCCTTGGCAAAGAGGGTCATGACCTTGGCCGCGGCGGCCGAGGCCTGGCTGACGGTGTCGGGGATATCCTTGGGTCCCTGGCAGGCTCCGGCCAGATAGATGCCGGCCGTGGCGCATTCCACGGGACGCAGCTTGGCGTGGGCCTCGGAGTAGAAATGGTATTTGTCGTAGGAGATGCCCAGCTTCTGGGCCAGGGTATCGGCCCCCTTCTGGGGCTGCACGGCCGTGGCCAATACCACCATGTCGGCCTCGATCTCCACCTGCACGCCCACGGCGATGTCGCTCCCCATGACCACGATCTTGTTCCCTTTTTGATAGAGGCGGGAAACCATGCCCCTGATGTACACCGCTTCTTCCTCCTCGATGGAGCGACGCCAGAATTCGTCGTAGCTCTTGCCCGGCGTGCGGGCGTCCATGAAGAAGACGTAGGCCTGGCCGTCATGCACCTTGTGGTGGTAGAGCATGGTGTGCTTGGCGGTGTACATGCAGCAGATCTTGGAACAGTAGGAGATGCCCTTTTCCCGGGCGCGGGAGCCGACGCACTGGATGAAGACGATCTGCTTCGGTTCCCTGCCGTCGGAGGGGCGCAGGATCTTGCCGCCGGTGGGGCCGGAAGCCGAGGCCAGGCGTTCGAAGGTCATGCCGTCGATCACGTCCGGAATCTTGCCGTGGCCGAATTCACCGTACCCCTTGATGGCGGAGCCCTTGGGCTTCTCCTCGATGGAGTAGAGGTCGAAGCCGGTGGCGACCACGATGGCGCCCACCGGTTCGACGATCAGTTGGTCTTCCTGCTCGTAGTCCACGGCGCCCGGTCCGCACACCTTCTGGCAGACCCCGCATTTGCCGGTCTTGAACTTGGTGCAGTTCTCCCGGTCGATGACCGGCGTATTGGGCACCGCCTGGGGGAACGGCACGTAAATGGCCGGGCGCATGCCCAGGTTCTGGTCGAATTTGTTCGGGATCTTCTTTACCGGGCACTTGGTCATGCAAACCCCGCATCCGGTGCACTTGTCCTCGTCCACCGAACGGGCCTTCTTGCGTACCGTAACCTGGAAGTTGCCGATGTAGCCCTCCACATGCTCGATCTCGGCATAGGTGTAGAGCTTGATCCGGGGATGGTTTGCCACGTCCACCATCTTGGGGGTCATGATGCATTGGGAGCAGTCCAGGGTGGGGAAGGTCTCGGAGAGCTGGGCCATATGGCCGCCGATGGAGGGCTCGCGTTCCACGAGCACCACCTCGTGGCCGGCGTCGGCGATATCCAGAGCGGCCTGGATGCCGGCAATGCCGCCGCCGATGACCAGGGACCGCTTGGTGACCGGCACGGTGATGGTGGGCAGCACCCGGTTCTTCTTGACCCGCTCCACCATCATGCCCACGATCTCGATGGCCTTGGCCGTAGCCTCGTCCCGGTCCTCGTGGACCCAGGAGCAGTGCTCGCGGATGTTGGCCATCTCGCACAGGAAGGGATTCAGCCCGGCCGATTCCACCGCTTTGCGGAAGGTCTTCTCGTGCATGCGGGGCGAGCAGGCGGCCACGACCACGTGGGAGAGCCGCTGTTCCTGGATGGCCTTTTTCAGGAGCCCCTGGCCGGGGTCGGAACACATGTACTTGTAGTCGGTGGAGAAGGCCACGCCGGGCAGTGTGCCGACCTGGGCCGCGACGCGCTCCACATCCACGGTCCGGGAGATGTTTTCACCGCAATGGCAGATAAATACGCCTATTCTGGACATCGATCACTTCCTTTTTTTGCCACGGAGCCACAGAGACTCAGAGAAAAGCAGGAGAAAAACAAAAAACTTTGGAAAAAAACAAAATCAAAAAATCTTTTTTGGTGTTACCCGAAAAGCCTTTTGTTTTTCCCGTCGCATTTATGCCTTTGATGTTCTCCGTGTCTCTGTGGCTCCGTGGCAAACTATAAAAGCTGTTTCTGTTTCAAAAGCGGCATGGGGTTGACGATCAGGGCGTCCAGACCGAGCTTGTCGGCTCCCAGGCCGGCGGCCAGGCCCACCAGTTGGGTTATGTAAAAGACCGGCATGGCGTACTGGGTGCTGTAGACCCCTTCGATCTCTTTCTGGCGGATGTCCAGGTTGCCGTGGCACAGGGGGCAGGCCACCATGATGCAGTCTGCTCCTGCCGACTTGGCCGAGTCCAGGATGGCGTGGGAGAGTTGGACCACCACGCCGGGGCGCGACAGGGTGAAGTTGGCGCCGCAGCACTCCAGGCGGTGGCTCCAGGCCACGGTTTCGGCGCCCACGGCTTTCAGCACGTCCTCCATGATGGTCGGCGCCTCGACGCAGTCCAGGTTCGGCACGTCGTTCGGCCGGGTCAACAGGCAGCCGTAGTAGCAGGCCACCTTCAGGCCGGCGAGCGGCTTGGTTACGGCCTGTTCCAGACGTTCCAGCCCCAGGTCGCGGGCCAGGATGTCCAGCAGGTGCTTGACGTTGCCGTTCAGGGGCACCGGGGCGTCGATCGCCTTTTCCACCTGTTTGCGTTTGACGTCGCTTTCGCCCAGTACGTGCTGGGTGGTCTTGAGCCGCGAGAAACAGGCGGCGCAGGCGACCGCCAGGTCGCCATCGACCTGTTCGGCCAGTTCCAGATTCTTGGCGCACAGGGAGAGGGA
Source organism: Geobacter sp. AOG2 (assembly GCF_019972295.1). Taxonomy (NCBI): domain Bacteria; kingdom Pseudomonadati; phylum Thermodesulfobacteriota; class Desulfuromonadia; order Geobacterales; family Geobacteraceae; genus Geobacter; species Geobacter sp. AOG2. The sequence continues at coordinate 3,444,320 of NZ_BLJA01000001.1, forward strand.
GAGCAGTTCGTCCACGTTGTGGGCCGGGGTGGCGCCGCAGCAGAACCAGTCCGGCACCTCCGTCAGGCCGATATTGAGTTTCTTGAACAGCTCCCGCGTGGAAAGGTCGTATTCGCCGGCCGAAGCATGGAGGGAGCAGCCGGGATAGTAGGCATACTTGAGGATGTTCTTGGGGGTCACAGCGCCTCCCCGTTCTCCCGCATCCGTTCAATGCGGCTGAAGATCTTTTCGATCTCGGTCATATTCTTGTTTTTCTGGTGGAATACCTTCAGCTTCCCCTTGGTGATCAACTTGGGGCCCAGCATCAGGTCTTTCAGAAACTGGCCGGATTTGACGTTGAACACGGCGGCCAGGCGCATCTCGTATTGACGGCCGTAGGTGCGTATGTTCTGGAGAAAAAGCTTGTTGGCCAACTGCACGTAGCTTTCCTTGGACGGCCCTTCGGCATCCCAGGAAAGTTTGCGCAAGGCGTCCATGATCGAGGCCAGGTGCACCTTGTTGGGGCAGCGGGTGGAACAGGTCTCGCACGAGGCGCAGTACCAGATGGAGCGCCCTTCCAGGATGCGGCGCCATTGGCCCAGCTGGAGCAGTCGCACGACCCGGTTGGGGGGGTGTTCCATGAAGGTGGCCATGGGGCATCCGGCGGAACACTTGCCGCACTGGAAGCAACGCCGGACCGACGTTCCGGAAAGGGCTTCGACCTTGCGGACGAAACTTACGTCCATGGTTTCGGCCGAAAGGAGCATTTTTTTCTTTTTCACTCGGGCGCCTTTTTAGTCAAACTAAAATTCCACCAGTCTGCCTTTGACTGGTGGATGTGGTAACGGTACCATGTGTCTGACCGCGTGGGTTGCAATAACACTAATATATTTATCATTGTTTACACAAATGCTTTGAAAAATGCAAGTCAAAATTTCAGTAAGCATGAGGTATTTAGGAAGAGTAAAAATAGCTGTTCTTCCCCGCCTGCATCCGCAGGCGCAGGGCATTCAAAACGAAAATCGGACAATAAAGCCTCGTTACACACAAACATGTTAGCTTATCGTAACACGATTGTAATAAAGCTATGTTACAAGAAGGCAAAAAAGGGTAAAATACAACAAATTTTTGTGTTGTGCCTCAGGGAGGCTCCAATGAAAAACATCCTTATTATCGAGGATGAAAAAGACCTGGTTGAATTGCTCGTGTTCAATCTGGAGAAGGAAGGCTTCAAGATGCAGTGGTCGTATGACGGCCTCGAAGGTCTTGAGATGGCGCGCCGCGACGTGCCGGACCTGGTCGTGCTCGATCTGATGCTGCCCGGCATGATGGGAACGGATGTGTGCAAGGAACTCCGCAAGGACGGCCGCACCAACCAGATTCCCGTTCTGATGCTGACCGCCAAGGGTGAGGAGATCGACCGGGTCGTCGGTTTCGAGGTGGGGGCGGACGACTATCTGGTCAAGCCGTTTTCCATGCGGGAGTTGCTGCTGCGCATCCGGGCGATCCTCAGACGCTGCGACAGCCAGTCGGCGGCCTCGGTCGAGGGGGTCCTCTCCATCGGCGGAATTTCCATAGAAACCGAGCGGCACCGCGTGTTGAGCGCGGGGAGCGAGGTGGAACTGACCAGCACGGAATACAAGTTGCTGCTGTATCTGGCGGAACGCCCCGGCCGGGTGCTGAGCCGGGAACTGCTGTTGCAGAACGTGTGGAGCTATAACAATGTGGGCGATACCCGGACCGTCGATACGCATATCACCCGGCTGCGCGGCAAACTGGGCAAGCCGGGGGATCTGATCAAGACCGTGCGCAGCTTCGGCTACAAGATAGAGGAGTAACAATGGGATTCCGCCTGAAATTGATGTTGTCGTATCTGCTTTTGATCGTTGCGATTGCGGGCAGTTTTTATTTCTACATGGACCATGTCCTTGAGACGAACCTGGTGGAGGAGAGCCGGGCCAACCTGCTCAGCCAGGCCAAGCTGGCCCGCCTGCTGGTGATGTACGACAATATGAAGCAGCCTCCCCAGAAGCTGGCGGAGACGGTCGGTTCCGCCATCAGGGACCGGCTGACGCTGATTGCCCCCGACGGGCGGGTGGTCGGCGATTCGGAAGTGGCGGAGGGGAAACTCGGCGAGCTGCAGAACCATCTGGACCGCCCCGAGGTGCAGGCCGCCCTTGCCACGGGGACCGGCATCTCCATGCGCTATTCCGAGACGCTCAAGACCGACATGCTCTATGTGGCCATGACCTACGGGAGCGGCAGGACGGACGGTTTTGTCCGGGTGGCCCTGCCGTTGTCCTACCTCACCAATTCCATCAACGCCCTGCACCGGCTGGTGGGCATCGCCACGCTATTGACCGTGCTGGCCGCCCTGGTCCTGAGCTATTTCCTTTCCAACCTGACGTCCCGCCCCCTGCGGAACATGGCGGCCGCCGCCGCCCGCATCGGACGCGGCGAATTGCCGGTCAGGATACCGGAGTCATCCAATGACGAGGTCGGCAAGCTGGCCCGCGTGCTCAACGACATGAGCGAGCGGATCGACCAGCAGATGCAACGGCTCTCTTCGGAAAAGCAGCAGCTCGACACGATCCTGCGCGGTATGGGCGAAGGGGTGATGGTCACGTCGCCGGAGGGGGTGATCTCCCTGGTGAACCCTGCATTCCGCAAGCTGTTCTCCCTCTCGGGCGAGGTGGAGGGGAAAAAGCTGATCGAAATCTCCCGCCATCCCGATCTCCTGGATGCCTTTACCGCGCTGGGCGCTGCCGAGGGCGAGGAGCTCGTCCGCGAGATCACCATCCAGCCGGGGGAGGTTACCCTGCTCACCCACTGGGCGCCGCTCACCGTGGATGGCAGGAAAAGCGGGGTTGTCGCGGTATTCCACGATATCAGCGATATGAAGCACGTGGAGAATATCCGCCGCGATTTCGTGGCGAATGTCTCCCACGAGTTGCGTACCCCGGTATCGGTCATCAAGGGCTACGCCGAGACGCTGCTGGACGGGGCTCTTCAGTCGGATGCCGACCGGGCCGTGCGCTTCGTGGAGATCATCCTCAGCCATTCCGAACGGCTGACGGCCCTGATCAACGACATCCTCACCCTTTCGACCCTGGAATCCAGGGATATGTTGCTTGACCTCCACCCGCTGGATATCTCCGGCACCATGCGCAAGACCTATATGCTGCTGGAGGAAAACGCCCACAAGAAGGAAATCAGGATGCAGATGGATATCCCGGCGGGGCTGCCGCGGGTGATGGCCGATCAGGGGCGTGTGGAACAGGTGATCGTGAACCTGTTGGACAACGCCATTAAATACACCCCTTCCCAGGGTATGGTGACCCTCTCGGTCCGCAAGGGCGACAAGGACGGTTTCCTGAAGATCTCCGTCGCCGACACCGGCATCGGCATCCCGTTCAAGGATATCGCCCGCATCTTCGAGCGCTTCTACCGGGTCGATGAAGCCCGCAGCCGCGACCAGGGCGGCACCGGATTGGGGCTGGCCATCGCCAAGCACATCGTCCAGTTGCACGGCGGCGAGATCTCCGTGGCGAACAACGACATCGGCAAGGGGTCCATATTCTCGTTCACGCTCCCCATCGCCTGATCCGGCGCGATTCTGTTACGGATAATTATCCTGTTTGTAACCTGTCTGTAATATTTTCCTAGTATTGTTTGTGCAGTAACGATTACAAAAAATCTAGGAGGTTTACATGAAGTTTTCGACCATCCGCAAAAGTTTTCTGACGCTCGCCCTGTTGGCAACGGTCTGCGTCGCGGGCCAGGCTGCCGCCGAGACGCTGATCAACGGCGCGGGCGCGACCTTTCCCTATCCGCTCTACTCCAAATGGTTCAGCGAGTACGCCAAGATCGACACCTCGGTGAAATTCAACTACCAGTCCATCGGCAGCGGCGGGGGCATCAAGCAGATCACCGCCGGTACCGTGGATTTCGGCGCCAGCGATAAGCCGCTCTCCGATGCCGAACTCGCCGCCGCACCCGGAAAACTGCTTCACATCCCGACCGTGATGGGCGCCGTCGTAATCACCTACAACCTGCCCGGCATCCCCAAGGGGCTCAAGCTCAAGGCCGCCGACGTGGTCGACATCTACCTCGGCAAGATCACTATGTGGAACGACAAGCGTATTGCCGATGACAACCACGGCGTGAAACTCCCCAACGAGCCGATCATCGTCGTACACCGTTCCGACGGCAGCGGCACCAGCGCCATCTTCACCTCCTATCTCTGCAGCGTCAGCCCTGAGTGGAAAAGCAAGGTCGGCACCGACACCTCGGTCAAGTGGCCGATCGGTCTGGGCGGCAAAGGTAACGAAGGCGTCGCCGGCCAGGTCAAGAACACCAAATACTCCATCGGTTACGTGGAACTGGCGTATGCCTTCGAGAACAAACTTCCGCTCGCGTTCCTGCAAAACCAGTCCGGCCACTTCATCGAACCGACGATCGCCTCGACATCCGCTGCCGCTGCCGGCGCCGTCAAGCATATGCCCGCCGACTACCGTATCGGCCTCGTGAACCAGCCGGGCAAGGATGCCTACCCGATCGCCGGCTTCACCTACCTCCTGGTGTATCAGCACCAGAAGGATGCCGTCAAAGGCAAGAAGTTGGTGGAATTCCTCAGATGGGAACTGCACAAAGGGCAGAAAATGGCTGCTCCGCTGCTCTATGCCCCCCTCCCGGCAAGCGTTGCCAAGATGGTGGAAAAAACCATCGGAACCATCAAGTAACGAACAGTCCTTCACCGACATTCACCGCGCGGCCCCTCATACGGGCCGCGCTTTTTTTCGGCGCACGGTCCGAAACGGCAGTGCTGCGGCCTTTCCTCGGCCGGTCCAAACCGCGGCAGGCTGGAGGAACATAGCACTGCGGAGGGCCGCCGGCGGCGAAGCGCTGCGCCTGCACCGGAGACGCATCATGCCGCGGCCGCTCCGTTCCGGGCGCCTTTCGGGCACCCGGTATTCCTCGGGACGTTTCCACAACCCGGCAGGACCGGAGCCGGGCCGGTGCAGGATGGATTCAGGTCTGCTTCGGGGTTGACCCCGCCTGTTTCCCGTTATTCCAATCATTAACGCATTGTTACAGGTATGAAAATGTTGCCGGATAGTTCCTTCGCTGTAACAGGGATGTAACACTTTGCTGGTAGATTATAGCGATACAGATTGATTGAGAAAGCGTCGCATTGGAGGACCATGTGAATACCACGACCACGAAGAAATACGGTGACCGCATCTATCGCGCCATCACCCTCATCTTCGCGCTCAGCATCCTCGTCATCCTGCTGATCATGACGGCTGAGATGGTGTCGGAAAGCCTGCCGTCGCTACGCAAATTCGGGTGGGGGTTCGTAACGGGAAGCGATTGGGACGCGGTGCAGGGCAGTTTTGCATCCCTGCCCTATCTGTACGGGTCGGTGGTCTCATCGATCCTGGCCATCCTGCTTGCCACCCCGCTCAGCGTCGGCACCGCACTGTTCATCACCGAACTGGCCCCCCACAGGGTGGGCGCCGTAACGGCCTCGCTCGTTGAACTCCTGGCCGCAATCCCGAGCGTCATCTACGGCCTGTGGGGCATCCTGGTCATGACCCCCTGGCTGCAAAGCACCGTGGAGCCCTTTCTGATCAAGCGCCTGGGATTCCTTCCCTTTTTCAAGGGAGCGCCCTACGGGGTCAGCATGCTGGCCGCCGTCTTCATCCTGATGATCATGATCGTCCCGATCATCACCTCGATCACCAAGGAAGTGCTCATGGCGGTGCCGTCCAGCCAGAAGGAGGCCGCCATCGCCCTGGGGGCGACCCGCTGGGAGATGATCCGCATGTCCGTGCTTCCCTACGGTCGTTCCGGCATCCTGGGTGCGGTGATCCTCGGCCTCGGCCGGGCCATCGGCGAGACCATGGCGGTCACCATGGTGATCGGCAATACGCCCCAGATCTCGCTCTCGCTGCTCTCGCCGGCATACACCATGCCCAGCGTCATCGCCAACGAGTTTGCCGAAGCCACCACCAAACTGCATTCCGCGGCGCTGATGGAGATCGGCCTGATCCTGCTGGTCGTCACGCTGTTCATCAATTTCCTGGCCCGCATGCTCCTCTGGAGCGTCACCCGCAAATGGAAGGGAGACGTAGCATGAACCTGCGTTCGATCGCCGCCCGAAAGGCGTCCAACCTGGTGGCCACCGCGTTGATGGGAACGGCAACGGTCCTGGTGCTTTTGCCGTTGGTTATCATCTTCTACCACATCATCAAGATGGGTGTCAGTTCCGTCAACCCGGCATTTTTCACCAACATCCCCCAGCCTCCGGGCGAGGCGGGCGGAGGCATGGCCAACGGCATCGCCGGTTCCGCCATCATGATCGGCATGGCGTCGCTCCTGGGGCTGCCGGTCGGCATCTTCGGCGCGGTCTACCTGACGGAATACGGCAACGGCAAGCTCGCCACCGCGATCCGTTTCTGCGCCGACGTCCTGTCCGGCATCCCTTCGATCATTACCGGGATGGTGGCCTACAGCATGCTGGTCGTGCCGCTGAAAGGGTTTTCGGCCCTGGCCGGTTCCTTCGCGCTGTCGCTCATCATGGTCCCCATCGTGCTGCGCACCACCGAGGAACAGCTCAAGATGGTGCCGGCAACGCTGCGCGAGGCGTCCCTGGCCCTGGGGGTACCGCTCTGGCGCACCAGTATCAAGGTCACCCTGCGAAGCGCCATGACCGGCGTCATCACCGGCGTTCTGCTGGCCATCGCCCGCGTGGCCGGGGAAACGGCGCCGCTGCTCTTTACGGCTCTGGGCAACCATTTCTGGAGCAAAAAGCTTACCGAACCCATGGCCGCCCTGCCGTTGCAGATCTTCAATTTCGCCATATCGCCGTACGAGGATTGGCACCGTCTGGCCTGGGCCGGCGCGCTGGTGCTGGTGGTACTGATGTTCGGCCTGAGCCTGGCGGCTCGCTGGGTCGGCAGAAGCAAACACTCCTGAGAGAGGCTTTCATGAATTGCAAACTATCCATACGTGACCTTAACATCCACTTCGGCGAGAACCACGCCGTCAAAAATGCCGCCATGGAGGTCGCCGAGAACAGCGTGACCGCCATCATCGGCCCGTCGGGCTGCGGCAAGTCCACGGTTTTGCGCAGCATCAACCGGATGCACGACCTGACGCCGTCCGCGCGGGTGACCGGCACCATCATGCTGGACGACACCGACATCTACGGCCGCGGCGTGGACCCGGTCACGATCCGCCGCCGGGTCGGCATGGTCTTCCAGAAACCCAACCCCTTTCCGGCCATGTCCATCTACGACAACGTGATCGCCGGCTACAAACTGAACGGCGTGCTGAAAAAGGGCGATGCCGACGAGATCGTCGAGTCGAGCCTGAAGCGGGTCGCCCTGTGGGACGAGGTAAAAGACCGCCTGCGCACCGGGGCCGTGGAACTGTCGGGGGGGCAGCAGCAGCGCCTCTGCATCGCCCGGACCATCGCCGTCAAACCGGAAGTGATCCTGATGGACGAGCCCGCCTCGGCGCTGGACCCCATCTCGACACTCAAGATAGAAGAGTTGATCGAAGAACTGAAATCGAAGTATACTATTGTCATCGTCACCCACAACATGCAGCAGGCGGCGCGGGTATCGGATGTGACCGCTTTCTTCTACCTGGGCGAACTGGTCGAGATCGGCGATACGCGAAAGGTCTTCACCAATCCCGAGAAAAAACAGACCGAAGACTATATCACGGGGAGATTCGGCTAACAGGCTGTCCGGCAGAGGGACCAGGGCTTGCGGCCCTGAATACAAAGAAAACCAGAACAGGTTGCGGGGATGGAAAGGATAGAGATAAATGGAACGTGAACACTTCAGTGCAACATTCGACGCAGAGCTGGATGAACTGCGGACCATGCTCCTTGCCATGGGAGGCAAGGTGGAGATGATGATCTCCGGGTCGGTCAAGGCGCTTGTGGACCGGGATACCCCCCTGGCCGAGCGGATCGTCGCCATGGACCACGAGGTGAACCACCTGGAGGTCACCATCGACGAGAAGTGCCTGGAGCTTTTGGCGCTGCGCCAGCCGATCGCCCGCGACCTGCGCTTCATCACCCTGGCCCTCAAGATCGTCACCGACCTGGAGCGGATCGGCGACAAGTGCGCCAACATTGCCAAGCGTTCCAGCGAGCTGAACCAGGAACCGCCGCTCAAGCCGTACATCGACATCCCCCGCATGGCCCACTGGACCGAGACGATGGTCAAGGAGGCCCTGGACGCCTTCGTGCGCAGCGATGCCGATCTGGCCATCAAGGTCTGCAAGGACGACAACTTCGTGGACGAGATCAACGAGCAGATCCAGCGGGAACTCCTGACCTTCATGCTGGAGGATGCCAACGCCATCTCCCGTTCCATCAAGCTCAACTACGTGGCCAAATCCCTGGAGCGCATCGCCGACCACGCCACCAACATCGCCGAGATGGTGATCTTCATGGTCAAGGGGAAGGATATTCGGCATACTATTGCCTGAGTAAGATGGATATAGAAAATGCACCCGCAAGCCCGGATACTCTCCGGGCTTTTTTTGCGTTGAAATTTGTTTTTACGGGGTGTAGAAGGGCGAGAGACGTGTTTTGGCGTTTGTCGTGTTTGTGACAGACGTGGCCAAAATTGACGGGAAGGCAATTAAGTATCATGGATGTCCCCGGAATTCCCCGAATAGGAGTGAGCGATGTTCGAATTGATTGAATATAATTGGAAAATACATCGATTGCTTCGTCAGTTGGCTAAACAGCGCGTTAGAGGGGTATTGCAACCCGGTAATGTATGGGTACTTGAATTTGCAGTCCAGGATACCGAAGTAAATCAAGCGCTTATTTATACGTGTCAGTTGAGGGGCTGGGTGGAATTACTACATGAATCTATTCCAACAGGCCACCTAAACTCTGATGGCTCGTTTACTATGGGTATGCCATTTGACTCTAAAAAACATATTTGGAAGCTAACAGATTCAGGATGGGCCGCCATACAAAGGCGGCATGAAATAACGATTATAGGTATACTCATTACGTTAATAGGTGTGATAGCTGCTGTAATTTCAATATTTAAGGCATAATTTTAGGGATATTAGGTGGACACGATGCAATTTATCGGAAGTCTACCTGGGGTCGGGTCTACATTCTACATTTTGTGTAGAATGTAGACCCGACCCCCATGGATTTGCTTGATCCCCTTGCTTCTCTTTATAGTAGTGCTTACCTCAAATATTTTTTGAGGGCAGACTAAAAAAACTATCTCGTAATATAGATTCTAAAAAAATTAAGGACTGTATGCATGATTTCAAAACATCAGCAGTAATTGCCCCGGTTCTTGTGTTGATCGCCTCGTCTTTATATGAATGATGCGCAAAATAGTTTCTAGAAGTTACAAATTTCAATATCTGTTTATAAAAATACATCATTTCTTTGGTCCAGCCCTTTTTATGCTCTATTGAATCTATATGGGCAAGAATATTTTCAGGCATGTCATTAAGCTTTGTCTTTTTCCAATCAGCACTAAGCGATTCAAGCACTTTTGAATATTTTTTATTTTTTAATACCGTCGCAAAGCCAATAAAATTATTCAGTAAATTGTCAGGCGATTTTTCTTTATTAATGGACTTAATATACATATCCCGTATAACAATTTCTGTTCTTATCGTAATAATAATCAGATAGTCCAATATTCTCGGCTGTTTAAAATTAATAATTGAATTATTATTGATACTCTTGTGCATTTCGCTAAAGGAACGTGTCCAAGGTGCAAAACTACTAATTTCACATAAATTTGTATAGGTGATATCGAGGCTATCAGTATATCCAAATACTTCAATTTCTTTGCAATAAAACCGCATAAATCTTAAAAAAGTTTTCCGTAATTCGAAATCCTCATAAGCAATGATATCTTTTAGCTGGGTCCATTCAGCAGTACGCCAATATTCATAACTCCATTTTTTGAAATAGTAATCCTCACCAAGTCCAGTAGCAATGCAAAGCCATTCAAATAATAGATATATATCCTGCTTTAACAAGTCAAATGCTTTATTAAGATGAACTCTGCCATTGCCACAAATTTCACGTTGCCATCTATCATGCAATATCAATAATTGCTCTAAATCAGTCTCTAGTGTTTCTTCTGTCGATTCTGAAAAATCAAGTAAAAATTTAGAAATATGCTTATCAGGCAAATCACACTTAGTATTCTGATACACAATAACAGACATTGCAGTTCGGTATAACGATAATCTGTTAAAAAGACTTCTATATCTTTGATGCCAATTTATATTAACATCAGAAATCCTCTTAATTATCTTTGTCAATCCTTGTTTTTCCGACAAGAACCGATCTATATCGAGGTAGCCAATTAGTGCATCAACAATAACATAACCATGCCAATAAGCGAAATATGCTTCATATGGCAGAAATTTTCTGCTTTCTGCCATTCTGATTACATTTAGTCCTTTGGGTATGCCGGTTTTAAAGCTTTCTACAAATTTTGATTTTAGAGGTTCAATGTCATATGGATGCAACAAATTACTCAAGGACAAATCACCCAAAGGATTCAAATGAATATCATATTTACTGGCTGCTTCGTCAGTCTTGCTTTTATTACCCTGCCAAATGGCTCTATGCTCTGGGAAGTTGGTCCATTTTTTAAAAAATGAGTTCGGTAACCTTACAAATAAATCTGGAGATAGCGCACCAGCTATGATTAGCTTAGATAGCTTAAGGTCATAAGGGAGTTTTTCTAAGGCAAAACTATCTTTCAGATAATACCCAAATCGTCCGCCACAGACGCCAGAACAATATCCATGGCATAAAGAGATATCCAAATACCTACAGTACCTATCAGAAGAAGAGTAAGTAACGGATCTAAACATACAATTTTCCTATAGAAAGCTGCTGGAGAATTCCAGGGAGCATACGTAAATTGATATCTCACTTTGGGATTATTCCGGGTGCATAATACAATTTATTGTTTTCGGCCAAGACTATAATTGCATTCTGCCCCCAGAATATTCAAGAGGTTATTTCAGATTCCCCTTGCGCCCATTGCCCGACCCAGGTATCATTGTCTTACCAAATCTTACGCGAGGTCCCTTATGGAAACGACACTGCTGTCAAGCAAGGGTCAGGTGATCATTCCCAAAACCATTCGTTCCAGCCATCACTGGCAGCCGGGAACGCGCTTTGTCGTCGAAGATGTGCAGGGCGGCGTTTTGCTCAAGCCGTTGAACGTGTTTCCCGCCACCGATCTGGAGAGCGGTCTTGGCTGCACCGGTTATAAAGGCCCGGCGAAAAGTCTTGACGAGATGCAGGCGGCAATCGATGACGAGCTGGCGCGCATCTGGCGCAAGGGGCGGCGTTGATGATTACCCTCGATACCAACGTCTGGGTGCGCTACCTGACCAACGACGACGAGCTTCAGGCCCGCCGCGCCATGAAGCTTCTGGAACAGGCGGACGCCGTGTTTCTGCCCAAGACCGTGCTGCTGGAACTGGAGTGGGTGTTGCGGGCGGCATACGGGATAAAGCCGGCCGTCATACACACATCATTGCTGCACATCCTGGGGCTGCCCATGGTGATTGCCGAGTCTGCCGGGCAGGTGACTGCCGCACTTGATTTCCACGCGCAGGGCTTCGATTTCGCCGATGCCTTGCACCTGGCCTCCGGCGATGCAACGGAAGCACTCTATACCTTTGACGAGCGCTTTGTCCGCAAGGGCAAGGGGGCGACGCCGCAGGTCTTGGTGGTTCCGGGGAAATAGGGGCGTGCGTCGCTCCCGTCTCGGCTTGTTTTTGAATGTTGACTACAATTGGGAGGGGATGAGGTGCTTGGGAGAATGCCGTGGGGCCAGGCATTGCCCGGCATGTCATGGACCTACCATTTGCTGAATTTATGCAGCAAGCTTCAGCGGTACGATGTGCAATTTGACCGTTCGTCGAGCAACCCGCAGATCATAATCAGCCTGGAGATTCAACCACAACTCCGGTGACACCCCGAAGTAAGCTCCCAAGCGCAATGCAGTATCGGCAGTAATGGATCGTTTGCCGTTGACAATGGTGCTTATCCGCCCCGGCGGTACGTCAATTTCACGCGCCAGCTTGTTGATGCTGATCCCCATCGGCTTTAAAAAATCTTCCAGCAAAATCTCGCCGGGGTGTATGGGATCAAGGTATTCTCTCATCGAATGTTCCTTTCAGTGGTAATCCACGATTTCGACATCATATGCGTCGCCGTCGAGCCATGTGAAGCAGATACGCCATTGATCATTGATGCGTATGCTGTATTGACCGTCACGGTTGCCGCTCAGGGCCTCCAACCTGTTACCGGGTGGTACAAGCAAATCCTGCAACGTCCTTGCTCTGTGCAGGTACATCAGCTTCCGCCGCGCTGGTCTCTCAAAAGCCTGAAAACGCTTTACCAGCCGGTCATCAAAGAGCACATCGGTGTCTTTGTCGTGGAAACTCTTTATCATATGCGATCATCCTAACTGAAACATGGTATTACGTCAAGCGTAATACTAGATCGGCCACCCCTGCTCATACCCTTCCGGAAAGAAATTCTCCTTGGTCCTGTTGTAGTACCCGAACTGCACCTTGGGAAACTCCCGTTTCAAGCGCTCCAACAGCCGGTACATGCCGATCCCCTTCCCGCTCACCCCCATCTCCTGGTTGTAAAAATCCGGGTCGATGGACAGGTTGCGCATCTGGATCATGTCGATGCCGGTCTCGCCCAGGAAGCGGAGCAGCGCTTCCACCTCCTCCGGGGCGTCGCTGACGCCGGGGGAGACCAGGTAGTTGATCATGGTGAAGCGGCCCGCCTTCTTGGCGATCTCCACCGAGCGGAGCACGTCGCCGAAGGCGTATCCCTTGGGGCGGTAGTAGCGGTTGTACAGCTCTTCCCGCACCGAGTTCATGGAGAAGCGGAAGGAGTCCATGCCCGCGTCGCACAGGAGTTGCACCCGCTCCGGGATGGAGCCGTTGGAGTTGAAATTGATGGTGCCGCGGCTGGTGGCCTTTTTCAGGCGCTGTGTCGCCTCGGCGATGGTGTCGGCCTGGAGGATCGGGTCCCCCTCGCACCCCTGGCCGTAGGAGACGATGGCCTGTTCGGCCTGTTCCAGGTGGGGGAGGGCGATCTGGCAGATCTCTTCCGGGGTCGGCACAAAACCGATGCGCTCGTGGTTGGCCGGGCAGCATTCGGACGGTTGCAGGCTGATGCACCCCAGGCAGGCGGAGTTGCACACCGGCGAGGTGGGCAGGGGGGCTTCCCAGCGGCGGTAGAAGAGGTTCTTCGCGGCAAAGCAGTGGTAGTCCACGGCGCAGCGGGATAGCTGCTCCAGCAGACGGTTGCCCGGCATCTCCGCCAGCCGCTGGCGCACCAGCGGGTCCAGGGTGCGGTCGTCGTAATTGACCGGGTTCCAGTTGCTGTTGTTGTCCACCTTGGACGCGGCCACCACGAAACAGTCCCGCTCCTCGTCCCACCCCACGGCGGTGTAGGACCAGAGGGGCAGGTGGGCCGTCTTGCGGGAATAGTCGCAGGCGGGCAGCAGGGTGCGCACGTAGCCGGGCGCCATGAAGGCCGACACCGCCTGGATGCGCCGCTGCCGTTTCCCCTCCCTGATGCGGTCCAGGGTGACGAAGCTCTGCTGGCGCTCGTCCCAGGCAATGGGCGGCATGGCGGGCATGGTGAACAGGCGGCTGTCTTCGGGCAGCGGGATCAGCTCTACATCCTCGGGCAGCACCGGCACGTTCCCGTTCATCCCGGCCATACAGAGCTCGGGATGGTCGTAGATGTTCCCCTTTTCATCGGCGTACAGCATTTTCGGCAGGCGCTTGGGCACGGGCTCTCCTCGTTCTTCCGGTAATCCCGGGTTCGCGACGCCGGCAGCCCCGGCGTCCGGAAAAGCCGGGGAGGCGTTGCGAATTCGGGACAATGCCAAATCATAGCCGCTTCACCGCACAGGTCAACAAGAAACAGCAGGTATCGCTTCACACCCGGCTCAAACGGTGCTACACTTCGCCGAAAACCAACCTCTGGATGATCCTCATGAAACAACGCATCAACCTGCTGCTCGAATTTTCCGTCCCAATGCTTACCGGTGTGGTAGTGGCCCTTACCTGGGTCAACCTCGACCCGTCCGGGTACCACGCATTTCTCAAACAACCGCTTGTGTTGGGTGGCTCGTTCCACTTTATCACCAACGAGTTGTTCATGGTGCTCTTCTTCGGCATCGCCGCGGTGGAGATCACCAAGAGCTGCCTGCCGGGGGGCGCCCTCAACCCTCCGTCCCGAGCCGTCAATCCGCTTTTGGGCACCCTGGGCGGCGTGCTGGGGCCGGTTGTGGTCTACCTGGGGCTGAACGCCGTGATCGGCGGCCCGAAACTGCACACCGGGTGGGGCATCCCCACCGCCACCGACATCGCCCTGGCGTGGCTGGCCGCCCGCGCCGTCTTCGGCGCGGCCCATCCGGCGGTATCCTATCTGCTTCTCCTGGCCGTGGCCGACGATGCCGTCGGCCTGGCGATCATCGCTATCTTCTATCCCGATCCCAACCTGCCGGTGGAGCCGATCTGGCTGCTGTTGACCGTTCTGGGGATGCTGGTCGCCTACGGCCTGCGCCGCCTGAAGGTCAAAAGCTACTGGCCCGCCGTTATCTGCGGCGGCGCCCTGAGCTGGAGCGGCCTGCACCATGCCCACCTCCATCCGGCCCTGGCCCTGGTCTTCATCGTTCCCTTCCTGCCACACGGCCGCCGTGAGACCAAAGGGCTCTTCGAAGAGGACCTGGCGGACCATACGCCCCTGTCCCAATTCGAACACGAGTGGAAGGTGCTGGTGGACATGGGAATGTTCATGTTCGGACTGGCCAATGCGGGGGTCGAGTTCTCCAGTATGGGGACCGTCACCTGGCTGGTTCTGGCGGCCCTGCTCTGCGGCAAGCCCCTGGGCATCTTCACTTTCAGTTGGGTGGCGTCCCGGTTCGGCTTCGCCCTGCCTCGGGGGATGCACCGCACCGATCTCCTGACGGCCGGCATCATTGCCGGTACCGGTTTTACCGTGGCCCTGTTCGTGGCGGGAGAGGCCTTCGCCGATCCCACCCTCCAGGGAGCCGCCAAGATGGGGGCCATGCTGAGTATCGCTTCGGCCGGAATCGGGCTGGCGGCCGCGCGGCTCCTGGGGATCAGGAGGCACAAATGAATCGGGGGAGGAATCCTGTGAGGTTGTTGTCCGGGAAGGCGAAGGCGGCTTTTCTGGTCTTGCCGGTTCTGCTGTGTGCGGTTCTGCCGGTATGCGCCGCAGAGCCCCTGCCCACCCTCGACAGCGTCAAACAGCAGGTGGTCGAACGCTTTGGCGGGCGCGTTCCGCTCCAGTGGGGCGAGACGGTTCGCGGCGTGCGCACCCGGCTGGACACACGGGACAAGGTGGTCGCCCTGACCCTGGATGCCTGCGGCAGCGGGAAAGGCAAAGGGGTCGATGCCAAACTGATGGATTTTCTGGCGCGGGAGCGGATACCTGCCACCCTGTTCATCAATGCCCGCTGGATCGACGCCAACCCCGAGTTGTTCAAGCGCCTGGCCGCCAACCCGCTGTTCGAGATCGCCAACCACGGCATGTGGCACAAGCCGGCCTCGGTCGACGGCAGGTCGGTGTACGGCATCCAGGGCACGAAGGATACCGGCGAACTGGTGGAGGAGATCGAGCGGAACGCCCGCAAGATCGAAGCGATCACCGGGAAACGGCCGAAGCTCTACCGTTCCGGCACGGCCTATTACGACGAGGTTGCGGTGGAGGTCGCCAACGCCTTGGGCCACGAGGTGGCCGGTTTCAGCATCCTGGGGGACGCCGGAGCGACCTACAGCGCGGCCCAGGTCCGGGCGGCGCTTCTGAAGGCCGGTCCGGGAGACATCATCATCTGCCACATGAACCACCCGGAAAGCGGCACGGGGGCCGGCATCATGGCCGCTGTCCCGGAGTTGCTGCACCGCGGCTTACGTTTCGTCCGCATGTCCGACTACCCGCTCAAGTAAAAGGTTGTTGAAAACCTCAGGTTGTTCAAAAATAGTCAGATCGTCGCACCCGCAGAAGGCCCTGCGGAGGCGTAGCAGCGCTACGCCGCACAAAAGGGCATTCGAGGATGGCGGCGAGATGGCTGTTTTTCAACAACCTCATAGAGGAGTTTCACATGTTCCACATCATCCAGAACGACCCTGAAGTCCCGCCGGGCAACATCACCGGGCACCTCCGGCACCTGGGCGTGGCGGTCACGGTCTGCCATGCCTACCGCGACGAACCGCTGCCCCTGCCGGAAGAGACCCAGGGGGTGATCGTCCTGGGAGGCGCCATGTGCGCCAATGACGACCAACGCCATCCCTTTCTCGTACCGGTAAAGGGATTCATCCGGGAGATGGTGGCACAGTCCGTCCCGTACCTGGGGATCTGTCTGGGGGGGCAACTGCTGGCGGCGGCCCTGGGGGGCAGGGTGGTGGCAAACCGCTGGGAGGAGCTGGGAACGCTGGAGGTTGAACTGACTGCGGCGGGCAGGGAGGACCGGCTCTTCGCGGGTCTCGCTTCCCGGTTCGGCTCCTTCCAGTGGCACCACGACAGTTTCGATATCCCCGCCGGGGGCGTCCTTCTGGCCGCTTCGCCGGCCTGCCCGCACCAGGCCTTCCGCATCGGGCCGTGCGCCTGGGGAACCCAGTTCCATCCCGAAGTGACCGAAGAGATCATCCGCGCCTGGTGCGCCTGGGACCCGGCCACCAGGGGGCGCGCCGACGAGCTGGTCGCCGCCTGGGAGGCGGAGGGGGGCTATGATCTCATCGCCCGGCGGTTGCTGGAGAACTTCGTGGGGGCAGGCGATAAATAGGACTAATGGGACTAATGGGACTAATGGGACTAATGGGACTAATGGGACTAATGGGACTAATGGGACTAATGGGACTGATAGGACTTATAGGACTTATAAAATAACTTATTGGTCCCATATGTCCCATTGGTCCCATCAGTCCTATTAAGTCCTATCAGTCTATTACCCCCTAAGTCCCATCGATTTTTAAGGCCGCCACAAATACATAAAGCTGCTGGCTCCAAAGGCATCCCAACCGCTCAACGCCTCGGCCAGCCCCGCCTTCTCGGCTGCGCCGGCATAGATGCTCCCCTTGTAGCTGCCGGGGCGGTAATAGCTCACCACCCGCGCCTTCCCGTCGCCCGCGGCCGTGCGGATCTCGGCGATGACGTCGTCCAGGTAGCCGATCCGGTCGATCAGTTTTGCCTCCAGCGCCTGGCTTGCGGTATAGACCCGGCCGTCGGCCACCTTGCGTAGTTCATCCCTCGTGAGGCTGTTCCCGGGCCGTTCCATGATCACATCCAGAAACCGGCCGTAGAGCTGGTCGATGATCTCCTGCCCCAGCTTCACCTCTTCCGGCGTGGCCTTGCGGAAGGGGGACATGATGTCCTTCTTGTCGCCGGACTTGACGGTCTGTTCTTCCACCCCGATCTTGCCCATCAACCCTTCCACGTTGAATTTCATCAGGATCACGCCGATGCTGCCGGTGATGGCCGTGGGGTGCGCCGTGATCTCGTCGGCCGCCGTGGCCACGTAATAGCCGCCCGACGCGCCGGTGCCCACGATGCAGGCCAGCACCGGGACCTTCTTGCGTTTTTTGAACATGTTGATGTCGTGGCGGATGATATCGCTGGCGGTCACGGTGCCGCCGGGGGAGTTGATGCGCAGGATGACGCCGGCGACATCCCGGTCCTGTTCCGCCTTGTGCAGCGATTCGCGGACCACGGAAACCAGCGAGGGGGAGGAGCGCCCCAGCAGGCCGCCCGATTTTTCCTCCTCCGAGATGGTGCCGCTGATGTCCAGCAGCAGGATCTTCTTGGCTCCGTCGCCTTCCAGGACCTGTTCGGCCAGGGGGCTGGGGGGCGGGATCAGCGGTACATTGACAAAGGCGCAGCCAGGCAGCATCAGGAACAGTGACAGCAACAGAAACGCACGGCGCATACAAAACCTCCCGGTCGGACAGCATGATTGCCCTATGATAGCAGCGTTTGGTTTTGATTCAAGCGCTGATTCCGTCCAGCGTGCTGCGCCGGAGCAGGGGCGGCCGTGGGCGGTGCATCGAATCAGGTTTCAATTTCCTTATTCGACATGTTCCCTGACCTCCAGGGGAAGGGTGTCGGTACCCTGGGCCGTGCGGCCGAGTTTGTCCCTCACGTCCCAGCGTACCCGGACCGGCATCCCGGCGGTGAAGCGTTCCGGCTGCCGCGGCTTCATTACGGCCGCCATGTCGAAGACCGAGTGGTACACGTCGCCCTCGAAGGGTTTTCCCGCGTTGTCCATGATGTTCAGCGACGTTATTTCCACCGGGCGGTCGAAAAAGGCGTTCACCTCTCCGACAGCCTTGGCCCCCTTGTCTTTGACGGCCGTGACGCTCAGCAGGCGGGGCGGACCGGGGGGCAGTACGACGCTTTCATCGGCCTGAACGTCCAACGGCCGCTCGACGCCTTCCACCTTGATCCGGACGGCGGCTATCCCCTTGAACTGGCGAAGGGTCAGGGCAATGGCCCGCGCCGCCGGTTCCGCGGCCTTATCCTGCATGGCGCGGCTCAGGGTCACCGTCACCGTGCCCTGGGCTTCGTCCATGGACACAATGCGGGTTCCGGCCGGAAACGGTTGGAGAAATTCGCCCCTGTAGCTGCCGACGTCCATGCCGCTCAGCAGACGTTCGACGGCCACCTTCCTGATGCTGGCCTCGTCAAAGGTGAAGAAGGGGAACGGCACCACCTTGCCCGCCTCCCTGGCCGACGGGAAGTAGATCACGAAGGCGAAGCAGGTCCCCTTGTCCGTGGTCGGAGCCGGGCCGAAATACTTTTCGTAGGCGGCTGTCGCCGAGATCCTGGCCGGTTGAGGCGGCGGAGGCGCCTGCTTCTTCGTGCAACCGGCGGACAGCAGGGCGGTGAGAAGAATCGGGATGAGCAGGTTGATCTTTTTCATGGGCGGCTCCCGGCGGGTTGGCGGAGGCGCTCCTTCCGGAAGCGCCTCCGCCGGTGGGTCCAATCACGCTCGTATTTCAGGCAGCGCCGATTACTTCACCGTGTACCAGAACTTGGCGCTGCGCACCTTGCCGTCGGCCAGCTTGAATTTGCACATCACGCCGTACTTGCCCTTCTTCGCCAGGGTGAAATCGGAGCCGAAGCCCCCTTCCATGCCCATCAGGTCCTTGACCTGTTCGGATTTGCCCGGTCCCATGACCTTGATCTTTGCTTCGCCGCCGCTCATCATCTTTCCCGTTTTGGCGTCGGTGAACATCACCATGATGTGATGGGTTTCCTTCATCCCCATCTCCTTCATCTTTTTCTGGATGTCCATGACATTGAAGGTCGCCTTGACGCCGTCCACGACCTCTTCATGGACCTTTTTGCCCATGGACATCATGCCGCCGCCATGTTCCATCTTCATGGAGCCGTGGTCCATGGGCATGGAATCGTGGTCCATGGCCGCGAAAGCCGAGGGGGCCGCCAGGGCCAGGGTTGCTGCTGCGAGGATCAGTAGTTGCTTTTTCATCGTTGTTCTCCTTTTGTTGCTGAGTAGTTTTTTTACTGCTTTAGGATCAACATCCGCCACAGAGGCACGGAGACGCTGAGGTACACAGAGAAAACCAGAAATGCTCTAAGAGTTAAATCAGTATCTAAATTTTTCTGTTTTGCCTGCTCCCGGTTTTCTCCGTGTCTCCGTGTCTCCGTGGCGGATTATGATTTTGATCTCAATGCTTCATACCGCTGTATTTGAGTGTCCCCTTCCGAAGCTCCCTCTTCTTCATCAGCACGAAGATCACCGGCGTCATGATCAGCACATGCACTGCCGAGGAGATCATGCCGCCGATCATGGGGGCGGCGATCGGTTTCATCACGTCGGCCCCGGTGCCGGTGGACCACATGATCGGCACCAGGCCCAAAAGCGCCACGGCCACGGTCATGAGCTTGGGCCGCAGGCGGAGCACGGCGCCCTCGAAGGTGGCGTCGTAGATGTCCTGCTCCGTGCAGGGACCGTTGATCAGTTTCCGGTCCAGGGCCTCGTGCAGGTAGATCACCATCACCACCCCGGTCTCCACGGCGATGCCGTAGAGGGCGATGAAGCCGACCCACACCGCCACCGACAGGTTGTACCCCAGGGCCGCCACCAGGTAAACCCCGCCCACCAGGGCAAAGGGGACCGAGAGCATGACCATGCTGGCCTCCAGGGCCGAGTGGAAGGTGAAGTAGAGCAGGATGAAGATGATCAGCATGCCGGCCGGCACCAGCATCTTCAGGCGGGCCTTGGCTCGCACCTGGTTCTCCCACTGGCCGGACCAGGCCACGTAGTAGCCGGCGGGGAGCTTGAGCTGCTTTTCCAGTACCTCCTTGGCCTGGGTGACGAAGCCGCCCATATCGCGGCCGCGCACGTTGAGGAAGACGATGGAGCGCAGCAGCCCCCCTTCGCTGTTGATCTCCGGCGCACCGGTGGAAATCTTGAGCTTGGTCACCAGCGACAGCGGCACCTGGGCGCCGTCGGCACTCCCCACCAGGATCTGGCGGATGGCCGGGATATTGTCGCGGTAATCACGCTCGTAGCGGATACGGATCGGGAAGCGGTTCCTTCCTTCAACCGTGGTAGAAAGTGCCGACCCTCCCAAGGCGGTCTCGATCACGTCCTGAATGTCGCCCACGCTGATGCCGTACCGGGCCGCCGCCTCCCGGTCCACGTCGATATCGATGTAGTTGCCGCCGGTGACCCGCTCGGCCACCACGTCCGCCGCACCGGGCACGGTCTTCAGTATCCCCTCGGCCTGCACGGCCAGGCTTTTCAGTACGTTCAGGTCGGAGCCGAAGATCTTGACCCCCAGGTCGGTGCGCACCCCGGTGGAGAGCATGTTGATGCGGTTGATGATCGGCTGGGTCCAACCGTTGCGCACGCCGGGGATCTGGAGCTTGGCGTCCAGTTCGGCCACGATGTCGGCCTTCTTCACCCCCGGCCGCCACTGGTCCTTGGGCTTGAGGATGATGATGGTCTCGAACATGGAAACCGGCGCCGGATCGGTGGAGGTCTCCGCGCGGCCGACCTTGCCCAGGACATTCTCCACCTCGGGAACGCTCTTGATGATGGTGTCCTGCACCTGGATCAGGCGCTTGGCCTCGGTGATGGAGACGTTGGGCAGGGTGACCGGCATGTAGAGGAGCGACCCTTCATCCAAAGGCGGCATGAACTCGCTCCCCATGTGCATGAACAGGGGGATGGCGATCCCCAGCGCCACCAGGTTGAGGGCAATGGTGGTCTTCTTCCATTTCAGCACCCAGCGGATGACCGGCGAGTAAAGCCGGATGAAGAAGGAGGAAACCGGGTTGGCGCTCTCGGGCGGCATCTTGCCGCGCATGAAGTAGTACATCAGCACCGGCACCAGGGTGATGGCGATCATGGCCGAGCCCATCATGGAGAAGGTCTTGGTGAAGGCCAGGGGATGGAACAGCTTGCCCTCCTGTCCTTCCAGCAGGAATACCGGCACAAAGGAGAGCACGATGATGGCCAGGGAAAAGAAGATGGCCCGGCCCACCTGTTTGGCGGAGGTAATGATCACCTCCAGGTGCCGCTCCTTCCTCTCCTCCGGGGGCAATTCGGAAAGGTGGCGGTAGCAGTTCTCCACCATGATGACACCGGCGTCCACAAGAACGCCTATCGCTATGGCGATGCCTCCCAGGGACATGATGTTGGAGGTGACCCCCATCAACTTCATGGTGATGAACGAGATCAGCACCGCGATGGGGAGGGTCAGTACGATCACCAGGGCGCTCTGGAAATGGAGCAGGAATACCAGGATCACAAGAGAGACCACGATGGATTCCTCGGTCAGGGCCCTTTTCAGGGTCTCTATGGCCCGCTCGATCAGGTCGGAGCGGTCATAGGCGACCTTGATCGTCACCCCCGGAGGGAGCCCCTTCTCAAGGGCGGTGATCTTCTCCTTGACCCGGTCGATGACGTCCTTGGCGTTTTCGCCGTAGCGCATGACCACGATCCCGCCCACGGCCTCTCCCTGGCCGTTCTCGTCCAGCAGGCCGCGCCGGATGGCGCCCCCCATCTGGACCGTGCCCAGGTTTCTGACGTAGATCGGGGTGCCGCGCATGTCGGCCCCGACCACGATATTCTCCAGATCGGCCACGGATTTCACGTAGCCCTGGCCGCGTATCAGGTATTCGGCGTCGGCCTGCTCGATCAGCCTGCCCCCCACGTCGTTGTTGGAGCGCTTGACCGCCTCCATCACCTGGCCGATCTTCATGTTGTAGGCGAACAGCTTGTTGGGGTCCAGATCGATCTGATATTCCCGGACATAACCGCCGATGGAAGCGACCTCGGCCACCCCCTGAACGGTGTTCAACTGGTAGCGCACGAACCAGTCCTGCAAGGTGCGCAACTGCTCCAGATCGTACCCCTTGCCCTCGACGGTGTACCAGAACACATGTCCCACCCCGGTGCCGTCCGGGCCAAGCGTCGGCACCACGCCGGCGGGCAGCAGGGAGGCGGCGTAGTTGAGGCGCTCCAGAACGCGGGTTCGAGCCCAGTAGATGTCCGCCTTGTCCTCGAAGATCACGTAGATCATGGAGAAGCCGAAGGCCGACGAGGCGCGCACCGCCTTGACCTGGGGCAGCCCCTGCAGGTTGACCGCCAGGGGATAGGTGACCTGGTCCTCCACCACCTGGGGCGAACGGCCGGGGTAGTCGGTGAACACGATCACCTGGTTGTCGGACAGGTCCGGGATGGCGTCCACCGGGGTCTTGTACACCGACCAGACGCCTAAGGCTATGATCAGGGCAAAGATCATCAGGACGATGACGCGGTTTCTGGCGGAGTATTCGATGATTTTTTCGATCATGGGGAGAAAACCTTATCTTCTGCCACAGAGACGCAGAGACACAGAGAATCACAGAGAAAAACAAAAATCTTTTGCGTAAATCGTCGTTAGAATTGCTGTCTTTTGTTTGCCGTACTCCTGCTTTTCTCTGAGCCTCTGTGGCTCCGTGGCAAAATAGAATTCAAATCACATCTTCATATCGTCCATCTTCAGCGAATCCTTCTTTGCCGGTGCCGGGGCCGGTGTCGTTGGCGCCGGTTTCTTGTCGTCCATCTTCATGCCGGGCATGGCTTCCGAGCCGCCGCCATTTCCCTTGAGCTGCGACTCCGAGTCGATCAGGTAGGCACCGGAGACCGCCACCTTGTCCCCCGGTTTGAGGCCGGAGATGACCTGCACCCGGTCGTCGGTGCGCTGGCCCAACTGCACGTCCCGCGGTTCGAACATGCCGGGAGAGGTCTCGACCCAGGCCACCTGACGCTTACCCGTATCCATCACCGCCGTGACCGGCACGACGATGGCCTTGCCCAACCCCACCTTGATCGACGCCCGCACGAACATGTCGGGTTTGAGCTTCATGCCGGGGTTGGCCATCTCCACCCGGGCCTTGACCGTCCTGGTCTTGGGATCGAGGAAGGGATAGATGAAGGCGATCCTGCCGCTGAAGGGCTTGCCGGGGAAGGACTGGGACTGGATCTCCACCCTCTGCCCGATCTTTATGTTGGGGAATTCGTTCTCGTAGACCTCGACCTCGACCCATACCCTGGAGAGGTCGGCGATATTGAACAACACGTCGCCGGTATTGACGTACTGCCCCTGCTGGACCATCTTGTCGATGACCACCCCCGACAGGGGCGTGTAGATCGGCAGGCGGATGTTGGGCTTGCCGGCCCTTTCCAGTTCCGCTATCTGGCTCTCCTTGACCCCGTACAGCATCAGGCGCTGCTTGGCCGACTGCACCAGTCCCTCGCCGTTCTGGGAGATGGCGGGGATCGGCGAGTTCTTCAACTGGCCGCGGCTCTTCACCGCCAGCAGGTATTCCTGCTGGGACGACAGGAGATCGGGAGAATAGACTTCGGCCACCGGCCTGTTTTTGCCGACGTAGGCGCCGACCTCGCTGACGTTGAGCTTGTCGATGCGTCCGGCGATCCAGGCCGTTACCTTGGCCTGGCGCGTCTGGTCGTACTGCACGATGCCCACGGCGTTGATCTCCTTGTTCATATCTTCCAGCCTCACCTCCATCGTGGCCACGTTGGCCATCACCCGCTGGGTCGGCGAAATGGAGACATTGCCGAGCATCGCGGCCTGCTTCTTCTCCGCCGCGGTCTGGGTGGTGGCGGCCTGGGCGTCGTTGATCTTCTTGATCAACTCCATGCCGCAAATCGGGCAAACCCCCGGCTTGTCCTTGATGATGAAGGGGTGCATGGGGCAGGTGTACAGCGGTTTGGCGCTCATCTCCTGTTTGGCCGTGCCGTCGCTTTTGGTCCAGCCGTTCACCTTGTTCAGCTTGCCGCTTTTGTACAGCCAGCTGGCGACGACGATGGCAAGTACCAGAAGGGTCAGGGGGAGGGTAATCTTCTTGTTCAGGGCCATTTTTTGTCTCCGTAGGGCTAACGTTCGTGTCTGCCCGGTAATAGGCGCCTATAAGAGGCGCCCCGCCATGATAGCTATTTGTTCGACAACTCCACGCCGACCATCGCCTCGAGCTGCGCCATCCGTATCTGGTACTCGGCCAGTGATTCGTAATAGTCCCGCTCGTAATTGAACAAGGTGGTCCGGCTGTCCAGCAGGGTCAGAAAATCCACCTTGCCGACCTTGTAGCCGATGATCGCCGATTCCAGGGACTGGTCCGCCTGGGGGATGATGCCGCTCTTGTAGAGGTTCGCCAGTTTGCGGCGCTTGTCGAGTTTTGCGATCAGGTCGGAGATGCCGGCATCGATGCTGTTTTTAAGGCTGTTCAAGTCCTGGCCGGCCATGTTGGTTGCGGAATTCGCTTCCGCCACCATGGCGTGGCGCCGCTCCCGCCGCAGCGGCAGGTTGAAGGTGACGCCGAGGCTGTACATATCGGCCCCGTCGCTGCCCATGGCCGGATCGCGCTGCATGTATTCCATGGAGACGTTGAAATCGGGATACGACTCCTTTCGGGCCAGCTTGCGTCCCGCTTCTCCCTTGTCGATGAGCGCCTTCAGGCTCTTGATCATGGGGCGGTTGTCATTGGCCGTCTTCCGCAACGACTCGGCCGAAAGGGTCACCGGCCTGATCTCGAAGTCGGGGATTTTGCCCACCGGGGTTTCCGCCGGACGCGCGAGCAGGGCGTTGAGGGCCGCCTCAAGGCTCGTGCGCTGTTGTTCCAGGGAGATCCTCATGTCCAGTAGTTTGGAACGCTCGACCTGGGACTTGAAAACGTCCTGCTGCGTACCCTGGCCGACGGAGTACCTGGTTTCGGCAATGGTAATGAAATCGTCGAGTATGTGGATATTTTTGTCCACAATCTCCAGGGACTTGTCGGTGAAGTAGATCTCATACCAGGTCTCCTTCACCATGCGGGCCAGTTCCAGTTTCCGTTCCTCAACCTGCCAGCGGTACGACTCGGCATCCTTCTGCGCCATCTCTTCCTTCAGTCCCCGCTTGCCCCAGAACGGAATCTGCTGGGAAAGCCCGATCACCTTGCCGGTCATGGCCTCCTTGCTGAAATTGAGGGGGTCGTTCACCACGCCGTTCTGGATCTTGAGCATCAGCATTGGGTCGTCCAGGGAACCTGCCTGGGCGATGCGGTTTTTGAACATCGTCCAGCGTGCTTCGGAGGACTTCAGGTCGGGGTTGTTCGCCAGGGCGGTGTTCACCAGTTCAGGGAGATTTTCCGCCGGTTTGGTCTCCCCGGCGCGGCTGAAGCCCGCCGGAAGCATGGCGGTGGCGAGCAGGGCAAGAAGGGCGATGCGGGTTTTCATAAGGAGCCTCGGTGTTTGTTTCGTGGTCATGCTTCAATCTGTTTCAAGGGGTATGCCAAAGATGCAATATACCGATTATACAGCGGTTGTTTGCGATGTACAGCGAGTGAGGCGGTTAAAGGTTGTGGAATATCCTACAGGGGTGGGAGTATATTCTCCAGCGACAGCAGAGGGTAGGGCGTAAAACAATCCGCCACAGAGACACGGAGACGCGGAGGTTCACAGAGAAAGGCAAAAGCGAGAGAGAAAGAAAAATCCTTTGATTTCACCCCAAAAGGTATTGGTTTTCTCTCTGCTTTTCCTCTGTGTCTCCGTGTCTCTGTGGCGGATGTTTCAGTTTTTCCAGGGCTATTTTTCCGGCGGGATGATGCCGTATTTCTCCATGCGGTAGATGAGGGTATGGCGCGGGATGCGCAGAAAACGGGCCGCGGCGGTCTGATTCCAGTGGTTGCGCTCCAGGGCCGCCACCACCACCTCGTGCTCCAACTGTTCAAGGGAATAGCCATCGGGGGGGAGGTTGATCACCGCCGCTGCCCCGGATGGCGCGCCGTTCCCGAAGCGGATCTTGTCCGGCAGGTCCTCGTGCGTGATGGTATCCCCGTTGCGCATGATCAGGAGGCGTTCCACCGTGTTCTCCAGTTCCCGTACGTTGCCGGGCCAGCCGTAGTTCACCAGCGTATCCAGTGCCGGGCGGTCGAAGCCGACCTGGGGGCTGCCGTGCTTGGCGCAGAAATAGCGGAGCAGGAGCGGTATGTCGTCCGGCCGTTCCCGCAGGGGGGGGAGGTGGATCGGGATAACCGAAAGCCGGTAGTACAGGTCTTCCCGGAAGGTGCCCTCGCCCAGCGCTTTTTCCATGTCCAGGTTGGTGGCGGCCACCAGGCGCACGTCCAGCTTGTGGGCCGTGGTCCCTCCCACCGGCTCCACGACCTTCTCCTGCAAGGCCCGGAGCAGCTTGGGCTGCAATTCCAGGGGCAACTCCCCAACCTCGTCCAGGAACAGGGTGCCCCCCTCGGCCAGTTGGAACCTGCCGGTCTTGTCCTTCACCGCCCCGGTGAAGGACCCCTTGACGTGGCCGAACAGCTCGCTCTCCAGAAGGTCGCGGGGGATGGCGGCACAGTTGATGGCGACGAAAGGCGCATCCCTGCGTCCGCTGTGGGCGTGGATCGAGCGGGCCACCAACTCCTTGCCGGTGCCCGATTCGCCGGTGATCAGCACCGCCGCCTCGCTGTCGGCCACCTTGCGGACGATGTCGAAGACCCGCTCCATCTGCCGCGAGGCACCCACGATGGTGCGGAAGTCGGAACGGTCGGCAAGTTGGTTCTTCAGGCGCTTGTTCTCGGCGGCCAGGCCGGTGAATTGCAGGGCCTTGCCCACGGTCAGCCGGAGTTCGTCCCGGTTGAACGGCTTGGTGATGTAGTCGTAGGCCCCCAGTTTCATGGCCTCCACCGCGATATCCACGGTGCCGAAGGCGGTGATGATCATCACCAGGGTCTCGGGCGACCGCTCCTTGACGGCCTTCAACACCTGGAGCCCGTCCATGCCGGGCATCTTCATGTCGGTGATGACCAGGGCGGGCGCTTCCTCCCCGAACAGCCGCAACCCCTCCTCGCCGCTGGCCGCGGCAACTATCTGGTAGCCGGCCTCCTGGAGGTTGTATTCCAGCACCCGCCGGAGCGAGGTGTCGTCGTCGATGATGAGGATTTTGGGTTTCATGGTTGGGGCATCCCGGTTTCGAGAATTCGTGCGCATACCAGATTGTTAAATACGGCCCTCATCGTCCAACTCGGTATGACTCGACCTCTTCTGCAATCGTCTCGTCCGTGATGGCCTGCGCTTGTGGGAGGGCTTGGGTTGCGCGAAAGAGTGCCCGCAACTCTTCACTCCGTGTGGCTTGGTCGTCGTTTTCGGCGATCATCACAACCTCCACCCGCTGACCGGCCCGGAAAGGGAGGCCGTTGAGTTCAACTTTGGCAGGATCCTTGATGGTTACGTATTGTTTGTAGGCTAGCATTCCAACCTCCCGTTACTCTGTCTATCCACTATTTTACGCAGTCCATCATTGAATGCAACCTCTACATCGCCGGCAGCCTGACAATAACCGTCGTCCCTTTACCAACCTCGCTCTCCATCTCCAGCATGCCGCCATGGGCCTCGATGATCTTTTTCGTTATGGCCAGGCCCAGACCGGTGCCGTCCGGCTTGGTGGTGAAGAACGGCTCGAAGACTCGGGCCAGGGCACTGGCCGCTATCCCCGGACCGCTGTCGCTGAAGCGGATCTCGTACAGGGAGTCCGTCTTTTGGGTGGCGATGGTAATGGTGCCCCCCTCCGGCGTGGCCTGCAGGGCGTTGATGACGATATTCAGGAAGGCCTGGCGCAGCTTTTCGCCGTCGGCGTTGACGAAGATATCGGCGGCGGGCGGCTCCAGGGTGAGCTTGATCTTGCGGGCTCTGGCATCGTTGGCGGCGAGGGTGGCGATGGTCTCCAGCTCTTCCCGCAGGGAACAGTGCCGCATCTCCGCCGGTTGGGGGCGGGCCATGCGCAGGAATTCCTCCACCACCCGGTTCAGCCGCTCGGTCTCCTTGATCTGGATCTCGATGAACTCGTGCTTGGGGTCGCCGGGCCGGTAGTCGTCCCGCAGGATCTCGGCCGTGCCGCGGATGGAGCCCAGGGGGTTCCTGATCTCGTGAGCCAGCACCGCCGCCATCTCCCCCATGGTGGAGAGCCGCTCCGCCCGGCGCAACTGCTCCTCGACGGTCATGATCCGCTGCGACTGGGCTTGCAGCTTGTTGTAGGATTCCTCCAGCCCTCGGGCGGTCCGCTGGAGTTCCAGGCTTCGGGTGCGCTCCCGCTGCGCCAGGAGCCCCGTGACGCCTCCCACCACATTATACATGACGATCTCCAGGTACTTCTCCATCTCCAGGGTCAGACCGCCGCCCCACTGGAAGAGGATGTGAGGCGCGTACACCAGACTGACCGTCAGGGAACAGAGCAAGCCGCCCCGGAAACCGAACCAGAGCGCGGCCAGGATGATCGGCAGGTAGTAGAACCGCTGAAAGATGTCGTGCAGATAGTGGAGGTGCAGCGGGGTCAGGTAGTGGAGCAGGCTGATGCCAAGGATGGAGAGGCCCAAAAGGCCGATGCGCAGGATGGTTGATTTCATGGGTACCTATATAGCGCAACCTTGGGGAAAATTAAACCGGAATCCGTTTCTCGCGGAGTCCGCGGAGATACGGGGAAAATCGGAAGGAGTTTTGGTTTACCCGCAACCTGCCTTGCGCGGTTTTTCGATGTCCTTCTCGCTGCCGCGACAGAGTTGGTAAACTCGGATATGAGAGCCTGTCGACGCAGACAGTGCATCTATTCGGGTTTCGTACCCGATTCGCACCAGATGCAACCGCCTGACCGGGCTGCGCCAGCCGTGCCGAAATCCTTGCCGGTCATCTGCCGGTATCGATCCGGCGTCACCACCTGCTGCACGGTGCTGTCGAATCCGGCCTTTTTAACATTCTCCGCCAATATCTCCGGTTTGACCGCTTTGGTGTCGTACCCGACGATGACCCGCCCGCCGTCCAGGTCCACCTGGGTCGAGGCAACCCCCCGGACACCCTGCAACACTTCACAGATCTTGTCTGCGCAGCTTCCGCAGGTCATGCCCGCCGTCTTCAGGACGGCCACCGAGTCGGCGGTTGCCCCGGTCCTGACACGTACCGCCAGGGCCGCAAGGAACAGTATGGCGGTCAAGATGAGGGTCGTATTTATGATGCTGTTTTTCATATTCGCTCCATCCGGAAGTATGCGGCTATTTCACCGGTCGCCCCACGGTATTTTGCCGGTTTCAAAGAGCATGCCAGTGGCGTTGCGTCGTTTAACATGCTTGAATTATTTGTAAATAGTGCAATGGCTGCCGGTGGAATGTATTTTGCGTATGAAGAATATCCGTCAGAGGTGTGGAATATTCTTCATCTGGGGATGTGCATCAACAAGGCCTGCTGTACCGCCGACGATTAATCGTTGACAGGAGCGCCTGAATTCTATACGAAGTGAACCAGTCATGCGTCACCCTGTCTATTATCCATTCGCCATCATCGTGATGGCCCTGTATCTGCTCTTGCCGGCCCGGGCTCTGGCCCACTGCGACGCCCCTGAGCCCTGCGCTGCCGGGACGCTGGTCGTGCAGGTCGCCGACGATGCACCGTGCGGTTCGTGCCCCTGTTCGGGCGCGCCGCACGGCGATTGCTGCGAAAGCGCCTGTTGTTGCCCCTGTCACGCCCCTTTTGGCCAGCGCGTCACCATCACCTATTCACCCATGGTCACGTTCCAAAGCAGCCCTGAAATCCTCGAGGAACTACCCCAGGTCTATCTTCCCATCTTCGTACCTCCGCAGAACCATACCGCCTGATCCGGCCATCCATCGGGATGCTGCACCCCGCTTCCGCATTCCATCCCGTGCAGCTATCGCTTACATCACGAAATTCCTCCGTTGCGTTCACCTTGTGGCGTCCGCGGCAGAGGATATACAATAAAGGAGTATGTCAACGTGACAACCAATCAGCGTGGTTTTCTGAACTCACTATGGAATTTTTTCTGTTCCCTGACGCTTACCATGTTCCTGCTCATCACCCTGGCGATCACCTCGATCATCGGGACGATCGTCCCTCAGGGCCCGCCGCCCCAGGAGTATCTGCAGCAGATAAGCCCCTTTAAATTCAAGCTGTACCAGGCACTGGGCTTCTTCGACATGTATCATTCCTGGTGGTTCATCCTGCTGCTCTACCTGCTGACGGTCAATCTGGTCGCCTGTTCCATCAAGCGCCTGCCCCACATCTGGAAGATCATCACCCGGCCGGTGACGATACTGGACAACGGGCTGGAGAGGTCGCTTGCCAACGTGGTCTCCTTCAAGGCTCACGGCGCCCCGGAGAAACTTCAGGAGCAGGTGGCGGCCTTTCTTGCGGCCGAGTTCGCCGCGCCGGTGGCGACGGAGCGTGACGGCGCCCGGCACCTGTTCGCCCAGAAAACCCCCTGGTGCCGCCTTTCGGTCTACTTCGTCCATCTGAGCGTCATCGTCATCTTTATCGGCGCCATCGTGGGCTCGTTCTTCGGCTATAAGGGCTTCGTCAATATCATGGAGGGCGACAGCATCTCCAAGGTGACGACCCGCTCGGGCAAGGATATCCCCCTCGGCTTCTCGGTGCGTTGCGAGAAGTTCAGCGTCTC
Organism: Geobacter sp. AOG2; assembly: GCF_019972295.1. NCBI lineage: Bacteria > Pseudomonadati > Thermodesulfobacteriota > Desulfuromonadia > Geobacterales > Geobacteraceae > Geobacter > Geobacter sp. AOG2. The sequence continues at coordinate 3,475,364 of NZ_BLJA01000001.1, forward strand.
CCTGTACGACAGCGGCGCACCCAAGGAGTTCAAGAGCGTCCTGACCGTGCTGGAGAACGGCAAGCCGGTGCCGGGTTACGAGCACAAGTCGGTCATCGTCAACGATCCGCTGACCTACAAGGGGATCACCTTTTACCAGTCCAGTTACGGTAATGCCGGAGAATGCCGTTTTCTGGTCACCGACCTGGACGGCAAGAACGCCGTCCCGGTGACGGTGCCCGCCGACGGCTCGGTGACCTTGCCAGACGGCAGCAGCATGCATGTGCTTGAGACCACCCCGGACATCGCCCCCTATTCCCCCGGCCTCTCCGGCCCGGCGGCTCACCTGGAGATTCACACCTCCGATGGCCGTTCGGAGCGGGTGGTCGTCTACGCCAATCACCCCGAGTTGAACCTCGCCCATGCCAAGGAGCACGGCAAGGGTCCGGTCTTCTACTTCAAGGGCGAAGAAAAACGGATGTACACCGGCCTGCAGGTGGCGAAGGACCCGGGTGTCGGGATTGTCTGGCTCGGCTGCCTGCTCATGGTGGTAGGCATCTTTGCCGCATTCTTCCTGTCCCACCGCCGCGTCTGGGTGCGGATTCAGCAGGGGACCGTCACCATGGGCGGCAACGCCAGCAAGAACCAGGCGGCCTTCCAGCAGGTCTTCGAACAACTGGCCCAAAAACTCAAAACGGAATGCTCGGGGGAGAAAAGATAATGACAAGCTCACTTCTGTTCAATGTCACCACCTTTGCCTATCTCGTCTCCATGCTGCTGTTCTTCGCCTTTCTCGCCAGCCGCGCCGCGGCGCTCGGCACGGCCGGCATCGTGACCGCCTATGCCGGTCTTGCGGCCCAGAGCGGGGCGATCCTGCTGCGCTGGAAGGAGTCCTACGACCTGGGGTTCGGGCACGCCCCCCTGTCCAATCTGTACGAGTCGGTGGTCTTCTTCTCCTGGACCATCGTGCTGATCTTTGCCCTGCTCGATCTCAAGTACAAATACCGGGTCATCGGCGCCTTTGTCATGCCGTTTGCCCTGTTGGGCATGGCCTGGGCCCAGCTCGGGCTGCACAGCGGCATCGAACCGCTGGTCCCGGCGCTCCAGAGCAACTGGCTCCTGTACCACGTCGTCACCTGCTTCTTGGGCTACGCGGCCTTCGCCGTGGCCTGCGGCATCTCCATCATGTACCTGATCAAGTCGGGCGGCGAAGAACGGGCCGACGCCTCTTCGGGCCTCATGGCCCTCTTTCCCCCCATCAGGGTCCTGGACGATCTGAACTACCGGGCCATCATGGTCGGCTTTCCGCTCCTGACCCTGGGGATCATCACCGGCGCGGCCTGGGCCAACTACGCCTGGGGCACCTACTGGAGCTGGGACCCCAAGGAAACCTGGTCCCTGATCGTCTGGTTCGTGTACGCAGCCTTCCTCCACGCCCGCTTCACCAGAGGTTGGGTCGGGAAAAAGGCGGCCTGGCTCTCCATCATCGGTTTTGCCGCCACCATCTTCTGCTACCTGGGGGTCAATCTGTTCCTGTCCGGCCTCCACAGCTACGGCGGGGGGAGGTAGACGCAATCTGCTTGACAAAGTCCCCGGAGCTTGCGTATAGTGATACCAGCATAAAGGGGAGTAGCTACCGGCCGGAGACATGGCCGGCCCCAGGCCCGTCAATACGGTCGCAAGACCCGGGCTGGGGACGATGAGATTCGACAGCAAGACCTTTATCCAGGCGTTTCACGCCGGGGATAAAGGTCTTTTTTATTACCCCCGGCGACAACTCAATCGTCGGAGGTACCACAATCATGTTGAACCGTTTCAAAACAACCCTGCTTCTCACCCTGCTGACCCTGCTGATGGTCGCCATGGGCAGCGCCATGGGCGGCAAGACCGGCATGGTGGCCGCTTTTGCCATGGCCGTCGTCATGAACTTCGCTTCCTACTGGTTTTCTGACCGGATCGTCCTGGCCATGTACGGCGCCCGGGAGATTTCCGCGAGCGACAACCCCTCCTTCCATGGCGTGGTGGAACGTCTGGCCCGCCGGGCGGGCCTGCCCATGCCGCGGGTCTACATCATCCCCTCGGACAGCCCCAACGCCTTCGCCACCGGCCGCAATCCCGGTCACGCCGCCGTGGCCGCCACGGAAGGTATCCTGAAGATCCTGACCCCCGAGGAGTTGGAAGGGGTTATGGCCCATGAATTGGCCCATGTGAAAAACCGGGACATCCTCGTCTCGACCATTGCCGCCACCTTTGCCGGGGCCATCTCCATGCTGGGCAACATGCTCCAGTGGGGCGCCCTGTTCGGCGCAGGCCGCCACGATGACGAAGAGGGCGGTGCCGGCGGCCTGATCGGCTCCCTGGCCATGGCCATCATCGCGCCCATCGCCGCCATGCTCATCCAGATGGCGGTCTCCCGTTCCCGCGAATACCTTGCGGACGCATCGGGGGTGGAGATCTGCGGCAAGCCGCTGGCCCTGGCCAACGCCCTGCGCAAACTGCACAACGCATCGCAGATGATCCCCTTGGAGACGGCCCGCCCCGCCTCGGCCCATCTCTTCATCGTCAACCCGCTGACCGGCGGGGGGCTGATGTCCCTCTTCTCCACCCATCCCCCCATGGAGGAGCGCATCGCCCGGCTCGAATCCATGGTTGGTCGCTATAAACCCGCAAAGGAGGAATACGTCCATGCCGCGTTTCGTTAGGAATTATGCGCGGGAACCGCGCAAACCCAAAAAGAGCAAGGTCGCGCTGGGCAACGTGATCTCCCTGAGGATCACGGATGAGGAGAGAAAAGCGCTGGAACGCCTCGTAAAGGCGACGTCCAAGAATGTTTCCGATATCATGCGGGAAGCAATGGACCTGTGGAGCGCCCGAAGGCGCAAAGTGTGTCTTGACTAGGTAATCTCACAAGGAGGAAGCATCAATGGAGTGGCTCACGGACCCCCAGGTCTGGCTGGCCCTGGCTACGCTGACCGCACTGGAGATCGTGCTCGGCATCGACAATATCATCTTTATCTCCATCCTTGCCGGCAAACTGCCCGCCCATCAGCAGGAGCGGGCCAGGATTGTGGGGCTGGGGCTGGCCATGTTCATCAGGATCGGCCTTCTGTTTTCCCTGACCTGGCTCATGGGGCTCACCAAGCCGTTCTTTTCGCTGCTGGGCAACGAGATCTCGGGCCGCGACCTGATCCTGATCGCCGGCGGCCTGTTCCTTCTGGCCAAGAGCACCATGGAGATCCACGGAAAGCTGGAAGGGGGGGAGGGGCATGCCGCCTCGGGCTGCCCCGGAACCACCTTCGGCGGCGTCATTATCCAGATCCTGATGCTCGATGTGGTCTTTTCCCTCGACTCGATCATCACGGCCCTGGGCATGGCCAACAAACTGGCGGTCATGGTTGCGGCGGTGGTTGTCGCGGTCGGGTTCATGATGCTCTTTTCGGGAAAGATCAGCGCCTTTGTGGAACGTCACCCCACCATCAAGATGCTGGCGCTCAGCTTCCTGATCCTGATCGGCGTGGCGCTGATCGGCGACGGCCTGGACATGCACCTGCCCAAGGGATACATCTATTTCGCCATGGGCTTCTCGGTAGCGGTGGAGATGCTCAACCTGCGGCTTCGCCGGGGCGTGCCGGTAACGCTCCACTCTGCCTGCGAGGGGTCTGCCGATGAGGGCACTCCGTGAGCGCCGAAGGCATGGATGAAGCCGCCGCGGGTTTCGTGGCGCCGCCGTAGCTTTTGAATTTCGCCCGTTCCTGTGGTATGGTGGAGTTACCATGACCCCGCACAATCCCGACAAAAGCATCGCCACCCGGTTCCGCTACGCCATCGTGCTCACGCTGGTCACCCTGGTGGCCGAGGTCGTTGGTGGCATCTGGACCAACTCCCTGGCCCTGTTGTCCGATGCCGCCCATGTGTTCCTGGACCTGTTCGCCCTCTTGCTCTCCCTGGGCGCCATCAAGCTGGCCGGGCTCCCCTCGTCCGAGACCCGAACCTTCGGCTGGCACCGGGCCGAGGTCTTCGCCTCCTTCATCAACGGAGTATCGATCTTCCTGATCGCCTTCGGCATCCTCTACGAGGCGGCCGGGCGTCTGCTGCACCCGGAGCCGGTCAACAGCCTCCCCATGTTCGTCATCGCGGTAATCGGCCTGATCATGAACCTGATCGCCGCCTCGGCCCTCCACCAGCATTCCCATGACGATCTCAACGTGCACAGCGCCTTCCTCCACGTCATCGGCGACGCGGCCGCCTCGGTGGGCGTCATCGTCGGCGGGGTGGTCATGTACGTTTCCCACTGGTATGTGCTCGACGCGCTCATCTCCATCGGCATCGGCTGCGTGGTCTTTTTCGGAGCGTGGCGGGTATTGCGGGAATCGACCCATATCCTGCTGGAGGGGGTGCCCCGCGGGTTGCAGGTGAGCGAGATCGCCGGGAGCATCCGTAGCGTGCCGGGAGTGCAGGATATCCACCACCTCAACGTCTGGTCCATCTGTTCCCATATCGTGGCCCTCTCGGCCCACCTGGACGTGCGCGACGACTTCAAGTGGCAACAGGCCGATGTGATCCACGAGGTGGAACACATGCTTCTGGACCGCTACCACATCACCCATACCACCCTGCAAGTGGAATGCAGCGCCTGTCAGACCCGGCCGATCATCAAGGATCTGAACCACGCAACCCACCACCATCACGGCCACGCCCATTGACATGACACCTGAGTCCGCGACGCCTCCCTGCCTCCGCTCGTCGGGAAGGCCTCTGCCCTTGCACTCAAAGGGTGTACGACCGTCAGGCGGAGGACCAGCCGGGTGAGTGAGCTGTCGCGACATGGCGGCGTGCGGGCCCCGGCCCTTCCGGACGCTACGGCATTCCGGCGACACGGATTCAGGTGACCCTCAAAAAAATAGGGCGTCTTTCACAGACGCCCCACGTTCCTTCCGTCACATTGTGTTTTATAGCGGTTGCAGGTTTGAAAACTCGCCCCATTCCAGGAAGCTGCGGGGGGCTTCGATGAATTCGTAGATATTCTCCATTCTGCTGAGGTGCTGTTTTTCCTCCTCCGCCAGCAATGTCAGCAACTCGCGGGTATTCTCCTCGGTTTCGGCCTTGGCCATCCCGTCCAGTAGTTCTATGACCTCCTCCTCGGCCTTCACGATATGGTCGAAGGCGTCGGTGTCCTGCTTAAATTCCTTGATGATGTCGTGGCTGTAAAGGGTCCGCCGGAAACCGTTGACCACCTGTCCGGCCCGGTCAACCAACGTGGTATCGGTCTCTATGCCGTGCAGGTTTTCGCTCAGTTTTCCGAGGGAGTCCAAATGGCGTTTCTGGTTGTCTGCCAGGATTTCGAACAGCTCTTTTCGTTCCGCATCGCCGCTTTCGGCGCGGAGGGTTTCAAAAAAACGAAGACCGTCTTCTTCAAAACGTGTCATGAATTCGATTGCGTTCATATCATTCACCTCCCTTGCATAGCGTAATTATATCACAATAGCAAAGGGCACGATGCCGCAAATTCATGCATCGTGCAGGCTCTTTAGTCACACGGCAATGCTTTTTCAGGGGCATGTCCGGGCGGCCATGGGGGGCGGGGCAGGTGAAAACGTAATAAAACCGGGCGCTATTGTCCGTTGACGCAATCGGGCTTCCGGCGGGTGAGCATAGGCAAGCAAATTGCAAGTTTAGAGTGTTTGCATAACCAAGCAACGAAGCGAGGTGACCAATGACGACGAGCACCGCTCAAGCCGGCACTACCCGGCACCACATATCCCCGGCAAAAAAACTGGAGTACGCCATCACTCCCCAGGGCGGGACGGCGCTCCTGGAACTCGACGGAGCCCTTGCGTCAGGTTGGGCCGGCTGCCTGGCGTCCGCACTTACGCAACAGGACATCAGCATTATCCGGGGCAGTGCCGTCAAGACCAGCGCGCTGAAATGGTCGGCCCAGTTCGTGATCAGGCCGCTCACGGCGCGCCCGGAGGATCTGGTGTCGCTGGACGTGGCATCCATTTTCGGCAAACCGGCGGATTACCGGTCGGCCCCCGGCATAAGCCTGAAAGACTATCATCTCGAAGTTTCATCCCGCCACGGCGGTTCGCTCTACGCCAGGATCGTGGGGGCCGACAAGATCGGGTTTTTGGTGGGAATCCTGCGGCAGCTCAGCTATTTTTCCCTGTTTCCGGTGGAGATGAAGCTCGAGACCGAGGGAACGACCGCATCGGACCATTTCTGGCTCAAACGGATCGGCAACGTGCAGCCCACGTCGGAAGATATCTCGAATATCCAGGAAAGCCTGTTCGGGTTGCTGACGGCATAGGTCGCGTCCCGATTCTGCCGGCGCGAGGTTGTTGAAAAACAGCCATCTCGCCGCCGTCCTCGAAGGCCCAATTGTGCGGCGTAGCGCTGCTACGCCTCCGCAGGGCCTTCTGCGGGTGCGACGATCTGACCATTTTTGAACAACCTGGGTTTTTTAGTAGTTTGGCCCCGGTCCGGAAGGACCGGGCTTTTTCGTTGAGGGGCTTTATCCGCAGGGGCGGGGAGCGGGTTGCTTCGCGGGCCGGATCATTCTCCACCGAGTGTTGACGGGGCTTTGTCCCGTGTCGCCGTTTCCGGCTCATTGCGCGGCTGCAGCCTGACCGCTTTGGGCGTCGCCGGGCAGACATACTCGCAGGTGCCGCAGCCGGTGCATCTGGATTTGTCGATCCTGATTCCCTCGCCCATGACCACCGTGATGGCCTGGGCTTCGCACCGTTCGAAACAGGCGAAGCAACCGCAGTTTTTGGCCAGGCACCGTTCGTTGCAGGCTACCGCACTCATGCTATCATCCTTGGCCGGGGTGAAATCGGCGGTGTCGCGGATGGTGGGGCGTTCAGCCTCCGGCTCCCTCAGGGCGCCGGTAATCGTTGTGATCGCCTCGCCGAGGGAGTACAGGCTCTTTTTGAAAAATTCTTTGCGGCTGATATCCATTTCCGTGTCCTTGTAAAAAGTTTACATGATTCCCGTTCAGAAATAAACGACTGAAATTCATCCGCAAATGTTTCCCCCGGAATAATCACGACCAAATTGGGCTTGCCGTTTTGTGACGGCATGGTAAATTAGACTCAATAAGTCCTGTTTGTTTTCCTAACACAAAGGAGGAGATGCGTCATGTCACTGGAAGGGAAGAAGGCCCCTGATTTCGACCTTGAGGGGAGCGACGGCAAGCGCCACAGCCTGAAGGAATATGCCGGAAAGACGCTGGTCATTTATTTTTATCCCAAGGATAATACCCCCGGCTGCACCAAGGAAGCGTGCGGTTTCAGGGATGATTACCGGAAGCTGATCGACCGGGGGATCGTGCTCCTGGGCGTCAGCAAGGACAGCATCGCCTCCCACGGGAAATTCATTGCCGCGCAGAATCTGCCGTTCGTGCTGCTGTCCGACCCGGACACCGCCATGATGCAGGCCTATCAGGCGTTTGGAGAAAAGGTCCTGTACGGCAAAAAAACAACCGGCACCATCCGCTCCACCGTGGTCATCGGCCCGGACGGCGTGGTGCGGAAACACTGGGCCAAGGTGGCCAAGGCGGAGCAGCACCCGGCAGAGGTGCTCAAGTTTATCGAAACACACTAGTGCGTTGTCCGGTTAGTTGGTCTGATGCCAGGGCACGGCGACGCAGGTGCAGCAGGGTCTGCATCAGGGGGCCGAAACGCAGGCAGCAGGCAAAAGCGCCGGAATTATGACAACGAATTAACCGGACAGTACACGAGTTACTCAAGAGGAGGATGCCATGAAACGCTTTATCTGTTTCCTCGTGGGGTTGGCGCTGCTCTCCCCGCTCACCGTCCTGGCTTCGACCTGGCAGATCGACCCGAATCACACCACCATGCAGTTCAAGGTGCGCCACCTCATGATCAGCAACGTCAAGGGCGGCTTCGACAAGTTCAGCGGGACCCTGGATCTGGACGATAAGGACATCACCAAGTCCAAGGTAGAGGTGGTTATCGACACGGCATCGGTCAACACCAATATCAAGTTGCGTGACGATGACTTGCGCAGTCCCAATTTTTTCGATGCCGCACGGTTCCCCACCATGACGTTCACCTCCACCAAGGTGGAGAAAACGGGCGGCACCGGGTTGAAGATCACCGGCAACCTGACCATCAAGGGGACGACCCGCCCGGTGGTCCTGACGGTTGACGGCCTGACCCCCGAGATCAGGGACCCGTGGGGCGGCCTCCGCCGCGGCGCCTCCGCCGTCACCACCATCAAACGTCACGATTTCGGCCTGACCTGGAACAAGACCATGGACAACGGCGGTGCGGTGGTGGGCGAGGATGTGGCGATCCAGCTGGAGGTGGAGTTCGTCAAAAAATAGCGGGACCGACGCTTTCATAAACCTGAACCCGTGCCGCCTGAACGGTTCCACTCGCTTGGCATGCCTCAGCCCCGGCAATGCCGGTCGTATCTCCACCAAGACGGAGGGCCCGCGGTACAAGGGGCATGTCGCTTCATGGGCGGCGTTGGACTCCGGCATGTCGCTCGCTCCACCGCTCAGGCGGCACGGATTCAGGGTAAAGAAAAAGAGGCGAAGGCCACGGCCTTCGCCTCTTTTTGTATTCAGCTAGCGACTGCGGCTCACATCTTGGGCATGAAGAAGAACAGGGACAGGGACAAAAGCGCCAGCACCCACATGCCTGCCTTGACCTCGGAGGCCCGCCCGGTAAGCAGTTTGAGCAGGACGTACGTGATCATGCCGGAGGTCATGCCCACGCCGATGTTGTAGGTGAAGATCATCAACACCACGGTCAGAAAGGCCGGTATCAGCTCGGTAAAGTCGTCGAAGTTGAGCTGGGTAATGGGGCGGATCATGAAGGAACCGATGACGATCAGGGCGATGCCGTAAGCGTGAGGCGGCACGATCGTGAAGAGCGGGGCAAAGAACAGGGACAGGGCGAACAGAGCCGCCACCACCAGGGCCGAAAAGCCGGTGCGCCCCCCTTCCTCGATGCCTGCGGCCGACTCGATGTAGGCGCCGGTGGTGGTGGTGCCGAGAAGCGGCGCCGCCATGGTGGCCAGGGCGTCGGCCAGCATCGGTTTCTCGATCTCCGGCAGGTTGCCGTTCTCGTCCAGAAGGTCGGCCCGCATGGAGAGGCCGATGAGTGTCCCGACCGTGTCCAGGAAGGCCATGATGAAGATCACCATCACCACCGGAAAGAAGCGCATGGTCAGGGCGCCGGCAATATCCAGCTTGAACAGGATGGGTGAGAGGGAAGGGGGGAGGCTGACGATCTGGGCCGGCAGGGGGGTGATCTTCAGGGCTATGGAGCCGATGGTGGTGGCGATGATGCCGATCACCAGGGCGCCGTGGACACGGCGGGCCATCAGTACCACCACCAGCAGAAAACCGGCCACGGCCAGGAGTACCGATGGTTGGGCGATATTGCCCAACCTGACCGGCGCCCCCGGCACACCGAGCACCACCAGCCCGGTTTCATTGAGGCCGATGAAGGTCAGGAACAGGCCGATACCCACGGCAAAGCTGGCCTTGAGAGACAGGGGGATCGATTCCGCCAGCCAACTGCGAACCTTGAATACCGTCAGCAGCGTGAAGAGGGCGCCGGCGATGAACACGGCTCCCAGGGCCACCTGCCAGGGGTAGCCCATCACTTTGACCACCACAAAGGCGATAAAGGCGTTCTCGCTCATGTAGGGTGCGATGGCAAAGGGTCGACGCGCCCATAAGGCCATGATTACGGTCCCGATCACCGCCGCCAGGATGGTGGCCGTGACCGACGGTCCCTTGGGGATGCCGGCGTTCTCCAGGATGGCCGGGTTGACGATGATGATGTAGGCCATGGTCAGAAAGGTGGTGATCCCGGCCAGGGTCTCCTGGCGATAGCTCGTCCCGTACTGTTCGAACCGGAAAAAAGTTTTCATTTACAGCCCTTTCACCGCGTAGATTCCCGGCGCATTGCGCCAATACCCTTTATAATCCAGACCATAGCCGAACAGGAACCGGTCCTCGGTTTCCATGCCGGTGAAGTCGGCTCGAAAGCCGGGTGAGACCTTGCGGTCGTGGCGCTTGTCCACCAGGACCGCCATCAACACGCGGGCCGCCCCCTGCTCGCGGCAATGGTCGGCAATGGCGGCCAGGGTAATGCCCTCGTCCAGAATGTCGTCCAGGAGCAGCACCGTTCTGCCGCGCAACTCCAGCCGTGGCCGGACGATCCAGTTCAGGCCCGCCCCCGCGGTCTCGTGGCCGTAGCGGGTGGCATGGCAATAATCGATCTCCAGAGGGAATACCAGCCTGGTCACGAGCTGCCCGGCAAAGATCAGTCCTCCGTTCATGACACAGAGCAGTACCGGGTTTGCCTCCGCAAGCTGTTCCGTAATCTCTCCCGCCAGCCGCCCGATAGCTGCTGTTACCCCGGCCTCACCGACCAGCAGGTCGGCATCCGCCAGCACCTGATTCGCTTCATTCACCGTCATGGCATATCCTTTCGTCGTGCGCCCACCACGCGTTCGATCCCCCCGGGGTCGCGCGCCGTTACGGGCTGGTCGTAATCCGTCGTCTTTTGGAATAGCTCCACAACCGCAGGGGCTTGGCCGATCCCCACCTCCACCAGCAGCCAGCCGGACGGGTTCAGATATTCCGGGGCTGCCGGAACCAGCGCCCGGTACGCGTCCAGCCCGTCCGCGCCGCCGTCGAGGGCGCCGCGCGGGTCGAAGTCCCGCACCTCGGGTTCAAGTCCGTCGATATCCGCGGTGGGAATGTAGGGGGGGTTGGAAACGATCAGGTCGAAACGGCGTCCGGCCACCGGCTCCAGCAACGACCCGGCCAGGAATTCCACGGCAGCCCCGTTGCGTTCGGCATTGCGCCGCGCCACCGCCAGGGCGGCGGTGGAGATGTCGGTGGCCGTCACCGCCGCGTCGGGCAGGTGGCGGGCCAGGGCAACGGCGATGCAGCCGCTGCCGGTGCCGATGTCCAGCACGCTCCGGGCGTCCGGCCGGTGGGCCAGCGCCTCCGCTATCAGGGGTTCCGTGTCGTGGCGGGGAACCAGCACGTCCGGGGAAACCTCGAACTCCAGGCCGTAGAACTCCTGGGTGCCGAGGATGTGCTGGAGCGGTTCGCGCCGGGCCCGGCGGGCCACCATGGCGCGAAACGACGCCAGTTCGTTGTCGCTCATCGGCTTGTCGAAATTCAGATAGAGTCCGACCCGGTCCAGTCCGGTGGCGGCGCACAGCAGCCACTCCGCTTCGAGACGGGCGTTCTCTATGCCTTTGGCGGAAAGGTAGTCTTTAGTCCAGGTAAGGACCTTGATGGTTGTCCAGGTTTCCTGAGGTGTCATGTCGCCATTCCGAAAAGAATGGGCGAATACTAACCTATTATGCTGCTGTGCTCCAGAAAAAAAGCGGAGCCTTCGAGACGTGTCTTGCCGGTTTTTGTCGCCTTGCCTGCGGACCCCGATGCGGCCGGAACGTCACGCCGTGAGCCCGCTGGCCGGCACGGAACAAATGTGCTCCTCCGCGACGCGGTTGGCGAGGTGAAACGAGTACCGGCACTTCGGGCATACCATCCGCTGCATTTTTCGAGGCATTTCCCCGCGCGATACGGTACTGACAAAGCCGCAGGAGATACAGAAAACGGTTACCGAATCCTCTTTCATTTATTTCATCCTCCCTGTTTCTCTGAATGCATCTTATTCTTGTGGGGGCTGTCCGGTCTCTCCATGTCTCGAAAAAAATATCGAATTAAAAAGGATCAATCAAATTCCGTGCCATATAAAAAACATCAATATGTTAAGCCTGTTAATGGAAATATCCGTTCATCCCTTCTGAACTGAGACTGTTTTGACGGTACAGAAATGGTAATATTTTTAACATCTATAAAATAATCAAATAAAATTAATATATTATGATCATGGTTGGAATGTTAATTTTTTTAACACTATTTAAAAATAGCAATTATATTAGCATGATATGTGTGCAACAAATGTGTATTTTTTTGATCTTTGATTTTGGGGTCATCCGGTTCTGCCCGGATCGGGGTTTCTTCCGAAAAAGAAGGTTTAATTTTGTGCCAGAGTATGCTAAACAGCCACTTGACGAGATAAAATCAGAATGTTACGCATCGGGAGGTTGCAGATGTCCGAGCAGAATCCGCAGGTCATGCTGGAAACATCCAAGGGGTCCATCAAGATCGAATTGTTCAAGGATACGTCGCCCATCACCGTCAAGAACTTTCTTGGCTACGTCAGGGATGGCTATTACGACGGTTTGATATTTCACCGGGTCATCAGGGATTTCATGATCCAGGGGGGCGGCCTGAACGAAAACCTGGAGCAGAAGAAACCCAAGTTCGCCATCAAGAACGAGGCGGACAACGGTCTCTCCAACAAACGCGGCACCCTGGCCATGGCCCGTACCGCCGTCGTGGATTCGGCCACCTCCCAGTTCTTCATCAACGTGGTTGACAACGACTTTCTCGACCATCAGGGCAAACAACAGGACCGTTACGGTTACTGCGTCTTCGGCCAGGTGCTGGAAGGGATGGAAGTGGTCGACGACATCCGCGCCGTAAAGACCGGCACTCATAAGGGCCATTCGGATGTCCCCGTGGAACCGGTCTTCATTACGTCGGCGAAGGTCCTGGAATAGCTCCGCGCACCGCTTGTCGCCCCCGAACGCCCCGTTTCCCCGCCGGAATCGGGGCGTTCTTTTTTTCTGCCGGGAGATCTGTCGCGGAATTGCATTCTTGAAACTGTATACGATATACGTTACAGTATGAACCGCAATGACGACCCATGTAGATTTTCGACAACTTGCTAATGCCCATACCAGATAGAGGAGGGGAGTACATCATGAGTAACGATCAGGTCTGTTATACCTTCGACGCTGCCGTGGAGATGGCCATCGAAATGGAAAATGAAGGTTTTCGCAATTACCTCGCCGCCATCCGCAGGTTGACCAACAAGGGTGCGCGGGAACTCCTGCGGGATAACGCCCTGGATGAACTCGATCATAAGCATCAGTTGGAAAAGGCGTTGCTGGAAGGGCGCATGGAGGGGGGCGAGGCCCTTGACCAGCCCATTCCCACCATGCATCTGGATTATGTTTTTAAAAAACAGGAGCTTGGTCCCGAGTCGGGTGTGCGTGAGGCGCTGGTGTATGCCATCCATCTGGAAAAGGGTGCGGTCGATTTTTACGGCAAGGTGGCGTCCGGGTGTAGCGGAGCCCCCATGGGGCAGCTTTTTCAGCAGCTTTTGAAGGAAGAGAGCCGCCATCTTCAGGCTCTGGAAGACCTCTACGAACAGCATTTCATGACGGAAAATTGATAACGGACGGGGCCCGGCGATGCCCGTCCCCCATCTTTCTCAGCATAGGGACGCCCGACGGGAGCCAATTTCCGACGGGCGTCCCTTTTTCTTTGCTTTCGGTGTTGAAATCTATATAATCACTCATTTAAATGCAGTCGTGTGGGCATGTCTCACTTGAAAGGGATATCCGTAATGAGCACTACCATAAGCAAGAAGATGCTGATCAACGTCATGCACCCCGAAGAGGCGCGGGTGGCCATCGTGCATGACGGCCGCCTGATGGAACTCAACATCGAGATCACCGGCAAGGAACAGACCAAAGGTAATATTTATAAAGGGGTGGTACTGAGGGTTGAGCCGGGCCTCCAGGCCGCCTTCGTCGATATCGGGCGGGCCAAGCCGGGCTTTCTCCAGATGGGAGAATTGCACCCCGACTTCTGGCAGTGGCGCGACGATGTGCCGGAGGACCAGCGCAAGCGGCGTCCCCGTATTCAGGAGGTGCTGCGCCGGGGCCAGGAACTGGTGGTGCAGGTGGAGAAGGATGAACGCGACACCAAAGGTTCCGCCCTGACCAGCTACCTTTCCCTGCCGGGGCGCTATATGGTGATCATGCCGGGCAGCGACTCCACCGGCATCTCCCGCAAGGTGGAGCAGGAGGGGGAGCGCAAGAAGCTGAAGGAGATCGTGGCCGGCCTGAATATCCCCGAAGGGATCGGCTACATCATCCGCACCGAGGCGGTCGGGCGTACCCCGGAGGAGTTGCAGAAGGATCTGGAAAACCTGCTGGAGTTGTACCGGGATATCAAGGAGCGGGCGGCCGAAATCAGCGGGGCGGGCGAAGTCTACCGCGACAGCGGGCTGATCATCCGTTCCATTCGCGATTATTTTTCCGACGATATCGACGAGGTGCTCGTCGACAGCAAGGACGCCTACCGGGATGCCAAGGAGTTCTTCCGCGAGACCATGCCCAAGTGCGAAAAGCGCGTCAAGCTGCACAAGGAGAAGCGTCCCATCTTCTCCCGCTTCCAACTGGAAGAGCAGATCGACCAGATTTATGAAAAACGGGTCTCCCTGCCCTCCGGCGGTTCGCTGATCATCGAACCGACCGAGGCGCTGGTCAGCATCGACGTCAATTCGGGTAAATCCAGCGGCGAGCGGGGGATCGAGGATACCGCCTTCAAGACCAATCTGGAGGCCGCCGAAGAGGTGGCCCGCCAGCTCCGGCTACGCGACCTGGGCGGCCTGATCGTGATCGACTTCATCGACATGCGCGAACGGAAGCATAATATCGAGGTGGAGAAGGTCCTCAAGCAGGCCCTCAAGATGGACAAAGCCAGGGTCAACCTGGGACGGATTTCCGAATTCGGCATGCTGGAGATGTCGCGCCAGCGCATCGCCAAGACCCTCAACGACGCCATTCACCTGGCGTGTCCCCATTGCGAGGGGCGCGGCAAGGTCAAATCGGTGGAGGCCATGGCCGTCTCCTTCCTGCGCAAGGTGCATGCCGCCGCCGCCAAGGGGACCGTGGCCGAGGTGCGTGGTTCCCTCCCCCTGGAGGTTGCCTACTACCTGCTTAATCGCAAGAAGCGGGAGTTGACCCAGATCGAAAACGATTATGAGATCGAGGTAACGGTCAAGGGGAAACCCTCGTTTACCATGAATCAGCTCGAGTTGGAGATCGTCAAGCGGGAAAAGCCGCGCATGGAGGATGTCCTGGCCTCCGCGGCCGAGGCTGCTGAAGCGCCGAAGTCGTCGGAGCGGAAAGAGGCGCGCCCCGAGCCCGCCGTAGCGGAGGAGAAGGCCGCTGAAGGCAGCACTGTAGAAGGAGGCGTCGCCGAGGGAGGCAAGAAGCGCAAGCGCCGCCGCAAAAAGAAAAAGCCTGCCGGAGAGGGCGCAGCCCTGGTGGCCGGGCCGTCCGCAGAAATCCCGCCGGCGGAGGAAGTCTCCCACGAGCCTCGGCAGGAAGCAGCGCCGTCGGCAAATGAAGCACAGGACCAGGGCGCAGGCGCCGCGCCGGAGACGCAGGGTAAAGCTAAAAAACGTAAACGCCGCCGGCGCAAGAGTGGCAAGGCGCAGGACGGGGGCACAGTTGAAACCGCAACGCCGGAGGATGGAGAAGTCGCCCCGGTGACGCCTCTGGAGCCGCCGGTCGCGGTTGAGCCTGCCCTCGCTCCGGCCTCCAAGAGGTCCCGGCGGGGCAAGGCGCCGCAGGTGGTGGCGGAGACCATAGCCGCACCTGCTGATGGAGTGGTTGTTGCCGCTCCTTCTGTCGTGGAACCGGCCGAAGAACGGTCGCCCGGAAAGCCTGCCACGTCACGGCGCGGCGGCCGCAAGGGAAAACAGGAGCAGAAGGTTGCCGCCGTCCAGCCCGAAACCGTTATTGCCGAGCCGCCCAGTGCGGAGAAGTCCGGGGTCGTACCGGCAGCGGAAAAGCCCAAACGGGCCAGGGCGCCGCGTAGCCCCAAAAAGAGCGAACCGGCAGTGGCCGCGCAGTCTCTTCCGGCTGAAACGGCCCTTGAACCGTTGAAACCGGCAAAAGCTCGCCGGGCTCCAGCTAAAAAGACTGCCGAGCCTGCGCCCGAACCGGCAGCGGAGGTTGCGGCGCCGAAGAAACGGACGAGCCGGACCCGTAGTGCCAAAAAAGACGAAGAAAGCCACTAAGCCGCCTATGGCGCGGCTCGGCGGCGAAGGGCTTTTTTTCTTGACCTGACAGGGTGTTGGCGATATTTTTACCAGTCTTGCCCGCACCGAATTACGGATACGCTTCTCACGAAAGGTTGAACAGATACCATGGAAGAACTCAGCGAACTCCTGCTCCAGAGACGTCGCAAGGTTGACGCCCTCTGGGAAGCGGGTGTTAATCCTTACCCCAATGATTTCAAGCCGTTGCACACCTCTGCCGATATTTTTGCCGCCTACGGCGACAAGGAACAGTTCGATGCCGCCGACGATCAGTATGTCGTGGCCGGTCGTATCCTTGCCCGGCGCTCCTTTGGCAAGGCCGCCTTTATCCAGCTTCAGGATCGTAAGGGCCGCATCCAGGTCTACGTCAAAAAGGACGAGATCGGCGAAGAGGCCTTCGAGGCCTTTGACGGCTTCGACATCGGCGATATCGTCGGCGTCGTGGGGTTTGCGTTCCGCACCAAGACCGGTGAGCTGTCGCTTCATGCAAAGCAGATCCGTCTTATGGTCAAGTCGTTACATCCCCTGCCGGAGAAATTCCATGGTCTCACCGACCTGGAGACCCGTTACCGCCAGCGGTATGTGGACTTGATCGTCAATCCCGAATCGCGGGATGTCTTCATCAAGCGCTCCCGCATCGTCAACCTGATTCGCGGTTTCATGGCCGGCCGGGACTTTCTGGAGGTCGAGACCCCCATGATGCAGCCGATACCCGGCGGCGCCACGGCCCGGCCGTTCATCACCCATCATAACGCTCTGGATATGCAGCTGTTCCTGCGCATTGCCCCCGAACTCTACCTGAAACGCCTGGTGGTGGGCGGTTTCGAAAGGGTTTTCGAGATCAACCGCAACTTCAGGAACGAGGGGATCTCGGTGCGTCACAACCCCGAGTTTACCATGATGGAGTTCTATCAGGCCTACGCCACCTATGAAGAGCTGATGGACTTTACCGAGGAGCTTTTCTGCCATGTGGCCCAGGAGGTGCTCGGTACCCTGGATTTCAGCTATCAGGGGAACGGGATCAGCTTTAACCGCCCCTGGAAACGCCTGACCGTTCGCGAGGCGATCCTGGAGTACGGCGATATCGATGCCAAGCAGTTGGACGACCGCGACCTTGCCCTGGCCTATGCCCGTAGCTTGGGCCTCGACCTGCCGCAGGACATCGGCTACGGTAAGTTGATAATGGAGATCTTCGAAGAGGTGGCCGAGCACAAGTTGATCCAGCCGACCTTCATCACGGCCTATCCGACCGAGGTCTCGCCGCTGTCACGCAAAAACGACCACGACCCCGATATCGTCGACCGTTTCGAGTTGATCATCGGCGGACGCGAGATCGCCAATGCCTTCTCGGAATTGAACGACCCGGTAGACCAGAAGGAGCGTTTCCTCTCACAGGTGGCCGAGAAGAACAAGGGGGACGAGGAGGCCCATTACATGGATGAGGATTATGTCCGCGCCCTGGAGTACGGCATGCCTCCCACGGCCGGCGAAGGTATCGGCATCGACCGCTTGGTGATGCTCCTGACGGATTCCGCCTCGATCCGCGACGTGATCCTGTTCCCCCAATTGCGGAAGGAAACGAAATAGTCGATGCCTTTCGAACTATTTATCGGGTTGCGCTACCTGAAGGCAAAGCGCAAGTCTACCTTCATCTCGATCATCACCTTCATCTCCACCGCAGGGGTCACCCTGGGCGTCATGGCGCTGATCGTGGTGCTGGCGGTCATGACCGGCTTCGAGGAAGACCTGAAGGAGAAGATCCTCGGGACCAACGCCCATGTGGTGGTCATCCACAACGGCGGCCCCATGGAGGATTACCATCAGGTCATGGCGAAGCTCAAGGGCTTCAAAGGGGTGAAGGCCGCCACGCCGTTCATCTACAATCAGGTTATGTTGTCCTCCGGCAAGAACGTTTCCGGCGTGGTGCTGAGGGGAATCGACGTCAAATCGGATCGCCTGGTCACCAAGTTGAGCAAGTCGATCATCGAAGGGTCCATCGACAAACTCGACCCCGTCATGGGGAAAGGCTCCGACGCCAAGCCGGGGCTGGTGGTGGGCAAGGAGTTGGCCAAGAATCTGAACCTGTTTGTGGGCGACACGATCAACGTGGTTTCCCCCATGGGGAACATTACGCCGTTGGGCATGATGCCCAAGATGAAGCCGTTTCGCGTGGTCGGGATATTCAATACCGGCATGTTCGAGTACGACTCCACCCTGGCCTACATCAGTCTGGCCCAGGCCCAGGCCTTTTTCGATCTGGGCGACACCGTCACCGGCATCCAGCTCAAGGTGGACGACGTCTACCATACCGGCGAACTGGCGCGCGCCATCAATCAGGCCCTGGGACCCGATTACTACGCCCGCGACTGGATGCAGATGAATCGCAACATCCTCTTTGCCTTGAAGACGGAGAAGATGGTCATGTTCATCATCCTGACCCTGATCGTGCTCGTGGCGGCCTTCGGCATCGCTTCGACCCTGTTCATGGTGGTGATGGAAAAGACCAGGGATATCGCCATCCTCAAGTCCATGGGGGCCACCGGCCTCAGCATCATGAAGATTTTTGTCCTGGAGGGGCTGATCATCGGCGTTATCGGCACTGTCCTGGGAGTGGTTTCGGGACTTCTGATCGCGCTCAACCTTGAGCCGATCATCAATGTCGTCGAGAAGGTCACCGGTCTGAACTTTTTCAGCAAGGACGTCTACTACCTGGACCATTTCCCGTCGCTCGTGGTGCCGTCCGATGTGGTCCTGATATCGGTAACGGCGGTGCTGATCTCGTTTATCGCCACCCTCTACCCGTCGTGGCAGGCGTCGAGAATGCTGCCCGCCGAGGCGTTGCGCTATGAGTAGGAAATGTGAATTTTTTTCAACCTGCTGCGTTTTCCGCCAAGAGGTGATATTGTGAGCAACCTGCTTGAGGTGCGCGGCCTGTGCAAAACCTACACGACCGGCCCGAATCGGGTTGAGGTGCTGATCGACATCGACCTCGAACTGGAAGCGGCAACCACCACGGCCCTGGTGGGGGCGTCGGGTGCCGGCAAGAGTACGCTGTTGCACCTGCTGGGGGCTTTGGACCGGCCGTCATCGGGCAGCGTCAGTTTCCGCGGCGAAGACATCTTCCGGAAGAGCGACCGTGAGCTGGCGTTCTTTCGCAACAAAAGCATCGGTTTCGTCTTCCAGTTCCACCATCTACTGCCCGAATTCACGGCCTTGGAAAACGTCATGATGCCGGCCCTGATCGCCCGGACGGCTCACGACAAGGCGCGGGGAGCGGCAGAGGAACTGTTGAACGATGTGGGGTTGGGGCACCGCTTGAGCCATCGGCCCGGCGAGCTGTCCGGCGGCGAGCAGCAGAGGGTGGCGATTGCGCGCGCTCTTGCCCTGTCGCCCGAACTGCTCCTGGCGGATGAACCGACGGGCAATCTGGACATGAAGACCAGCGAAGGTGTCCATGCCCTGTTGGCCGAATTGCAGCAGAAAAAGGGATTGACCCTGGTGGTGGTCACCCATAATGAAAGTTTGGCCGCCGCCATGGGGAGAACCGTACGGCTGGTCGATGGACGGCTTGAACAATCTTTGTGAGTCTCGGGGGAAGAGTGCCCATATTTCGTGTGTTAGTGCTGATCATCTGTGCGTTGCAGCTTATGGTTGCCGGTGTGGCGAGGGCTGAAGGCGAAAAGATCGTCGAGGTGCGGATCACGGGTAATCACCGTATCGAATCGGCTGCCATCCTCAATGTCATCTCAACCAAGGCCGGCGATACCATGCGGGACGACAAGATCGACGCCGATATACGCGCCATTTATAAACTCGGTCAGTTTCAGGATATCAAGGCGGAAGTGGAGGACACCGGCAAGGGAACGGTCCTCGTCTATGCGGTGCAGGAAAAGCCGGTTGTTCGCGACATAAAATTCGAGGGAAACAAGGAACTCAGCAACGACAAGCTCAAGGACGCCCTGGAGTTCCGCCAGAACTCCATACTTTCCACTAAAGACCTTGCCAAGAGCGTCGCCAAGATGAAAAAGCTCTACGGCGACGAGGGATATTATCTGGCCGAGATCGATCCGGTGGTTGAAAAGCGTACGCCCACGGACCTTGCGATTACCTTCAAGGTTACGGAAGGAAAGAAGATCCTCATCCGCACCATTCATTTCGACGGCAACAAGGCCTTCAGCGACCGGCAGTTGCGCAAGGTTATGGAAACCAAGGAGAAATGGTTCCTGTCGTGGCTGACCGGGGCCGGCACGTACAAGGAGGAGGTGCTGAAAAACGACGCCTTGCTGATTGCCGACCACTATATGAATAACGGCTACATCAACGTCAAGGTGGGGGAGCCGGTCGTCAAACTGACCGAGGCCAAGGATGCCCTGGAGGCGTTCATCGGTATCACGGAAGGGGAACAGTACCGGGTCGGCGACGTCGATTTCAAAGGGGATCTCCTGGAACCGGTCAGCGAGCTGCGCAAGAAGATCAAGGACGAGCCGGGGCAGATATTCAGCCGGAGTGTCCTGCGCGGCGACATCGCGGCCCTGACCGACGTCTATGCCGACAAGGGCTATGCCTTTGTCAATGTCAATCCGCTGACAAAGGCGGACAATACGAAACTTACCATTGATTTGACCTTCGACATGGAAAAGGGCGAGCTGGTTTCCATCGAGCGGATCAACGTCGCCGGCAACCCCAAGACCCGCGACAAGGTGGTCCGCCGCGAACTGCGCATCACCGAGGGTGATCTCTACAGCGCCACCGGCATCAAGCGCAGCAAACAAAACCTGATGAATACCGGTTATTTCGAGGAAGCCAACCTTGCGACGGCCAAGGGGAGCGCCAGCAACAAACTCAATGTCAACGTGGATGTCAAAGAGAAGCCGACCGGCTCTTTCAGTATCGGCGGCGGTTACAGCTCCCTGGACGGCGTCATCGGCCAGGGCTCCGTGCAGCAATCCAACTTCCTTGGCCTGGGGCTCAAGGCGAATGTTTCCGGCTCCCTCGGCGGAAAGTCCCAGACCTATTCCCTCGGTCTCACCGACCCCTACTTCCTCGACACCAAGTGGACCCTGGGGGCCGACGTCTACCGGACGCAACGCGATTACAGCGACTACACCCGGCGTCTGACCGGCGGCGATATCAAGGGCGGCTATCCGATCAACGACTTTGTCGGGACCTTTTTCATGTACAAGTACGAGATCAAGGACATCTACAACCCCCAGCAGGCCTATCTGGATTTCAACGTGACCGACCCGGACAATTATCCGCTGGGGGTAACCACGACCAGTTCCATCATGGCCAGTATCACCCATAACAATACCGACTACCGTCTCGATCCCTCAACCGGCTTCATCAATTCGCTTACGGCGGAATTTGCCGGTCTGGGCGGCAACAACAAGTTTGCCCGGTATACCCTGGAGAATACCTGGTTCCATCCGATCTACAAGAAGCTGATATTCTCCACCAAGCTGGCCATGGGATATGTCCAGAAGGTGGGAGGACGGAAGGTGCCGATCGACGAGAAGTTCTACCTGGGCGGCATCTTTTCGCTCCGCGGCTATAAGGCCCGCACGGTTTCCCCGGTTAATCCCCTTCTGGTCGTGGACCACGGAACCATGTCGCCGTCCGATCAGAAAGTCTATCTGGGAGGTAACAAGGAGTTCTACGGCAATACGGAATTCACCTTCCCCATCCTCTCCGATGTGGGGGTCAAGGGGGTCGCGTTCTTCGACTACGGTAACGCAATCGACGATTCCTACAGCAAGATGTTCAGTTCGCTTCTGATGAGCTACGGTGGTGGGATCAGGTGGGCTTCGCCCTTGGGGCCGCTCCGTCTGGAGTACGGTATTCCCGTCAACCCTCGCCACGATCTGGATAGCCCCAGCGGCAGATTAGAGTTTTCGATCGGCAGCCTCTTTTAGGCTGCCTCACAATCCAAAAAAGGAGAACGTCAATCATGAGAAGGTTTATAGTGGCGGGAATCATGGCTCTTGCCTTTGCTGCGGGGACGGCGTCTGCTGCCGATGTCAAGATCGGCTACGTGGATATGCAGCGGGCGCTCAACAATTCCGAGGCGGGTAAAGAGGCCAAGGAACAGTTGGCGGCACGACTCAAGAAATACCAGGACGAGATCAACGGCAAGCAGGACGAACTCAAGAAGCTGAAGGACGAACTCGAGAAACAGGGCATGCTCCTGTCCGAAACGGCCCGGGCCAGCAAGGAGAAGGACTATCAGCAAAAGCTGAAGGAGTTCCAGCGTTTCACCAAGGACGCCCAGGACGAGCTTCAGGGCAAGGATGAAGAATTTACCCGCAAGATCCTCGAAGAGATGGAGAAGGTGATCAAGGAATACGGCCGCGCCAACGGTTACGCCTTTATCTTTGCCAAGAACGACAACCTGATGGTGTATGTGGACGATAAGAGCGATGTGACCGAGGACGTGCTGAAACTCTTCAATACCACCAAAAAGAAATAGCGGACATGTTGTACCGCTCTATTACAGGACCGTGATATGCAACAAAGCAAAACATTGAAGGAACTGGCCGATTACCTGGGCGGTGCGGTCAGGGGCGATGAAACGGTACGTGTTGGCGGACTTGCCCCCCTGGAAACGGCCGGGCCCGACACGGTCACGTTTCTGGCAAACCCCAAATATGCCGCCAAGGTCGCCCAGACGAAGGCCGGAGCGGTGCTGATGGCGCCCGGAGGCGAGGGCTATGGCCGCAATGTGATCGAGGTGGCCAACCCCTACCTGGGATTCGCCAAGCTTCTGACCCTCTTCTATACATTTCCCCATCCCCCCCTGGGCATATTGCCCGAATCGAACGTGGGAACCGGCG
Organism: Geobacter sp. AOG2; assembly: GCF_019972295.1. Taxonomy (NCBI): domain Bacteria; kingdom Pseudomonadati; phylum Thermodesulfobacteriota; class Desulfuromonadia; order Geobacterales; family Geobacteraceae; genus Geobacter; species Geobacter sp. AOG2. The sequence goes on from NZ_BLJA01000001.1 coordinate 3,498,144, forward strand.
TGAAGCTGGGGGAAGGGATCAGTGTCTACCCCGGCGCCTGCGTCGGGAACAACGTCACCATCGGTGACCGGACCGTCATCCATAGCGGCGCCGTCATCTACGAGGGGGCCGTGATCGGCGATGACTGCGTGGTGCACGCCAATGCGGTAATCCGCGAACGGTGCCGTCTCGGCAACCGGGTGATCATCCAGCCCGGAGCGGTCATAGGGAGCGACGGGTTCGGATATGCCCCGGATGGTCGCGGTTACTATCGTATTCCCCAGATCGGCATCGTGGTGCTGGAAGACGATGTGGAGGTCGGCGCCAATACGACTATCGACCGGGCCGCCCTGGAGGTGACCCTGATAAAGCGGGGCACCAAACTCGACAATCTGGTGCAGATCGCCCATAATTGCCAGATCGGGAACGATTGCATGATCGTCTCCCAGGTGGGGATATCGGGCAGCACCACGGTTGGCGACCATGTGACCCTGGCCGGACAGGTCGGCGTTGCCGGCCATCTTACCATCGGCGACAACGTGATGGTGGGGGCCAAGTCGGGGGTGCCCAACTCCCTGGCCGCCAATGCCGGCTACAGCGGCTATCCGGCCCAGCCGCACAAGGAGTGGCTCAAGTCCATGGCGGTTGTCGCCAACCTGCCGACCCTGAAGAAAACGGTCAGCAGTCTGGAGAAACGCATTGCCGAACTGGAAGAGCAGATAAAAAATAAGATCTGATTTGCCACGGAGCCACAGAGGCCCGGAGGAAAATCAGAAGCAGAGTTACAGGCGTTTTTGAATAGAATTCCGTCTTTGACGTTCTCCGCGTCTCTGTGGTTCCGTGGCAGATGATTTTTGTGGTACCTATTTCAATTTCAACGAGGTTTCCCATGCTAATGGACGTCAATGAAATCATGAAGATCCTTCCCCACCGTTACCCCTTCCTCATGGTCGATCGGATCGTTGAGCTGGAGCACGGCAAACGCTGCGTCGGAATCAAGAACGTCACCATCAACGAGCCCTTTTTCCAGGGGCACTTTCCCGGCCATCCGGTCATGCCGGGGGTGCTGATCATTGAGGCCATGGCCCAGGTTGCCGGTATCATGGCCTACCTGGCTTCTGATGATGAAACGAAAAAGAAGGTCAGTTATTTCATGTCCATCGACAATGCGAAGTTCAGAAAGCCGGTATTCCCGGGGGACCAACTGCGCATCGTGATCGAAACGACCCTCAACCGCCGCGGAATATGGGGGGTTGACGGCAAGGCGTTCGTGGGCGAAACCCTGGTCACCGAGGCTGCCCTTAAGGCGACCTTTGCCGACAAGGCCGCGTAGTAAAACGTTAACAGACCAAGGTTGTTCAAAAATAGTCAGATCGTCGCACCCGCAGAAAGCCCTGCGGAGGCGTAGCAGGGCTACGCCGCACAAAAGGGCTTTCGAGGATGGCGGCGAGATGGCTGTTTTTGAACAACCTCTTAGAAAATCAGCGGGGAGAGTTCCTATGATACACCCAAGCGCGATAATAGAGCCGAGCGCACAACTGGCGTCCGACGTCGAAGTAGGCCCCTATGCGATCATCGGGAAACATGCCATCATCGGCAAGGGCACCAAGATCGGTGCCCATACCGTGATCGGCGACTGGACGGAGATCGGCGAGAATAACCAGATCTTCCACCAGGCCTCGGTCGGCGCCCCGCCCCAGGATCTGAAATACCGGGGTGAAGAAACCTGGACCCGCATCGGCGACAACAACATGGTCCGTGAATTTGCCACGATCCACCGCGGCACGGTTTCGGGCCATGGCGAGACCGTAGTAGGCAGCAACAACCTCTTCATGGCTTATTCCCACGTGGCCCACGACTGCCGCATCGGCAGCAACGTGGTCATGGCCAACGTGGCGACCCTGGCCGGGCATGTTACGATCGAGGACCATGTCATTCTGGGCGGTCTGGTGGCGGTACATCAATTCGCCACGGTCGGCGCCCACGCCATGATCGGCGGAGGCACCCTGATCGGCCTGGATATCCCGCCGTACATGATTGCCACCTCGGGCAAGCGTGACGCCAAACTGCGGGGGCTGAACCTGATCGGCCTCAAGCGGAGAGGGTTCACGGACGAGGCGATCAATAACCTGAAAAAGGCCTACAAGACGCTTTTCATGGCAGGTCTGAAGCTTGACGACGCTGTTGCCCGTCTCAAGGGGGAGATCAAGGGGTGCCCTGAGGTGGACTATCTGCTGGCTTTCATCGAACGCTCCGAACGCGGGGTTTGTCGCGGATGACCGCCCTCAGGACGGCCGTCATAGGCGTTGGCTACCTGGGTAACTTCCATGCCCAGAAGTACGCCGCCATCCCCGATGTGGAGTTGGTGGGTGTCGTGGACAACGACCCGAAGCGAGCCGCCGAGATTGCAGCGGCCTTGGGGACAACCGCCTACAGCGATCACCGGGACCTGATCGGCAAGGTGGATGCGGTCAGCGTGGTCGTCCCGACCCAGTTCCACCACACTGTTGCCCGCGATTTCCTGGCAGCCGGCGTCCACGTGCTGATAGAGAAGCCGATCACGGTCACCACGGCTGAGGCCGACGAACTGATCTCCCTTGCCGAAGAGCGCAAGCTGGTCTTTCAGGTCGGCCACCTGGAACGCTTCAATCCGGTCCTGGTGGCGTTGGGGGACATCCTCCGCGAGCCACTCTTCATCGAGTCGGTACGCATCGCTCCCTTCAAACCGCGCGGTACGGATGTGAACGTGGTCCTGGACCTGATGATCCACGATATCGACATCATCCAGCACATCGTGGGCTCTCCGGTGGAGCGCATCGATGCCGTCGGCGCGCCGGTGTTCACCGGCGAGGAGGATATCGCCAACGCCCGGATCGTTTTTGAGAACGGCTGTGTGGCCAACGTGACCGCCAGCCGCATCAGCCTGAAGAGCGAACGCAAAATGCGCATATTCCAGCGGGATGCCTACATAACCCTGGACTTCCAGAACCGCAAGCTGCTGGTGGCCCAGAAAGGGAGCGGCGAGCTGTTTCCCGGGGTCCCCAACGTAAAGGTCGACGAGCGGGAACTGGGGCAGGCCGATGCGCTCAAAAACGAGATAGAATCGTTCATCGAGGCCATAAGAGAAGGGAAGCAGCCGCAGGTGAGCGGCAGGGAAGGGAAGATGGCGCTGGAGACGGCGCTCAAAATCAACGTAAGCCTGAAAAGGACACACCCATGATACCGATGGTAGACCTCAAAACCCAATATCACACCCTGAAAGCGGAGATCGATACGGCAGTTCTCGCCGCCCTGGAGAGCAGCCAGTTCATCCTGGGGCCCAATGTGACCGCCCTGGAGCAGGAGGCCGCGGCCTACCTCGGCTCTCCCCATGCCGTTACCTGCGCATCGGGCACCGACGCCCTGCACCTGGCCATTCTGGCGGCCGGCATCGGTCCGGGGGATGAGGTCATCACGTCTCCGTTCACCTTTATCGCCACGGCCGAGGCCATCTGCTATGCCGGCGCCACGCCGGTATTCGTGGATATCGATCCCCAAACCTTCAACCTCGACCCGGCCATGGTCGAAAAAGCCATCACACCGCGTACCAAGGCGATCATACCGGTGCACCTCTTCGGCCAGCCGGCGGACATGGCTGCATTCGCGGCCATCTGCGGGAAGCATGACCTGCTCCTCATCGAGGATTGCGCCCAGTCCTTCGGCGCCGCGATCGATGGCCGCATGACCGGCACCATCGGCCTTCTGGGCTGTTTCAGCTTTTTCCCCAGCAAGAATCTGGGATGCTACGGCGACGGCGGCATGGTCACCTGCGCCACGGCCGAGTTGGCCGAACAGGTCAAGGTGCTGCGCAACCACGGCAGCCGGGTACGCTACCACCACAGTATGATCGGCTTCAACAGCCGTCTTGACGACATCCAGGCCGCCATCCTGCGGGTGAAGCTCAAGCGGATCGACGAATTCAACGCCGGCCGCCGCCGCGTGGCGCAGCTCTACTCCTCCCTGCTGGCAGACGTGGCGACCGTTCCCCACGAGGACGGCAAAGGGGTGCATGTCTATCACCAGTACACGATCCTGACCGACCGGCGCGATGCCGTCATGGCCAAACTCTCCGAACAGCAGATCGCCTCTGCCGTCTACTACCCCATCCCGCTCCACAAGCAGGACGTTTTTGCCCAAGCCTGCGCAGGTGTCAGCCTGCCGGTGGCCGAGGCCGTGGCCAGTCGTTGCATGTCGCTCCCCGTCTATCCCGAAATGCCCGATGCGTCGGTGCGCCTGGTGGCGGAAACCGTCAAAGAGGTACTGGTTGGATAATTTATGTGTATGTGTCCCCCCTGTTGTTGAAGGGATGTGTGCCTGATGTCCGACATGACTCCATCGACGACGCGACGGAACATTATGATCGTGGCGGGCGAAGCCTCCGGCGACATCTACGGTGCCGATCTGGCCCGGGAAGCGCTCAAGCTGGACCCGTCGCTGCGTTTCTTCGGCATCGGCGGCGCGCGCATGCGCGAGGCGGGGGTCGAAACCCTGGTGGATTCGGCCGATATGGCCGTGGTAGGCCTTGTGGAGGTGCTCAAGCATTTCGACGTCATCTCGGGAGCCTTCCTCAAACTCAAACGCATCCTGACTTCCGACCGCCCGGACTTGCTGATCCTGATCGACTACCCCGGATTCAACCTGCGCCTGGCCAAGGCGGCCCGCAAGGCCGGGGTAAGGGTGCTGTACTACATCAGCCCCCAGATCTGGGCCTGGCGCCAGGGGCGGGTCAGAAAGATCGCCCGGCTGGTGGATCACATGGCGGTGATCCTCCCCTTTGAAGCGCCTTTTTACGAGCGTGCCGGCGTGCCGGTGTCGTTTGTGGGGCATCCCATGATCGACCTGGTCAAGGTTGCCGCCGGGCGGGACGAGGCGGCCACCGGCTTCGGGCTGGACCCCGGCCGCAGGATCGTCGGGCTCTTCCCCGGCAGTCGCAGGAACGAGATCGAACGCCTCCTGCCGGTGATCATCGACGCCGCCGTCCTGCTGAAAAAGCGTTTCCCCGACGTCCAGTTCGTGCTGCCCCTGGCATCCACGTTGCGCGATGAGGACATAACCCCGCAACTTGCGGCGGCAGGGCTTGAGGTCGTCATCACCCGCGAACGGATTCACAACCTGATCCGGGCCAGCGATGCCGTCATCTCCGTTTCGGGCACCGTCACCCTGGAAATTGCCCTGGTCGGTACGCCCATGGTCATCATCTACAAGCTCTCGCCCCTCACCTACCAACTGGCAAAACGCCTGGTGAAGGTGGACAATATCGGACTTTGCAATATCGTCGCCGGGAAAACCGTCGTCAGGGAACTCATTCAGGAAGAGGCCAATCCCGCCAGGATCGCGGACGAGATAGGTTTGATCCTGACGGATGCGGGGTACGCGGGGACAATCAGGGAAGAATTGGCGGCCGTACGGGAGAGGTTAGGCGGTGGCGGCGCCTCCGCGAATGTGGCACGACTGATACTGGCAACAATGGACAATCAATGAAATCAACACTGTTTCGCACGCTCGGTTTTTTCAGGCCCTATTGGAGGCTTTTGGTAATCTCAGCGCTCTGCTCGGCAATCGTGGGGGGCATGGACGGTGCCTTCGCCTATCTGGTCGAGCCGGTTCTGAAGAAAATCTTCGCCGGCAAGGATACCGGCATCTTCCTGCTCGTTCCCGTGGGGATCATCGTTCTGTTCGTCGTCAGGGGGTTGGCCCGCTTTACCTACGATACCACCATCAAGCTGGCCGGCCAGAAGGCGATCCAGGACATCCGCAATTCCCTCTACGCCGCCACGATGCGCCAGGATATGGCATTTTACAACCGTCAAGCTACCGGCGAGCTGATGTCGCGCATGACCAACGACATCGCCCAGATGCAGGAGGGGATTGGCCAGGTGGTCACCGGACTGTTCCGCGATATGATCTCGGCCGTTTCGCTGCTGGGGGTGGTCTTTTACCGTAACTGGGAACTGGCCGTCATCTCGTTCGTGGTAATTCCGGCCACGGCCTACCCTGCCCAGTTGATCGGCAAAAAGATCAAGAACGCCTCCGGACGCAGCCTCAATGTCATGGGTGGCCTGACGTCCATCCTCCAGGAGACCTTCTCCGGCGTCAAGGTCATCAAGGCGTTTGGCCTGGAAGATCGCACCATCGCCCGCTTCCACGCGACCAACCTGGAGTTCTTCCGCCAGATCCGTCGCTACATAAAGTACGAGTCCCTGGCCATGCCGGTCTCCGAGGCCATTATCTCTCTGGGGGTGGCCGGCGTGATCTACTTCGGCGGCAACCAGGTCATGTCGGGCCGCATGACCGCCTCGGAATTCTTTTCGTTCATCGCCGCCATGGTCATGATGTTCACGCCGATCAAAAAACTGCAGGGATCGTACAATGTGGTTCAGCGCTCGGCCGGCGCCGCGGAGCGCGTATTCGATCTCTTGGACGAGCGACGGGCCATCGTCGATCGTCCCGGAGCGGTGGACATCGGCCGTTCGTCCGGGCAGGTCGAGTTTCGCCATGTCTCCTTCAGTTACGGCGGTGAGCCGGTCCTTCAGGATGTTTCCCTGACCGCCGAAAGCAACCGTATGGTCGCCCTCGTGGGGCCGTCGGGAGGCGGGAAGTCCACCCTGGTCTCCCTGATCTCCCGTTTCTACGACGTAAGCGAAGGTGCCGTCTTTATCGACGGCCGCGACATCCGCGATGTAACCATATCATCCCTGGTATCCCAAATCGCGCTGGTCGATCAGGAAACCACCCTGTTCAACGAGAGCATCGCCAACAACATCCGTTACGGGAAACCGGGCGCCACCCTGGAAGAGGTGGTGGAGGCTGCCAAGGCCGCCTTTGCCCATGATTTCATCCAGCAGTTGCCCGACGGGTACGACACCAACATCGGAGACCGGGGGCTGCGCCTGTCCGGGGGACAGCGCCAGCGCATCTGCATCGCCAGGGCGCTTCTCAAGAATGCGCCGATCCTGATACTGGACGAGGCCACCAGCGCCCTGGACACGGAAAGCGAACAGATGGTGCAAAAGGCCCTGGACAACCTGATGATCAACCGTACCACTTTTGTCATCGCCCACCGCCTCTCCACCGTGTTGCATGCCGACACCATCATCGTTCTTGAAAATGGTCGTATCGTGGAACGAGGCTCCCATGACGACCTGCTGAAGAACAGCAGTCTCTACAGCAGGCTTCACTCGCTGCAATTCAGCGACCGTAACGCCGGTGCCCCCGTTAACGAGCCATGAAACGCCTTTTCTGGTCAGTCCAGACAGCCCTGTTCTATCTTTTTACCCTGGCTGCGGCAGCTATCCCGGGGAGTCTCATTCCTCCGGCCGGAAAAGCGATCGGCGGCCTCATGGCCCTGTTTCTGCGCAAACGGCGCGGCATCGCCGTCGATAACATTCGCCGGGCGCTTCCGTTCATGACAAAGCACCCCGACTGGACGTGCCCCCTGGACGCCCCCGAGGCAATTGCCCGGGAACTGTTCCGGCACCTGGGGATTTCGTTGCTTGAGGTCAGCCGGTTGTATCACGGCGGGGGTGACGCCATCATCGGCAACGTCGAGATCAGGGGCCGGGAAAACTTTGAGCACGCCCGGACACGCCACAAAGGGATCATCTTCGTCACCGGTCATTGCGGCAACTGGGAATTGATGGCTCTGGCCTTCGCCCGAGCGTATGACGAGCCCGTTTCGGTCGTGGCACGCCGGCAGAACAATCCCTACCTGAACGTCATGGTGGAAAAAATGCGGCTGCATTACCGCAACACGGTCATTTACAAAGATGGCGGCCTGCGGCAGATGCTCGGCGTCCTGAAAAAGGGCGGTATTATCGGCATATTGGCGGATCAGGCCGTCTTCCCCGAAGATGGGGCGCTGATCGACGTCCTGGGCAGAAAAGCGTGGGCCAGCAAGGCGCCGGTCATCATCGGCCGGAAGACCGGAGCGGCCCTGATACCGATTTTCATTCACCGCGAAGGGTGCAGGAACGTCATCACCCTGTACCCGGAATACGAACTGGGCAGCGACACGTCCGAACAAGGCGTCCAGCGTGACGTCCAGGCCTTGTCGCGCTATGTGGAGAACTTTGCCGTCGCGCACCCGTCGGAGTGGTACTGGGTGCATCGACGCTGGAAGCGGGCCGGGGAGCCGTCATGTTGAACAGCAAGCTTGTCGATTTCGGAGTGCCGATTGCTGCGCTGGCTGCGGCAAGCGCCTTGATCGCGCTTACCGGGACGGATTTGAAGGTTTCGGCGTTTTTCCACATCAACGGCGCCTGGCCTGTGGGAGACGCCCAGCCGTGGCACTTTCTGTACCTCTACGGCTTTTACCCCGCCTATATTCTGGGAGGGGCCGCCCTGGTGCTGTTCGCGGCCGGCTTCGCCAAACCCCGGCTGGCGCCTTTCAGAAAAGGAGCCGCCTTCCTGGTGCTCCTGTTGATGCTGGGGCCCGGCCTGCTGGTCAACACGGTACTCAAGGACCATTGGGGGCGTCCGCGTCCACGGGACATTACCCTGTTCGGGGGGGAAAGAACCTTCCAGAACCCGTGGGTAGAGGGGGCCGCGAACAATGGGAAGTCGTTTCCATCGGGGCACGGCGCATCGGCCTTTTACCTGGCCATGCCGTTCTTCGTGCTGCGCCGCCGTTCACCACGGATCGCCCGGCGGGTATTCACGCTCGGCATGCTCTACGGCGTCGCGATGGGGGTGGCCCGTGTCGCCCAGGGGGGGCACTTTGTCAGCGATATCCTGTGGGCCTGGGGGGTGGTTCACCTCACTGCGGTGGTACTCTACTACCTGATGGGCCTCGACCGGGAGAAGATTCCCGAGTGCGGGGCTTGAGCCCCGCCATGTTCTACACGGCCTACAATATACTCTCCCTTGTTCTGCTGGTACCGGCGCTCCTCTACCATCTGTACCGTTCTATCAGCCGCGGCCGTCCGGCAGCCCTGGGCGAACGCTTCGGCCATATTTCCCCGCAGGAACTCGCCCTGATCGCCGACCGTCCGGTGATCTGGCTTCATGCCGTGTCGGTGGGCGAATCCGTTGCCGCCCGGCCGCTACTCAAGGCATTGCGCCGGCAGTACCCCGGCCATGCCATCGTGGTCTCCAACACCACAGAGACCGGACGCGGGGTCACATCCGGCTTTCCCGAAAAAGACCTGTGCATCTATTTCCCTTTTGATTTCCTCCCGGCCGTGCGCCGCACCCTGGACGCCATTAAGCCGGCGCTGGTCGTCATCATGGAAACCGAGATCTGGCCCAATTTCAACCGGGAGGCGGCCAGACGCGGCATACCGGTCATTCTGGCCAACGGCCGCATCTCGGACCGCTCCTATGGCCGCTACCTGAAGTTTGCCTGGTTCTTCCGCCACGCCCTGGAGTTCTGTTCCGCGTTATGCATGCAGACCGCCACCGACCGGGAGCGGATCGTTGCCATCGGAGCGCCGGCGGAGCGGGTGCTGACAACGGGCAACCTCAAGTATGACATCCCCTGCCGCCAGGTGTCGCCGGATGAACGGGCAACCCTGAGGGCGCGCTACGCCATTCCCGAGGGGATGACCGTCGTCACGGCCGCCAGCACTCATCCCGGCGAAGAGGAACCGGTCCTGAACGCCTTTCGGGAACTCCTGGCGACCCACGACCCACTCATGCTGGTCCTGGTGCCGCGCCATCCCGAACGGACCGTTCAGGTCGCGGGCCTTCTGGACAAGGCCGGCCTGCCGTTCCTGCGGCGCACGGCCCTGGCGGCGGACGGGCTCCCTTTGTTTTCCGGCGGGTCGGTACTGTTGGTGGACACGGTGGGCGAACTGATGGACATCTACGCCCTGTCGGACTTGGCCTTCGTGGGGGGCAGCCTGGTGGCGACCGGCGGCCATAACCTGCTGGAACCGGCTTCCCTGGGTATCCCGTTCGTCTTCGGCCCCCACATGACCAATTTCAGGGAGATTGCCGCACTGGTGCTGAAATACCGGGCCGGGGTCCAGGTGGATGATGCCGCAGGCCTGGCCACGGCTTGCCGCACCTTGCTCGAAGATACACGGCGCCGCCGGGAGATTGGGGCAAACGGGCTGGCCATGGTGCGGGACAACGGGGGGGCCACCGAGCGGCACATGGCGGTCATAGCCGGGTATGCGTGAAGTTTGCGGCCGGAAGATGGTTGCCCCTTGAAACAACCGTTGCCCATGGGCCAAGATTATGATTTCTTTGTGGCCTTTGCATTTTTTGGATGAACAAGTGCTGTTTTTAGGTTAATAAAAAAGCCGGATGACGTATAATAACCGGCTGAATAGTACCGCTACCAATCCGATGAGGTGGATTCCATGCAGAAAACTATGTTGTTGATGGCGGCGCTGGTGCTGTCGCTGTTCATTTCCGGGTGCGGCGGCGGAGGTGCGTCCACAAGCGTTGTCGCCAGCACTACCAAGGCGATCACCGCTACGGAGGTCTCCGGGCAGACGTTTTACGTTGTGCCGCTCAAAAGTCAGTCCTATACGGCTTTCCAGACCTATTCGGGCGCCACAAGCCATGATTGGTACAGTAGCCTCAGCAACCCTCCGGACCTTGCTACCAAACAGGGGACGTGGTCAGTATCTTCGACGGATGGAACCCTCTCGTTTAACGATACCTCCGGCAACCCCGTTTACACATTCACTCGTGTTCAGGTCGAGCCCGCTACTGCAACCCTTGGCGCCGACAAGTCGAGTTTGGATTACTGGCTGGTCTACGAACAAAAGACTCAAAAGAATTGCAGGGTCTATTTTGATCAGACAAAAGCGAGTACCTACATAGCGTCTGCGGTTGTGCAAAACGGCTTAATGGGGGGGGCGATCCAAAAAACCGCGCTTGCCACGACATTTGCCAATGTCTCGACGGTTACGGGCGTCACCGGCACATCCGGATTCAGCGACTATAGCACCGCGAATGGGCCGCCTGCAAAATTCGGCAGGCCGGTCGGCATTACCACTACGGACGGATCGACCTTTTTCGCGCTGGATTACAGCAATAATTATATCCGCATGCTTAAGCCCGATTCGAACGGGGTCATGCAGGTCAAGACGCTGAAAACCAGCGGCGGGGTGGCCCTCACACTGAACGGCCCCACCGATATCACAACGGACGGGACCAACCTGTATGTGGCGGATACCAGCAACTACGTGATCCGCAAGATAACACCCGATGTTGACGCCAATCAAGTTCCGACGGGCAGTTGGACCATGATGTCGCTGGCTGGAACCGGCGCTTCCGGTTCGGTGGACGGCACGGGAAACACCACGACGACGACCGGCACGGCGCGTTTCGCCTACCCCCTTGGCATCACCACGGACGGGACGAACCTGTACGTCACGGACAACCATGCGATCCGCAAGGTCGTCATTTCCACCGGCGAGGTTACGACCCTTGCCGGTTCCCCCGGCACGGCCGGCTCGGATAACGGCACGGGTACCGCCGCCCGTTTCAATTTTCCGAACCGCATCACCACGGACGGGACGAACCTGTATGTGACGGATGTGAATAATTACGCCATCCGCAAAGTCGTGATCGCCACGGGAGTAGTTACGAAGATAGCAGGCATCGTCGGTACCTCCGGCTATCATGATGATGCTGGGGTCAGCGCGACCTTCAGCGGCCCCGAAGGCATCACCACGGACGGGACCTATCTGTATGTAACCGATTGGGGACGGGTGGTCTCGGGCAACCCGGTGGTGGGGCAGACCGTTCGCCAGATAGAGCTGGCTTCCGGTAACTATGTCGTTACGACGATAGCCGGTGTGTCGGGTCATGTTAATGTCAGGGACAGTAGCGACAATCTTCCCGACCCGGGCGGCATCACGACCACCCAGGGTGTTTATTTCTATTGCCCCGCCGGCATCACCACGGACGGCACCAGTCTCTTTGTGGCGGATTCCTTGAACTATACGATCCGGCGGATCTATAACTAGGTAGCCTGATGGTCATGGTCCGGGCCGCCGGTTTCGTTCCCGGCGGCCCGGAGCTTTCGTTTGTCAGGGTGGACATATTATCGGCTCTTTCCCCACATACTGGCGCAGCGTCGCCACCGGGTCACGACAAGGGCTTTCAGGGCGCCTGCCCGTCCTCGTCTGTTCTCCTCTTGCCCTCGTCTATGCCTGCATCCAAAGTATCCGCAGCATTCTGTACCAAAAGCAGATCCTGACGGCCAAACGTTTGCCCCGGCCGGTGATCTCGGTGGGCAACATCACCGTGGGCGGCACCGGGAAAACGCCTGTTACAGCCTTCATCGCCCGCTTTCTCATCGACCGGGGCATGAAGGTGGCAGTCCTGTCGCGTGGATACGGCGGCGCCATGGAGGGACAGACCGCCATTGTCTCCGATGGCTGCACGATCCGTCTGGATGCCGGGCAGTGCGGCGACGAACCGTACCTGCTGGCCTCCACGGTGCCCGGCCTGATGGTGGTGATGGGTACCGATCGCCATAGGGCCGGCATGCTGGCCATGGAACAGTTGTCGCCCGATATCTTCCTGCTGGATGACGGCTTCCAGCATCTGCGCCTCCGGCGCGATCTGGACATCCTGTTGCTGGATTGCGCACGCCCCTTCGGCAATGGCTGGACGCTGCCGGCCGGGCTGCTGCGGGAGCCGAAGAGAGCCGCGGGACGGGCCGACCTGGTCATGTACACCCGGTGTCCCCAAGGCTACCCTCCTGCACCCCTGGCGGGAAAACCGGTCTGCTCCGCCCGCCATCGCCTGGGCGACGCCGTGCCCCTGGCGGGCGGGCCGCCGGTCTTCTTCGACAATCTGCGGGGCAGGAAGGTTCTGGCCTTTGCCGGGATCGGGGAGCCTGAACCGTTTTTCGGGGAACTGCGCACTCTGGGACTGGATGTGGTCCGCACCATCCCGCTCCCCGACCATGCCGCTTATACCCCGGCCCAACTGGCCGGGCTGGCGACGACCTTCCGGGCCTGCGGCGCCGACAGCGCCATAACGACGGAAAAGGATGGGGTGAAACTGCGCCGTCTGGCGCCGGAGTTTGCCGACAGGGTCATGCTTGCCCGGCTTAAACTCGTCATTGACGATCCCACCCCCTTGACGGACCTGCTGAGTAATTTGCTTCAAAAATAACCGCTCCTGTGTCAAAATAAACAAATTTATTACAGGATAGATACACGATGTTGCCCGAACAGTTACAATCCATACTCGCCTGTCCCGTCTGCAAGGGGGAACTCTCGCCGTTTGACGGGGGCAGGTACCTGTTGTGCCGTCCCTGCGGCCTGAAATTTCCGATCCGTGACGGTATCCCGGTCCTGCTGACGGACGAAGCCGAAGCAGTGACGCACCTCGATCACGGCAAGGATAGCCAGTGAAACTCCCGGAACACAACAAGGTCCGTCGCATCCTGATCCGCGCGGTCAACTGGATCGGCGATGCGGTCATGACGACGCCGGCCATCGGCGCGGTGCGCGAATTCTACCCTCAGGCCGAGATCACCGTGCTGGCCAATCCCCTGGTGGCGGAGGTCTTTTCGCCCCACGAGTGGGTGGATAAGGTGATGGTCTTCGACCGCAAGGGAGCGCATCAAGGGGTTCGGGGAAGGCTTCGGCTGGCTGCCGAATTGCGAAAGTGCTCGTTTGACATGGCGATCATTCTGCCGAACTCCTTCGATTCGGCCCTGGTGCCCTGGCTGGCGGGCATACCGGTCAGACTCGGCAAGGGCAGCGACGGCCGCAGCTTGCTCCTGACCGGCCGCTATTCGGAAGGTGAAACGTCGCCGCTCCGCCATGAGGTCCAGTATTATCGCAACCTGGTGCGCCATTTCGGCATTATGGGCAAGGATGTGCTGCCCCGCCTGTGCACCACGCCGGAGGAAGACCGTGCCGTAGAGGCCCTGCTGGCAGGGCAGGGCATACAGGCAAAGGACAACGTGATCGGGATCAACCCCGGTGCAACCTACGGGTCGGCCAAAAGATGGTATCCGGACCGGTTTGCCGAGGTTGCCGGCCGGATTGCCTCAGCGTGGCGGGCGCGGATCGTGATTTTCGGCAGCCTCGGAGAGGCGGGCATTGCCGCCGACATCGAGCAGCGTCTGGAAGGTGGTTGTCTTAACATTGCGGGCAAGACCACCGTGCGCGAACTGATGGCGCTTATCAAACGCTGCAATTTCATGGTGACCAACGATTCCGGCCCCATGCACATCGCCGCCGCCTTTGGGGTGCCCCTGGCGGCTATTTTCGGGCCGACCGACCACACCGGCACCGCACCCTATACCGTCAAGGCGACCATCGTCCGCAAGGGCGTGGCGTGCGCCCCCTGCAAATTGCGGGAGTGCCCGACCGACCATCGCTGCATGACGGCGGTTACGGCGGACGATGTGGTTGCGGCGGCGTTGGCCTTGGTGGAAAAGCGTCATGGCTGACCGCCTCCATATCATTGAGCCGACGCTGACCGGCGAGGCCGGACACTGCTTCAGTTTTGTGTCGAGCCTGATCAATGCCGCCGGGGACGCGCCTTTGACCGTATGGTGCGGCCGCTCGGCAGAGGTGACCTTTCCCGCAACGGTCCGGGTCAACCGGTTTTTCCTGCGCAAGATACGTCGGTTGCAGGCGTTGTGGCTCTACCGTAAGCTGTTGAAGGGGCATGAACGCATCTTTGTCCCCACGGCCGGCAGGACGGATCTTGTGCTGCTCGACCTTGCGGCCTCAGGCCAGATCGCACCCGGCAGGGTCTATGTCTATATCCACTGGTTCAGGCCTTCCCCGGGCAAACGCGCCCAGCTGGAAAAACTGGCACGCCGCCAGCCGGAAATCGTCATTCTGGCGCCCACCGCCTCCGTTTGCGAAGAACTCCGTTCGGTCGGTTTCAACCGGACCCGGCTTGCGCCCTATCCCATAACGCCGTGCGAGGCCGCCGCCTGCGCTACGGCGGCCCAGGGGTTCAGCCACCTGTTGTTTGCCGGCGCAGCCCGCCAGGACAAGGGCTTTCCGGCGGTCGTGGATCTTGTGGAACTGCTGCACGCCAGAGGGGATTCCCTCCCCGTCACCCTGCAAACCTCGGCGGAGCATTACGACAAGTATGACGACGCCACCCGGCAGGCCATCGGGCGGCTTGAAGGGTGCGGTTATCCCCATGTCAGACGCGTTGCCGAAACCCTCACTCAAGCCGACTATCAGGGCCTGTTCGCGGGAGCGATCTGTCTTCAATTGTACTCCCAACAGGACTTCCGCGACCGTATCAGCGGGGTTACCCTGGATGCCCTGACGGGAGGCAGCCCCGTCATCACCCTGACGGATACGTGGATGGCGCGGATTGTAACCAGGTACGACGCGGGGCTGGCGATCGATACGACAGAGCCCGAGCGCGTGTACCAGGCGGTGACGCAGGTGATGGCGGATTACGACAGGTATCGGGACAATGCCCTGAAGGCGGGGCGGGAGTTGCAGATGCACAATAGCGCTGAACATCTGTTTCACGAACTGGGGATCTGACCATGGCGGAGAATGGTGTGCATACTCCCTGCCCGTTGTCGGTCGTCGTCATCGCCAGGAATGAGGCTGAACGTCTGGATGACTGTCTGCAAAGCGTGTCGTGGGCCGACGAGATCGTGGTGGTGGATTCGGGCAGCAGCGATGCCACCCGTGAGGTCGCCCGGCGTTACACGGACAAGGTGTTCGACGTCGCCTGGCGCGGCTTTGGCCCGCAGAAACAGGCGGCCGTCGATCTGGCGACCAACGACTGGATTCTCAACATCGATTGCGACGAACGGGTAACGCCGGAACTGTCTGCGGAGATACAGGGGATCCTGGCCTCGGATAACGCCACTCAGGCATATTCCGTGCCGCGCCGGACGTTTCTCGGCACCAGGGAGATCAAGCATTGCGGCTGGTATCCCGACCGCACCGTCAGATTGTTCAACCGCCGCAGTGCGCGTTTTTCCGACAGCCTGGTGCATGAACGGGTCGTTGCGGACGGTCCGGTTGCCCACTGCCGGGGACATCTGCTCCACTATTCCTTCAGCGGGATCGGGCCGCTTCTGACCAAGCTCAATTACTACAGCGACCTTTCCGCCCGCCAGATGTTCGAGCAGGGGAGGCGGTGCACTCTGTTCGACCTGACGGTCAGGCCCCTGTTCGCTTTTTTCAAGACGTACGTGTTGCGGCTGGGATTGCTTAACGGTGTTGAAGGACTGGAGATTTCGCTGACCACCGCTCTCCTGACGTTTACCAAATACGCCAAGCTGCGGGAAATGGCAAAGAAATGAGTTCATTGAGGTTGTTGTCCCCATATGGAGGTTGGTGATGAGGGCCTCCGGTTTCATCTTTGTCAAAAATGTTGTTTTGCTGGGATCTCCGCTGGTGGAATCCTCTCCATTCTTCTGATCGTCGATGAATACGTGGTGCACTACGATGAGGCCGCACCAATGCATACGGCACTATGAAAGGTTGCATGAAGTCCTTACCTGAATCGATACTTATCGTTAATATCCGCCTGATTGGCGATGTGATCCTGACAACCCCCCTCATCGGCCTATTTAAGGAGGCCTATCCGGGGGTGGCCATAGATTTTCTAGTCAATCGAGGTACGGGTGAATTTCTGGAGAAGGACCCGCGGGTGCGAAGGGTCCTTTATTCCGACAGCAGGGGGACCTCCGCCGGCCGCAAAAAGAACAGCTATCTGATAGATATATTTCGCCGCTACGACATGGCGGTCAATATGAATGCCTCTGACCGGGGGAACATCGCCGTCCTTCTGGCAGGGAGGCGCTGGCGCGCCGGCTTGTATTTGGGGGACCGGTTCTGGCAGGATATCTGGAAAAAGATGCTGTTTACCCACCCGATCGACTATCCCTATCCGATCCACGTAGCCCGCGTTTGTCAGGTCGTAGCGGAAAAGTTTGGTTTGAGTGTTGACAAGCTGGAAGCAAAGGTTTTCTGGGATAAGCATGACGAAGAAAAGGTCGGCGCCTTATTGAGACATCAACAGGTCGTTCAGCCCTACTTCGTCATCCACCCCTTTGCCCGCTGGCGGTACAAGTACTGGGACTTCGAGAAGTTTGCCATGGTGAGCGATGCCATTGCCGAACGTTACTACATGCAGCCTTTATGGACATCCTCTCCCGACCCGGCCGAGAAGAGCGCGCTGGAGCAAGCCGCCGCCCTCTGCCGCACCCCGCCTGCCCTGGTTTGCGGCGAGTTGACCCTGAACCAGATGACATATCTGATTTCCCGGGCGTTTTTGTATGTCGGGCTCGACACGGCGATCAGCCACCTGGCCGCCTCAACCGGTATCCCCATGGTGGCGCTGTATGGCCCGACGATTGCCGATGTGTGGTCACCCTGGAACAATAGCGGCCCCCTAGCGCAGCAATGCCCGTTGCCCCGGGGGAAACAGCGCACCGGCAACATCATTGTCATCCAGGGTGACAGACCCTGTATCCCGTGTGGCCGGTCCGGATGCGACGATCAGGGGGGGGAAAGCCCGTGTCTGCTCGAGATCGGGACCGATGAGGTTCTGGCCTCGGTAGCGGAGTTGCTCGGCCCGAGCCAGGGAGAAGGCCGGTGAGTGATGCCTTGGCAAAACAGTGGCTCGTGCTGTCCTACTTTGCCGGTATTGACGGAATGGCTTGCTCGCAACATATTGATGATCGTCTCCCCCTGCTTCGCAAACAGGGAATCAGGCCGCTTCTTTTAACCGGCATATGCGGCAAGCCTCTGCTGGATACGACCACGGTGCGGGTGCCGTCGCTCGGCCCATCGGGCATCCGTTTTGAGTTGCGTCATCTACAGCGGAGAATGCGGTGGCTGAAACCTGTTTTGGGAACGCTGAACCTGCTGCTCCTGCCGTTTTATCTGCTGGAGAAGTTGCTCATCGACCTGGATAGCCAGTGGTCGTGGTTTCCCCTGGCGATATGGAGCGGTAGCCGACTTTGCTACCGGCATCGGCCCCACGTGATCTATTCTACCGGCGGGCCGGCCAGCGCTCATCTCGCAGCGGCCGTCATCGCCCGTCGCCACGGCATACCCTGGATTGCCGAGTTTCAGGACCCGCTGGTGCATGGAGACTGGCTGCGCAGCAAGCGGGCTTTCAAGATATTTTCCTGGTTGGAGCGCTTTGTCTGCACTCGGGCCGATGCCGTCATCTTCCTGACCGACGAAGCGCGGAAACGGGCGGACGAAAGAACCGGCCTCGGCAAGCGGGGGTGGTGCGTTTATCCCGGCTCGAACCCGGCCGCCATGCCGCAGGTCGCTTATGAAAAGGGGGATTTCTGCCGCTTCGCCCACTTCGGCTCCCTCGGCGGTTCCCGCAATCTCAAGGTGTTCCTTGAAGCGCTCGGGGAGGTGCTTGCGGAACGCCCATACCTTGGGAATATTGTTAGGCTGGATGTCTTTGGGACGTGCGACCGCTTGTCGTTGCGGCTGATCGAAGCGTTTCCGGTCCAGGGTGTTGTCCGCTACCATGGGCGGATTTCCCGATCCGACTCGCTTGTCGCCATGAAACGGTGTGATGTTTTGCTCCTGATCCAGAATACGGAAGAGTTCTCGGCCGAGACCATTCCGTCGAAAACGTACGAGTACTTTTTTACCGGCCGTCCGATTCTAGCGCTGGTTCACAAGAATCCCGAGCTTTGCCGGATGATGTCGCAACTCGGGCATACAGCCGTCAAGGCCGACGACTCCGAAGACGTCAAGGGGGCGATCACCACTCTGGCCGACCGCTGGTCCGCCAATTGTTTGGAACCGGCGGCCGGCGGCGGTTTTGAGGTCGAGTGGGCGGTCGACAGACTAATCAGTATCGGGGACGGTATCGTTCAACAATCCGAACCGACAGCAGGTGTCTCCGCGCTGGTTCGAGAAAGCAGGAATCATTCGTGATTGATTCATTGTTGCGGCAGCACCTCGCCGGTTTTCGTGCCAGCCGCTTGCTGGATGTCGGGCCCGGTTACAACGCCTTCGGCCGCATTGCCGCCCACGTCACCGGCGCCGGCTCGGTGACGTACATAGACTGCAACCCAGATGTTATCGCCTGGCAGGCGGAGGAATGCCGCAAGGAAGGGCTGACGGCGGAGGGGCTACTTTTTTCGCTGGAGCCGGCCGCTCTTGGAGCGCTTTCCGGCCAGTACGACCTGATCCTATGCCAGGAGGTATTTGAACACCTCTCCAATGCAGAGGCAATCCTCACCGGTTTGGTGGACCATCTGGCCCCAAGGGGGCGTATGGTCGTCACCGTGCCGACTAAGGGTTCCGAGCAGTGGCTGAAGCGGATCAATCCCAACTATATGAAGAATGATCCCTACGGTCATGTGCGCGAATTCGATGAGGCGGGGCTCCGGCGACTGCTCCGGGAAGCAGGGCTTCAACCGCTTGTATTCCTGCCGACCCAGCCGCACTACTTCATTGCCCATACGTGGTTTTTTGGCACAAGGATGCAGGTTGAAGAGTCGACGGGCAAGATTCTGACAAAAGGGATTCGTGGTTTCGTAAGCAGGAAGCTTTTCAATCTGAGCAAGAAACTGTTTTGCGCCACCGGGTTCGAGCGATGGGGCCGTCTGTTGCCGCGCAACTACTTCGTCGTGGCCCACAAGGTCCGACCGGACGAATGACCACGGGAATATGAGACATGAAAATCCTTTTTGATGCCACGGTGCTGGAATTGCCCTTCACCGGCATTGCCAAGACATCCCTGATGCTCTATCGGGAATGTCTTGCCCAGAGGCCGGAGGCGACCATAACAGGCCTGCACCGCAAGCCATTGGCGGGCATTGCCCCGCCGGGGATATGCATGATGCGCTGCGGAAGGTTCTTTTCCTCCAGCCGCTGGCGGTTATCCACCCTTCCCCGGCAGGTGGCGCGCCAGGGGGCGACGGTGGTGCACTTCCCCTGGAACGGCTGCGTACCGGAAGGTTTGCACGGCTGCACCATCGCCACAACCATACACGACATCCTTCCCCTGGAGATGCCGGGTAGCTTTAAGAATGACCAGGATGAGCTGCGCTATCGCCGCGATAAGCAGCAGGATATCGCACGATCCCAGATACTCTTTACCGATTCGGCGTATTCGAAGCGGCAGCTCATGGCCCAGTTTACGTTGAACAGTGAGCCGGTTGTGAACTATTTCGGCCCGACCCTTGATTCCACAGGTGATGCGTTAGAGACGAAGAGCGCTTCCGAGCCCCCGTATTTTCTTTACCTTGGCGGGTATGATCGTCGCAAGGGAATTGTAGAACTGCTTAAAGTCTTCCTGGAGTTGCACCGCCTGCAGAAACTCAGGTGCAGGCTGCTGCTGGCCGGAAAGGCCCATTATTTTTCCGATGAGCTGAAATTACTGATTGATGAGGGGACACAAACCGGGGCTGTTCGAGAACTGGGATATGTTCCTGATCCTGAATTGGCCATTTTGCTCCGTAATGCCCTGGCCCTGGTTTATCCATCACGTTTCGAAGGTTTTGGCCTGCCGCCATTGGAGGCGATGCACGTCGGCTGTCCGGTGATCACCACCGCCTGCACCTCTATACCGGAAGTATGTGGAGATGCTGCCCTGTATGTCGATCCGTGCGACAGCAGGGGGTTTGGTGAGGCGCTGGTGGTTGTTCAGGATGATGAAGCTCTCCGCTGTTCCCTGAGGGAGAAGGGACGGCGGCAAGCTGTAAAATTCTCCTGGGAGAAGACCGCAGCCACATTTCTCCGCGAAATCGATGGATACAGGAAGTTGAAAGGGACGCCATGATCATTGCATGCGAACCGGTCTGTCATGGTTTTGAACATGCGCTTGTCAATGCAGCGATGCTGTCGGTCTTTGCCGAGGCCTTTCCTGACCAGGAGATTCTGTTCCTGGCAGATCAGGGACACATCGGCTGTGTCGCATCAGACCCCATCATCGGTACCAGGGCGGGAATCGCCTTTGAATCGTTGTCCCTGCCCGCGCGCAAATCGTCGGGTCCCGAGCGTTTCAAGCACGAATTCTCGGTGGTCGCCACCCTCTTTGAGACCGCGGAGCAGCGGGGGGCCTCATTGGTGCTGTTCACCTGCATCAGCGACGAAACGCTGCGCGCCATCAAGCTGTTGATCCCACGATTCCCGCGGATCAGGTGCGCGGCGGTGCTGCACGGGGTCCTGGCGTCGATTCTGAAACGCCCCTCTCTGTTCCCCTGGAAGAACCGGAACACCTTCCGCACGTGGTTTTTGCAGCAAAATTCTCCGCAACTGACCTATATCCTGATGGGGGATTCCATCGAGCGCGAACTTGTAGCGCGTTTTCCAACCATGGCACCCCATGTGGCGAGTATCGACCTTCCGTACCGGTTCGTCCAACCCTACGGACATGAACCGTTCGCGAATCGGACCGTTACTTTCGGTTCTCTGGGGGTTATCCGCAAGGCTAAGGGGTCCGATGCCTTCCTGCGGCTGGCAAATGAGGTGGCGGCATCATCTCGCTCTTGGAAGTCGCGCTTTATCTGCGTAGGTCCGGTCATTGACAAGAAACTGCGCAAGTTGCTCGGGACGGCGGTAACGGTCCCGTCGCCGGATGCCCCCCTTTCGGCGGACGATTTTGCCTTCCACGCCCGGCAGATTGACTACGCGGTATTTCTCCACGGCGCGGATGCCTACACTCTTACCGCAAGCGGGGCGCTGTTCGATGCCTTTTCGTACCTCAAACCGCTTATTGCGCTCAGGAATCCCTTTTTTGTCTCGTATTTTGAAAAGATGGGCAATATCGGATATCTCTGCGACAGTTACGAGGATATCAAACGGGTCGTCAGGGGGATTCTTGACAATCCCCCCGTTAATGAGTATATGCTCCAGCGGCAGGCTTTACTGAAGGGGAGGGAACAGCTTGAGATCAGTGTCCTTGCAGCCACCCTGCGCGACAAACTGACACGAGGATGAGGCGGTAGCAACCATGAAAAAAATCCTCTCCATATTCGGCACCCGCCCCGAGGCGATCAAGATGGCGCCGGTGGTTAAGGAACTGGAACGCCATCCCGGCCGGTTTCAAAGTCTGGTCTGCGTCACCGCCCAGCACCGCGGGATGCTCGACCAGGTGCTTAATCTGTTCGACATCCGTCCCGATTATGATCTGGACATCATGCGGCCGGGGCAGGACCTGTTCGACATCACCGGTAACGTGCTGCAGGGGTTGAAATCTGTCCTGGCTGCCGAGCGTCCCGACATGGTGCTGGTGCATGGCGATACCACTACAACCATGGCGGCGGCCCTGGCGGCCTATTACTGTCGCATCCCGGTCGGCCACGTGGAGGCCGGCCTGCGTACCCACAACAAATTCGCCCCTTTCCCGGAGGAGATCAATCGCCGGGTAAGCGGAGTCCTGGCCGATGTGCATTTTGCCCCCACCGAGGCCGCCCGGCGTAACCTGCTGCGGGAAGGGGTGGCGGATGGGGCGATCCACGTCACCGGCAACACGGTCGTGGATGCCTTGCTTTCCGTTGTGGAGCGCATCGACACCGATCCCGGACTCCGGGGCACCTGTGCCGAACGTTTCGACTTCCTCGACCCGGCCAAGCGCCTGATCCTGGTGACCGGCCATCGTCGGGAGAACTTCGGTGAAGGATTTGAGAATATCTGCCGGGCACTGGCGGATATTGCAACCGCGTTCACCGACGTGGAGATCCTCTATCCGGTCCACCTCAACCCCAATGTCCAGGAACCGGTCAAACGCCTGCTCGGCACCCATGCACTCGGCAACATCCATCTCATCGAGCCGGTGGACTACCTCCCGTTCGTCTACCTCATGAATCGGTCCCACCTCATCATCACCGACTCCGGGGGCGTGCAGGAAGAGGCACCCTCCCTGGGCAAGCCGGTGCTGGTCATGAGGGACACCACCGAACGCCCGGAGGCGGTGGCCGCCGGGACGGTCGTGCTGGTCGGCACCGACCGGGAGAGGATCGTGTCGGAGACAGCTCGCCTCCTCAACAATGACCATGACTACCGCATGATGAGCCGGGCTCATAACCCGTACGGCGACGGCGTTGCGGCAGGCAGGATCGCGGACATCCTCCACGGCATGGGTGGCGATAATTGAACGTCCTGATCATAAAAACATCTTCCCTCGGTGATGTCATCCACGCCTTGCCGGTCATAGATTACCTGCATCAGGTGTCACCCGGCATCGAAATTGATTGGGTAGCCGAAGAACAATTTCTTCCGGTGCTGGAGCATAACCCCGGCCTGCGGCGCATCTTCGCCGTCAGGACGAAGAAATGGCGCAAGGCCCCCTTTTCCGCGGAGACCCGCAGCGACCTGAAGGAGCTGCGGAAGGGGTTGCGCGAGCGCCCCTACGACTTGGTGTTCGACATTCAGGGTAACCTGAAGAGTGGCCTTATCGCCTGGCTTAGCGGCGCCCGCGAACGGATTGGCTTCACCAGGGAGGTGTTGCAGGAAAAGGCGAACGCCCTTTTCACCACACGCCGCATCCCGTTCCGGGACTGCGACCGCAACGTTACCGACCGCTATCTGCGCGTGGTCAGCGTCCCGTTCGACCGGGATTACCGAGGCATGGAACTGGCGGGTGCCATCTTCTCCTCCCCTGAGGATGAGGCGGCTGCGGAACGCTACCGTGCAGAGTTGCCGGAGGGGTTGGTCATTCTTTTTCAGGTCGGGACCACCTGGAGCAGCAAGCTGTGGCATCCCGAGGGATGGACGGAGCTGGCGCGCCGGATTGTGGCCCGGTACCCCGGTGCGACCATCCTGATAAACTGGGGCAGCCCCGACGAGAAGGCCATTGGGGAGCGGATCATCCGCGAGGTGGGCGCTGCGGTGCGGCTTCTCCCCTGGCTGCGCATCAGGGAACTCATCCCGGTGCTCAGGAGAATGGACCTGGTTGTCGGCGGCGACACCGGGCCGGTATACCTGGCCGCAGCAGTCGGTACGCCCACGGTCTCCTTTTACCGGGCTACCAGCGCCGCCACTTACGCCCCCCAGGGAAAACGGCACCGCGCCGTTCAGGCCGACATGGAGTGCGCCCCCTGTTACCGAACCTCCTGTGACCGGGACGGGGAGTGCCGCAACAGTATCTCCGTGGACGCCCTTTTTGCCGCGGTAACGGACTTGATCGAGCCTGCAAACGGCAGTTAGGCCACGGAGTCGCGGAGGCACAGAGGCCCACAGAGAAAAACAAAACTATTGTTGTAAAACCGCTATCAAGAACCGTTGTTTTTTTGCTTGCCTTACTCCTGATTTTCTCTGTGTCTCGGTGACTCTGTGGCAAATGATTTTTCAGGTTGAATTACACCAGAATGGAAGGGATGCACCATGTTGACCAAGCTGAACCTGACCGGGCTCGAGAACGCCCTTGACCGCTATCTGAGCTATTGGCACACCGACCCTGCCACCTATGATGCGCTGGAGATCCCCATCAGCCCCATCGCGCTGGAGTTGGCCTACCGCAACTATCTGTTGTGGCACGAGGAGGACAAGGCGCGGCGCACCGACGTGGACGACAGCGCCATTGCCGTCGTCAAACGCGCCATCGACAGGCTCAATCAGCAGCGCAATGATCTGATCGAGAAACTCGACGAGGCGATCCTGACGGAGGTGTCTGCCGTTGTTCCCGAGCAGGCGGCGGACAGGATCAATTCCGAAACCCCCGGCAGCATCGTGGACCGCATTTCCATTATGTCGCTCAAGATCTATCATATGGACGAAGACAGCCGTCGCGAGGATATCGACGACGCCCACCGGCAACGCTCGCTCCACCGCCTGTCCGTGCTGAAACTCCAGCGCTATGACCTGTATGTTGCCCTCGAGCAACTTCTGGCCGATTATGTGGCGGGCAGGAAGCGGATGAAGCTCTACAAGCAGTTCAAGATGTACAACGACCCGACCTTGAACCCGGAACTGTACCGGACGCGCAGCCAGGGATGAAGGTCGCTTTTGTCAGGCTCACCTCGCTGGGGGATATCATCCTCGCCATGGCCGCGTTGCAGGTCGTGCGCCGCCACCTGCCGGAGTGCCATATTACCTGGGTTGCCGAGAGGCGTTTTGCCGATATCCTCGATTATAACCCCGACATTCAGCGGATCATCCGGGTTGACCTGAAAGAACTGAAAAAAAAGAAATCCCTGTCCGCGGTGCGGACCGAGTATCGCCGTCTCGCATCATTCGGCGATTTCGATGTTGTCATCGACCTGCACGGTATGTTGAAGTCGGCCGTCATAGCCGCTTCCCTGGGCGGCGTCCGGTACGGGTTCGCCCGGCAGATGATCAAGGAACCGTTGGCCGGCCTGTTCTATAACCGCTCGGTCCCGGTTCCGCTGGACCTCCCCGCGGTGTGCCGCTACACGACCCTTGCCGTCCGGAGTCTCGGCCTGGACTTCCTGCCCGACGAATTGTGCCCCCCAAAGCCGTACCTGTTCTGGGGAGCTGACGACGGCGCGGCCACGGATGGTTATTTTGCTGCGGACAGGCCCAACATCCTGTTTGTGCCCGAAACCAGCGCAAGCTACAAAAACTATCCGCCTGAGAAGTTTGCCCGGATCGCGAACCTGTTGCAGGGAAACATCGTCATCTGCCACGGCAACCAGCAGGAGTTCCTGACCGCTTCCCTGATCGCCGAACGCGCGCCCCATGTCCGGGTCTTGCCCCGCTTGAACCTGAACCAGCTCAAAGCAGCGGTGGGGCGTTGCGATCTCGTCATCGGGGGGGATTCGGGGCCGACCCACATCGCCTGGGCCTGCGGGGTTCCCTCCGTCACCCTGTTCGGAGCCACACCGGTCTGTATCTGTCCCACCACTAAAAACCGGGTCATCAAGACCCTCTCCAAGGTCAACCTCCGCAAGCATGACGCCACGGACCATTCGGTCCGCGACATCCCCGAGGATGTGATCGTGGAGCAGGCGCGGGAACTTCTGGGATGACGGGAAGCAAGCATTTCGGCACAAGGAGGATGTACCCGTGACACTCCACAGGTTTTCCCGCACCGAACTCCTGCTAGGGCCACAGGGGCTCGATACGCTTCGCCGGAAACGGGTCATGATCTGCGGCATCGGCGGGGTCGGCAGCTATGCGGCCGAAGCCCTCGGCCGGGCCGGGGTCGGTTCCATCACCTTGGTGGATTTCGACGACATCTGCCTGACCAACGTCAACCGCCAGATCCACGCCCTTTCCAGCACAATCGGCGAGCCCAAGGTCAATGTGATGGCCGGGCGGCTGCGGGACATCAATCCTGATGCCGAAATCGTCCCGGTGAAAGCCTTTTTCTCCGCGGAGAATGCCGCGGAACTGCTGACGCCGCGGCCTGACTATGTGCTGGACGCCATCGACCATTTTACCGCCAAGGCCGCCCTGATAACCATCTGCCGCGAACAGGCCATTCCGGTCATCTCCAGCATGGGGGCGGCCAACAAACTCGACCCCACCAAGATCCACGTGGCGGACATCGCCGCCACCCGCAACTGCCGCATGGCCCGCAGCATGCGCAAGATACTCCGCAAGGCCGGCATCCAGAGCGGCGTACAGGTCGTCTACTCAACCGAGGAACACCGGGAACTCAACCCCCAGGCCGCCTTCTGCGGTACGGAATGCATCTGTCCGAACCGGGAGGAACAGGCCTTCCGTTGCGAGAACCGCCGCGTGATCCTGGGCAGTATCTCCTTCATTCCTTCCATCTTCGGCCTGACCATGGCCGGCGTCGTTGTCAACGAACTGCTGAAACAGGAACATTGACCACGTCCCCCCAAAAGGCCTGCGTCTCCCGCATAGTTAGCTCGTACTCGTCATCCCGGCCCCTTGATGGAGCCCCTGCCATACCTGCTTTGCCGTGCCTCGGCACCGGCCCGAATATCCCGGAATTGCCTCCCGCGATCAAGCGCGCGGGATACGAAATACTTTTGTAGTTGACCGTTTTGTTTTCCCCGCTATACTGTATACACATTTTAGCCACGGGGGAGGGATTATGGGGAGAGAGTTTTCGCTACAGGAAGCCTTGAAGCTGGCCATCAAGGCCGAAAAGGATAGTATGGACTTCTACCGCAAGGCCGCTTCGGTGGCAAAGAACGAGCGGACCAGAAAGGTGTTCGAGTTGCTGGCCAACGAGGAAGTCGGCCATCTCAAGTCGTTCTTCGACCATTATAAGGGTGGGGAGTTCGGAGATATAACCAGCTATATGAATTCCCCGGCGGATACGAAGAACCCCACCTACATGAAGCTGGAGAAGGCCATCAGCGAAGAGATGGTCGAGCAGAAGGCCCTGGAGCTGGCTCTGGTTGAGGAGAAGGAGTGTATCGGCCAGTACACCCAGTTTGCAAAGGATATGGTGGACCCGGGGGTGAGGAGCGTTTTCGAGCGGGTGGTCAAGGAAACCCAGGGGCACTACGACCTGATCGAATCCGAGTATGCCCACATCATGGCCATGGTCCACGAGAGCGACCAGGACATCTACGTCCGGGAGTAGGAACGTTCATATTTTGCTTGATGCAGCGAGGGCCTGTCGGGTATAGATACCGTCAGGCCTTTTCATTTTCGTATTGAAAGGAACAGCAATGAACATCAACGTCAACCGAGCGTTGTCGCTTGCCGTCACGCTTGTTTTCGCCGCACCCCTGTGGGCCGCGCAGGACGGCCCCGCAACGGGCAGCAACCTGGGTAATGTGGTCGGGGGAGACTTCCAGAAGGCCCATGCCGTCATTCAGGCAAAATGCACGCTCTGCCACACCGACAAACGGATCGATGCGGCGTTGTCGTCGGGGAAGGACATGATGAAGATCGAGCGGGAGATGGAAAAACGGGGAGCCAAGCTGAACGCCAACGAGCGGGAAGTGCTGGGTATCTACTGGAAGCAGAACCCCTTGAAACCTTAGGGGGTTGTTCAAAAACAGCCATCATAGCGCCTATCGGCGTCCCGCTAAACGGGATGACTACGCTTCGCTCCGTCACCGATAACCATGCTCACGCATAGTTATACGCCGCACGAAAGGGTATTCTGCGGGTGCGACGATCTGACTATTTTTGAACACCTGAATTGTTCAGTGGCCTGATGTGACCAAGACACGGCATGAAAAAAGCGGCAGGGGATGATCTCCACCTGCCGCTTTTGTTTTCGCACGATGCGGGTCTGCTACATCATTCTGGCCAACAGCGGCACGATCAAGAGCGAGACGATGTTGATGATCTTGATCATCGGGTTGACGGCCGGGCCGGCGGTGTCCTTGTAGGGGTCGCCGACGGTGTCGCCGGTAACGGCGGCCTTGTGGGCGTCGCCGCCCTTGCCGCCGTGGTGGCCGTCCTCGATGTATTTCTTGGCGTTATCCCAGGCGCCGCCGCCGGTGGTCATGGAGATGGCCACGAAGATACCGGTGACGATGGTGCCGACGATCACCCCGCCCAGCGCCTTGGGACCGAGGGTAAAACCGACGATGACCGGGGCGAGGATCGGGATCAGGCCGGGGATGACCATTTCCTTCAGGGCGGTCTTGGTGACGATATCGACGCAGGAGGCATAATCCGGCTTGCCGGTGCCTTCCATGATTCCCTTGATCTCGCGGAACTGGCGACGAACCTCGATGACGACGGCGCCGCCGGCCTTGCCGACGGCTTCCATGCACTGGGCGGCAAAGTAGTAGGGGAGCATGCCGCCGATGAAGAGGCCGACGATGATGTAGGGGTCGGACAGGTCGAAGGTGATGGCCTTGCCGGCAAACTTCAACTCGTCAACATAGGAGGTGAAGAGGATTACGGCGGCCAGACCGGCGGAACCGATAGCGTAACCTTTCGTAACCGCTTTGGTGGTGTTGCCCACTGCGTCCAGGGGGTCGGTCACGGCGCGGACCGAGTCGTCCAGTTCGGCCATCTCGGCGATGCCGCCGGCATTGTCGGTGATCGGGCCGTAGGCGTCCATGGCCACGACGATGCCGGTCAGGGAGAGCATGGACACGGCCGCGATAGCGATGCCGTAGACCCCGGCGCACTGGAAGGAGACGATAATGCCGGCGGCGATGACGATGACCGGAGCGGCAGTGGCTTTCATGGAGACACCCAGGCCGGCGATGACATTGGTGCCGTGGCCGGTGGTGGAGGCCTGGGCGATGTGGCGGACCGGGCCGTATTCGGTGGAGGTGTAGTACTCGGTGATCCAGAAGATGGCGCCGGTCACGACCAGGCCGACGATGGCGGAGATGAAGATATTGATGGCGCTGAAGTTCGCCCCGGCGTCATTGGTGAGCCCCTGGGGGAACATCTGGACCGTGACGAAGTAGAAGGCGATGCAGGCCAAAACACCGGAGGCGATCAGGCCTTTGTACAGGGCGGGCATGATCTTCTGGCTGGCGCCCAGCTTGACGAAGAAGGTGCCGATAACCGAGGCGATGATGGAGATGCCGCCCAGGATCAGCGGATAGCTGACCGCGCCCTGGTTGTTGTTGAAGGCGATGGCGCCCAGCAGCATGGCGGCGATCAGGGTTACGGCGTAGGTTTCGAACAGGTCGGCGGCCATACCGGCGCAGTCACCCACGTTGTCGCCCACGTTGTCGGCGATGACGGCCGGGTTGCGGGGGTCGTCCTCGGGGATGCCTGCTTCGACCTTGCCCACCAGGTCGGCGCCCACGTCGGCGCCCTTGGTGAAGATACCGCCGCCCAAACGGGCGAAGATGGAGATCAGCGAACCGCCGAAGCCGAGGCCGACCAACTGGCTGACCACTTCCTTCACCGGTGCGTCCGGCATCAGTTTCTGCAGGGCCAGGTAGTAACCGGCCACGCCCAGAAGGCCGAGACCGACCACCAGCATGCCGGTTATGGCGCCGCCCTTGAAGGCCACGTTGAGAGCTTTGACGATGCCGCTCTTGGCCGCCTCGGTGGTGCGCACGTTGGCGCGGACCGAAACGAACATGCCGATGAAGCCGGTCAGACCGGAGAAGAGCGCGCCGATGGCGAAGCCGATGGCGGTCTTGACACCCAGGGTGGCAAACAAGGCGACGAACATGACCACGCCCACCACGGCGATGATCGTGTACTGGCGTTTCATGTAGGCGCCGGCGCCCTCCTGGATCGCGGCGGCGATCTGGCGCATCCGGTCGTTACCCTGGGGCAGCCCCAGAATCCACTGTGCCGAAATCAGTCCGTAGGCGACAGCCACCACGGCGCAGGCCAGGGCGAAGTAGACAGCATACTGTTCCATTCTCTCAATTCCTCCTCATGATATGAATAGCCGGTAATCAGGCAGTTCTATAGATTGGTTGTTGAAAAACAGCCATCTCGCCGCCATCCTCGAAAGCCCTTTCGTGCGGCGTAGCGCTGCTACGCCTCCTCAGGACCTTCTGCGGGTGCGACGATCTGACTATTTTTGAACAACCCGGTTTTTTCAACAGCCCATTTATACTCGTCGAAAATCCGCTATAGGGTCGTCGGTGACGATTTGTCAACAACCCGTTTCAATCTAGATGCAAAAACGAAAAATTGTTAATTGAATCGTGGTCGATTGTCAAGCGTTATTTCCCGCGCCATGTCGCAGGGTTCCGCTCTTTTTGCCGGTGAGCCCCTCCCGCTTGTCATTGTCCGGACGGCATGATATATAGTGAAAACAGTTTCGTTTGAAAATCACAAGACCATCAAAGGAGTATTCCCCGATGAAATTCGCGTATTCCCTCCTGTTGGTTGCCATGACCGGACTTGCCGGCTGCGCCACCCAAAGCTCGCTCGACGTGGTTCGCAGCGATATGGATGCCGTCAAGACCAGGTTGTTTTCCGTGGAAAAGGACCTGGGCGGGGTCCGGGATGAATCCAAGCAAGGCATCGGCTCCGTCGAGAAGGAGTATAAATCGGACGTCTTGGCGGTCCGTAAACTCTCCGCCGACATCCAGGCATCCATGGACAGCGTCAAATCCGATATCCAGGTACTGAACGGCAAGACGGACGATCTGGCCATCTCTGTGAAGAAACCCGCCGACGACCTTGCGCGCTACCGTGAGGATGCGGACAAGCGCATCTTTGCCCTGGAGGACCGGGTCGTTAAACTCCAGACGGCCATGGATGAACTCACCAAGAAGGTTGCAGACCTGGCCCAGCCGAAAAAGGAAGAACCTCCCACGCCGGAAGCGTTCTATACGAAGGGGCTGGAGACCTTCAAGGCGGGCGACATGCCCGGCGCGCGTGACATCTTCACCAAATTCCTGGAGCAGTATCCCCAGCACGATCTGGCTGCAAACGCCCAGTACTGGATCGGCGAGACCTTCTACAACGAAAAAGGGTATGAGCCGGCCATCCTGGCCTATCAGGAGGTGATCAAGCAGTATCCCGGCAAGGACAAGGTGCCGGCGGCCATGCTCAAACAGGCCATGTGTTTCAGGCTCATAAAGGACGTGAAAAGCGCCAAATATGTGCTGAAGAAGCTGGAAGAAACCTTTCCCAAGAGTGAAGAGGCAAAGAAAGCCAAGGCGCTGTTGAAAGAGATCAAGTAATAAACGAAGTTCAAGACTGATGGAAACGGAAAGGGCGGCCCGCAGGGGCCGCCCTTTTTTGAGATTGTTCGTAGGTAATTACCGCATGGACCGCGCCCGGATTTGCGGCAGATTTGACCTGGCCGATTGAGCAAAACCACAGACGTAGCAGCGCTACGCCGAGGATTTTGCGATTGAGGCCGGGGCGAAGATGTCGTGAATCCGGGATGCGGGGCTACAGCACCCCTTTGGTGGACATGACCCCCTGTACCCGCGGGTCGAGCTGGGTGGCCGTGTCCATGGCCCGCGCCACCGCCTTGAAGCAGGCCTCAATGATGTGGTGCACGTTGTCGCCGTACATTACATTGATGTGCAGATTAAGACCGCAGTGATTGGCAAAGGCCTGGAAGAATTCCCGCGCCAGCTCCACGTCGAAATCGCCGATCTTTACCTTGGGGAGCCGCACGTTGTACACCAGATAGGGGCGGCCGGAGATGTCCACCGCCACCGCCGCCAGGGTCTCGTCCATGGGAACCGTAGCCTGACCGTAACGCCGGATGCCCTTCTTGTCGCCCAGGGCCTGCTTGAAGGCCTCGCCCAACACAATGCCGATATCCTCCACCGTATGGTGGAAGTCAATGTCGATATCGCCGCAGGCCTCGATCTTCAGGTCGAACAGGCCGTGGCGGGCAAACAGGTTCAGCATGTGGTCCAGGAACGGGACCGAGGTGCAGATCGTCGCCTGCCCACTGCCGTCCACCTCCAGCCCCAGCTTGATCTTGGTCTCCTTGGTGACCCGTTCTATCTCAGCATTTCGTGACATATGGCCTCCCTGTAGCGCCTTTTGGGAAATCCCCCTCCCCCCTGCGGGGGAGATAGGACTTATGGGATAAATGTGACTTATAAGTCCCATAAGAGACCTATAAGTCACATAAAAACAACGGACTCTACCCTATCTCCCTGAGCGCCGCCAGGGTCCGCTCCATCTCTTTGCGGGTGCCGATGGAGATGCGCAGGCCGTGAGCCAGCAGCGGGTCGGACAGCAGGCGCACCAGGATCTTTTTGCCGTACAGGCCATCGTAGACCCGCTTGCCGTTTTTGTCTGGCGGGGCGGCAAAGACGAAATTGCCTTGGGACGGGATCACGTCGTAACCGATGGCGGTCAATTCCAGGGTGAACCAGTCCCGTGTCTCGCGGATGCGGGCGCAGCAATCCCGGAAATAGAGCTGGTCGCGCAGGGCTGCCACACAGGCCGCCTGGGCCAGGCGGTCCAGGTTGTAGTGGTCGCGGATCTTGTCCAGGGCCGTGATGATCTCCGGCCGGGCGATGGCCAGGCCGAGCCGCATGCCGGCCAGGGCGTAGCTCTTGGAAAAGGTGCGGGTCACCACCACATTGTCGTATTTTTTTACCAACTCCAGCGCCGTGCCGTCGGCAAAGTCGGCATAGGCCTCGTCGATCACCAACAGGCCGTCACACCGCCGGGCCAGATCCTCCACGTATGCAATGGGGAACGCAAACCCCAAGGGCGCGTTGGGGGAGGTGAGGAAGAACAGCTTGCCCTCGTAGCGCTCCGGGAAATCGGCGATGCGGAAATCCGCCGTCAGACCGAAGCACCGGACCCGCGCCCCCTGAATCTCCGCCAGGGTGGCATAGTAGGAATAGGAAGGATGGACGAGGGCGATCTCTTCCCCCTCGCCGGCGCAGGCCCGGATCAGGTTGTTGAGCACCTCGTCGGAGCCGTTTGCCATGATGATCCAGGACGGATCGAAGCCGTACAGTTCGCCGGCCGCTTCGCGCAGCTTTGAACTGGAGGCGCTGGGATAGGTGCGTAGCGAGGCTCCGTCAGCGCCCAGTTCCTCATAGATGGCTTCCATGACCTTGGGGGAGGGTGGGTAGGGGTTTTCGTTGGTGTTCAGCTTGATCCACGAGGCCACATCATCCGGCTGGAAGCCGGGGACATAGCCCTTCATGTCGCGTATGTTTGGTCTGAGCAGGTTCATAATATATGAGGAATATCACGCTTGGGCGTTGTGTTCAAGCCTGAAACGCGACAATGCGCTCACGATGGGCAGGATTGGGTATGGTACAATCCCGAAGGCAGGATGGCGGTTGGGCAAAGCTTTTAAGCGGTTCCTCGAGAACCCTTCAGATGGGAATATTTTCTGTCTTCCTTGAGGACGTGATGAATCAGCCACTCTCCCAGCACAATGATCAACTGTTTTGAGGCCTCCAGGTCGTTGTCGTTGTAGCCGCTCCGAATCCTCTCGATGGTTTGGGTAAACTCCCTGTGCTTGGCAATATGATCGGCAATATCGGGAAAATGCATTTTTTCCAGATACTGTTCTTCCGCCGACAGATGGCATTCCGCAATGGTCGTCAGCTTGTCGATATTCGGCAGGATGAAGCCTAATGCCGGAGAGTTCATGACGTCATCGTACACGCTGTTGAGGATGTTGAACATCTCCTCGTGATGACGGTCCAGTTCCGCTTCATTCACCGAATATTCGGCCCTCCAGCTCAATAATGGCATCATAACACCTCACATCCCGAGGTTTCCGGCACGACTCCTCAAGATTCACGTTACGCATACCTTGCAATATGCAAACCAGCGGCCATTTTTAAGAAAACTCTTATTTATTTTACTAGAAATAATAGGCTAGTCAAATAGGTGGGTTAGAATATGTTTGATCCTATGAATCAAGCAGTTAGCGCTATAAGTTGGAAAAATGGCGTCGTGTTTACGCTATTTGACTGTGGTGCGGATTAGGGGCCTCGGGCTTTTGACCGGGTGCCATGGCCGGCGTGGCGAAATGCCCCAAACAAACATACGTTACCGGCATTTGCCGCAGAGACGCGGAGAGGGACCAAACAGGCTGTTCCTCCCGTGTATTATGGCCGGGACATGGTATAATAAAACATATATTATCCCGTGCGAAAGGAGTGAGCCATGTCATTGACCAAAACCTGGTACACCGTCGATGAAGCGGCAGCCAAGTTCGGAGTTTCCACCAAACGGCTTCTGGAATGGGTTGAAAATGGGGTGCTCCGTTCCGAAGGTGAGAAGGGCAAGGTGGTCCGCCTTTATGGCGAGGACATCGAGCGAGAGTTGAATCTCACCCCATCGGTGTGATGCCATGAGGTTGTTCATAACGAAAATATGGCACTGGCGGGACGTGTGGCTGTTGAAGTGGTGCGCATTTCTCTTCGGTATTGCCGCGGGGGCATATTTTCACGCGGCGGTCATGCCGTATGTGTGGGTTATTCTTGTTGTCGCCATTCTGCTGGCGATCAGGCCGGCTATTGCCTACTGGAAGGAGTAGCTGTTCTTACATGCAGACCCTGAGGGCCAAAAGACCAGGATAGGGGAATTGCTTTGAACAACAGCTTTGAGGTAATTTAGGGGGACATGCAGGGGTGGCCGGGCGGGCCACAAATTTCACTGATGGTCGCCCGGGCGAGCCCGCATCAAACCTGCTCCAGTCTTTTGCTCACCGACTTGGCGTGGGCCTCCAGCCCCTCAAGCCCGGCGATGCGCACGATGTCGCTCCCCAGCCGTTTCAGCCCCCCCTCGGAGAAATAGACGATGGAGGACTTCTTCACAAAATCGTCCACGGACAGGGGCGAGAAGAAGCGGGCCGTGCCGCCGGTGGGCAGGGTGTGGTTAGGCCCGGCCAGGTAATCGCCCGCCGCCTCGGGGGTCCAGTGCCCCATGAAGATGGCGCCGGCGTTGGTGATGCGGGACAGGATGGCAAAGGGATCGGCCACGGCCAACTCCAGATGCTCCGGAGCGATACGGTTGGAGAAGTCGATGACCTCGTCCAGATTCCCGGCCACGATGACTGCGCCGTATTTGTCCCACGAGGCGCGGGCAATGGTCTCGCGGGAGAGTTGGGCCAGCTGTCGCTCCACCTCTGCCGCCACCTGCTCGCCGAAGGCGCGGTCGGTGGTGATGAGGATGGAGGAGGCCAATTCGTCGTGCTCGGCCTGGGAGAGCAGGTCCGCCGCGATGTGGGCGGGGTTGCCGCTGCCGTCGCTGATGACCAGGATCTCGCTCGGCCCGGCGATCATGTCGATGCCCACAGCGCCAAAGACCAGTTTCTTGGCCGTGGCCACGTAGATGTTGCCCGGCCCGGTGATCTTGTCCACCTTGGGGACGGTTTCGGTACCGTAGGCCAGGGCCGCCACGGCCTGGGCTCCGCCCATGCGGAAGATGCGGTCCACTCCCGAGAGGCGGGCCGCCACCAGGACGTGGGGGTTGATCTCGCCTCCCGGCGTGGGGGCCACCATGACGATTTCTCCCACGCCCGCCACGCGGGCCGGCACGGCGTTCATGATCACGCTGCTGGGATAGCTGGCCTTGCCGCCGGGGACGTAGATGCCGACCCGCGCCAGGGGGGTGACCTTCTGCCCCAGCATGATGTCCGGCTCTTCGGTGGAGATCCAGGTCTGCTGTTTCTGTTTTTCGTGAAAGCTGGAAACCCGCTCCACGGCCAGCATGAGCGCTTCCACGTCGGCCTCGTCCACCCGTTCGAAGGCCGCGTCGATCTCGTCCGCGCTCACCTCCAGCTCGGCCACGGAGGCGGCCTCCAGGCGGTCGAAGCGCCGGGTCAGCTCCAGCACGGCCTTGTCGCCCCGCTTACGCACGTCGGCGATGATGCCGAGCACGGTCTGTTCCACCTCGCGGCCGGTCTCTTCGCCGCGGGAAAGGATGGCGCCGAACTTCTCCGCAAAATCGTTGTCGCGTATGTCGAGAAAAAGCATGGGTACCCTCTTATAGCGTTTATCCTAAAAAAAGAATTTGCCACAGAGCCACAGAGCCACTGAGATAACATGTCGAAGAGTTAGTGCTTCGGTGGTTAAATGTCCGAGAATCGTAGGGGCGAACTGCTGCTCGCCCAATCAGGGCGCATGCAATGCGCCCCTACGATGATTTTCTCTGTGTCTCTGCGTCTCTGTGGCAGAAGTGCCGTTTTCAGGTTTATGCGGACTGAAGCTCTCGTTCCAGCCCCTGGATGATTTCGGTGATCCGCTCGTACTTGGTCTTGAGGCTGGCGCGGTTGACGATCAGCCGGGTGGTGATCTCGGCGATGGTTTCCACCTCCACCAGGCCGTTCTGGCGCAGGGTCTCGCCGGTGGAAACCAGGTCCACGATCCGCTCGGACAGCCCCACCAGCGGCGCCAGTTCGATGGAACCGTACAGCTTGATGATCTCCACCTGGATGCCCTTGGCACCGAAATAGGCCTCGGCCACGTGGGGGTACTTGGTGGCAATGCGGATGTGGGACCAGACGGAGGGGTCGTCGTTATCGGCCAGGTTGGCCGGCTCGGCCACCATCATACGGCAGTAGCCGAATTTCAGGTCCAACGGCTCGTACAGGTCCTTACCCTGCTCCATGAGCGTATCCTTGCCCACGATGCCAAGGTCGGCGCTGCCGTACTCCACGTAGGTGGGAACATCGGTGGCGCGCACGATCATATAGCGCATGCGCTGCTCGGCATTCTCGAAGATCAGCTTGCGGGAGTCGGAGAGCAGTTCCCGGCAGTCGATGCCGATCTTGCCGAACAGCGCCACCGACTCTTCAAGAATCCGCCCCTTGGGGATTGCAATAGTAATCCAGTCGTTCACCTGGTTTTATTCCTTTCGGATGTCGATTTTGTGCAAGGTCAAGGCGGAGGAGGAAGCCCGCGGAGGTATCGTCATCCGACGCACAATTTCACGAACGTGAAATTGGTCGGCGAAAGCCGACACAAGGAGATTCCGAACGACAACGCAGAGATTGCGCAAAAGCGGCATTCGTCACTCCTGTACCCTTTTTATATCCGCGCCCAGCCCCGCCAGCTTCTTCTCTATGGACTCATACCCCCGGTCCAGATGGTAGATGCGGGAGATCTCGGTGATGTTGTCCGCGGCCAGACCGGCCAGGATCAGGGACGCCGAGGCCCGCAGGTCGGTAGCCATGACCGGCGCGCCGGACAGCTTCTTGACCCCTTTGACCGTGGCGCTGTTGCCCTCGATGGTGATGTCCGCCCCGAAGCGCAGCAGTTCGGAGACGTGCATGAAGCGGTTCTCGAAGATGTTCTCGCTGATGACGCTCGCCCCGTCGGCTACGCACATGAGCGCCATGAACTGGGCCTGCATGTCCGTGGGGAAGCCGGGGTAGGGACGGGTCTTGATGTTGATGCTGCGGATTTTTCTGGGCCCCTTGACACGCACCACGTTGTCGTGACTGGTGATCTCCACCCCGGCGTCCTGGAGCTTGAAGACCAGTGCATCCAGGTGTTCCAGTTTCATGCCGTGAATCTTCACGTCGCCGCCGGTGATCGCCGCGGCGATCATGAAGGTGCCGGCCTCGATGCGGTCCGGCATGACCGGATAGGAAACGGGCGAGAGTTCGGTGACCCCCTGGATGCGGATGGTGTCGGTCCCAGCCCCCTCGATCTTGGCGCCCATGAGGTTGAGCATCTGGGCCAGATCGACGATCTCCGGTTCCCGGGCGGCGTTCTCCAGAACCGTCTCCCCCCTGGCCATGGCCGCGGCCATCATCAGGTGTTCGGTGCCTCCCACGGTGGAGATGTCGAAGTTGACCCGTGCACCCTTCAGATGTCGCGCCTTGGCCTCCACATAGCCGTGTTCCAGATTGATCTCGGCCCCCAGGGCCTGAAGCCCTTTGAGGTGCAGGTTGATGGGGCGGGCACCGATGGCGCACCCGCCGGGCAGGGAGACGCGTGCCTTGCCGAAGCGTGCCAGAAGTGGGCCCAGGACCAGCACCGAAGCGCGCATGGTCCGGACCAGGTCGTAGGTCGCTTCGTGGTTACGGATACCGGCGGAGTCGATCTTGACGAGGTTACCGTTGCCTTCGATGGTGGCGCCCAGGGATTCCAGCACCTTGATGGTGGTATTGATGTCGCGCAGGAAGGGTACGTTGCTGATCCGGTTTAATCCCGGGGCCAGGATGGTGGCCACAAAAATGGGCAGGGAAGCGTTCTTTGAGCCGCTGACCCGTACTTCCCCGGTCAGTTTCTTTCCTCCCTTGATGACGAGCTTATCCAACCTTGTTCTCCCTTTTATTGACAATAAAGAAAAAAACATATTACTCGATGGGGTCCCCCTTGTCCAAGGAAAAGTTGTCCGGAAACCGGGAGATACGCTATCGATGGGCTTGGGGCGATGGAGCTGTCGCGTGCCGGATGAGTAACTTTTTGTATATGGGGTTGGCAGCATGCTGTGATATAGTGCTAACCCTATGTCATAAGCAATGTTCGTCTCATGAATGAGTGTGGTGCGCAGTTGAAATTGAACATCCGGAAGCGTTTCGATGCGGACTCTATCCCTTAAAACCAAGGTTGGTCTTGTTTTTCCCGCGCTCACCATCTGCGTGCTGGCCGGAATCCTTGTGCTGTCCCAGAGGATCCTGGAATTGCGCATCAAGGAGGGGGTCGCCGAACAGCAGTACCAGATCGTCTCGCTCCTGGCGGACGATATCGACCGGGAGGTGGCCTCTACCCAAGAGTCGTTGATTGCCATCTCCCGCGCGGCAACGCCCGGCATGATCTCTACCCCTCAAAAGGCCCTGGAGTTTCTGAACGGCCAGAACGAACACCTCGCCACCTTCGACAACGGCCTCTTCCTCTTCGACCGTAGCGGTCGGCTGATTGCGGAACTCCCCCAGGGGATGGAGCGTTCAGGCAAGGATTTCCCCTACCGAGACTGTCTGAAAAAGACCATTGCCACGCGGAAACCCTCCATCTCCGAACCCTATGAATCCTCCATGGATCAGCATCGTCCCGCCCTGATGTTCACCGCCCCGGTCTTCAACGGGACCGGCGCCCTGGTTGCCGTACTGGGGGGGGGCATCGACCTGGCCCGCTCTCCGTTTCTGGGCAGGCTTGCCAATTTCAGGATCGGCAAAAAAGGCTACCTGTATGTCATCAGTACCGACCGGGTCACCCTGTTCCATTCGGAGGCGCGGTGGATCATGAAGCGGTATCCCCCGCCGGGCGCCAACCGGCTGCTGGACAGGGCCATCGCGGGTTTCGACGGTACCGGGGAAACGATTACCTCCCGCGGGCTCCATGCACTGACATCGTTCAAGCACCTCAAGAGCAGGAACTGGATCATCGCGGCCAACTACCCCATTGACCAGGCCTATGAGTCCATTAGAAAGGCCAATGCCCTCTTTTTCGGCATCCTGGTCCCCGCGGCCCTGCTTGCAGCCCTGCTGCTGCGGCGGGCTCTCTCGCAACTGACGTCGCCGATCCTGGCCCTCACCAGGCATGTGGAAACCCTCTCCGGCAAAACCGGCGACCAGCGTCTCTTTCCCGCAGCGGGAAGAGATGAACCGGCCATACTCGCCCAAGCCTTCAACCGACTGGTGAAGGAGGCAGACCACCAGCAGGAGGAACTTGCCAAACGGGAACTCTTATACCGCACGGTGGTCGATTTTTCCTCGGAAATGGTATTCTGGATCGCACCGGACTGCTCCACCATGCACTATGTGTCCCCCAGTTGCCGGGATGTCACCGGTTACAGCCCCGAGGATTTCTACGCCACTCCCGGCCTGTTGAGCGCCATGATCCATCCCGATGACCGGGAACACTGGGATGAGCATTGCAGGGATGCGGAAACCTCGGATTTCACCGAACCGGTGGAGTTCAGGATCATAACCAGGACCGGGGATATGCGCTGGACGAACTTCCAGAGCCGTCCGGTCTTCGACCAGGGGCGCGTCTATGCCGGCATGCGCGGAAGCTTCAGCGATATCTCGTTCCTGAAGCAGGCGGAACTCTCCATCGTGGCCAGCGAAGAGAAATTCAAGCTCTTTTTCGAGCAGGCCAGCGATGCCATCTTTATTATCCGTGGCGACGGCAGAATCTCCGAGGCCAACAACGAAGCGTGCAGCCGGTATGGTTTCAGCCGCCAGGAGATGATCGGCAGGGAGATGGGCGAGTTCGACACAGCCGAGTGCTCCCGGTACGCCGCCGAACGGCTCGCGCTCGTCATGCAACAGGGGCAGATCACCTTTGAAACCTCCCACCGCTGCAAGAACGGCCTCTCCCTGCCGGTGGAGGTGAAGGCCCGCCAGATCGATTTCAACGGGGACAAGGCCGTTCTGGCCGTGGCGAGGGATGTCAGTGACCGCAAACGCGCCGACGAACTCGTACGGCGCCAGAACGAATACCTGACCGCATTTCACGAAACCTCCCTGGGGCTTGTCAGACGCCTGGATGTGTCCAGCCTCCTGCAGGCGATCCTCGTCCGTGCGGGTAAGCTGGTGGGGACCGAACATTGCTACGTCTACCTGGTGGACGGGCAGGGAAGCGAAATGACCATGGTTTACCAAAGCGGGGTGTTCGACGGTTTCGTGCATCACCCCGTGGGACCCGGCGACGGGATGGCGGGCCATGTCTGGACGACGGGGGAACCATTCCACGTGGATGATTACAGCCGGTGGGAGCACCGGCTTCCCGACCCGGACCGTGCGGTGCTGCGGGCCATGGCCGGCGTTCCGCTGAAGTCCGGCAATCGGGTGATCGGCGTGCTCGGGCTGGCGTTCATCGAGGAGGGACAACTGTTCGATGAAGAACGCATGGCCATTTTGACCCAGTTTGGTGAACTGGCCTCCGTGGCCCTGGACAATGCCCAGCTCTATGATGCGGTTCAGCGGGAATTGTCGGAGCGCCAAAAGGCCGAAGAAAGCCTGAGAAAGCTTTCGGTTGCCGTGGAACAGAATCCGGCTTCCATCATCATCATGGATACGAGCGGCACCATCGAATACGTCAACCCCGGTTTCAGTGAGCTCACCGGATATTCCGCCGCCGAGACGGTGGGCCAGAATGCCCGCATGCTCAAATCCGGCGACACCGGTTCCGAGGAATACCGCCGGCTCTGGGAGACGATCGGTGGCGGGAGCCAATGGCGCGGGGAGTTCCATAACCGCAAGAAGAACGGCGAGCCTTACTGGGAGCAGACCCTGATTGCGCCGATCAGGGATGAAGGCGGCCTGATCACCCATTTTATCGCCATCAGTGAGGATATAACCGTTAGAAAGCGTCTGGAAAACGAGCTGCACCACTCACAGAAGATGGAAGCGATCGGTCAACTGGCCGGTGGCATCGCCCATGACTTCAACAATATCCTGACGGCGGTCATCGGCTATGCCAGCATCATGCAGATCAAGTTGCCGGAGGACAGCCCTTTGCGCAACGGGGTGGAGCAGATCCTGGCCACAGCCGAGCGCGGCTCCAGTCTTACCAAAGGTCTTTTGGCCTTTAGCCGCAAGCAGCACACGAGTACACGGCACATTAATCTTAACGAGATCGTCGAACGGGTGCAGCAACTGCTGCACCGGCTGATCAATGAAGATATTCGGCTTGCGATCCGGCTGACCGCCGAAGAGTTGCCGGTGATGGTGGACAGCGTGCAGATCGAGCAGGTGCTGATGAGCCTGGCCGCCAACGCACGGGACGCGATGCCTGGGGGCGGCGAGATCGTCATCCGCAGTGAGTTGGTGAACATCGACGCCACATTTGCCGGCATGAACGGGCTCGGCCAGACCGGCCGCTTTGCGCTTTTAGTGGTGTCGGATACCGGTCAGGGCATGGACGAAGAGACCATCAGCCATATCTTTGAGCCTTTCTTTACCACCAAGGAAACCGGAAAAGGGACCGGGCTCGGCCTTTCCATCGCCTACGGCATCATCAAAAAGCACAACGGCATTATTCTCTGCACCAGCGAGAAGGGTGTGGGAACAACCTTCAGCATCTATCTTCCCTGCTCGGGCGAGGAGTCGCGAGCCACCGACCATGAACCGCCCCCGTCCCACCACCGGGCAGGCAAACAGGTGATTCTCCTGGCCGACGACAATGATTCGACGCGCCGTTTTACCCGGGAGGTGTTGGAGGAGTTCGGCTATGTGGTCATTGAAGCCGGGGATGGGCGGCAGGCCGTGGACCAGTTTCATGAAAACAGGGACCGGATCGGCCTGCTCATTCTGGATGTCATTATGCCGGAGATGAAGGGGCGGGAGGTGTATAACGCCATCCGTTCCGACAATCCCGGGGTGAAGGTGCTCTTCACCAGCGGCTACACGGAAGAGATTGTGCGCTCGCAAGAAGTTCTGGATGAAAGCATGCCTTTCATCCCCAAACCTTATATGCCAAAGGAGTTGCTCATGAAGATCCGCGAGGTGCTGGGCCATGGGGAGTGAAACCACCGGCAACATCTTTGTGGTTGACGATGACCGTTTTGTCCTGGAGAGCGTTTCCACACTTCTGGACGAATACGGCTTCACGGTCCAGGCATTTACCAGCGGCCACGAAGCGGTCAGGCAGTTCGTGACCAAGCCGGTGGACCTGGTCCTGACCGACATCAACATGCCGCATATGGATGGTATCGAGCTTCTGGAAAAGATCCGTTTTCTGGACCGGGAGACACCGGTCGTCCTCATGACCGCCTACGCCGACTTGGATACCGCGGTCAAGGCCATCCAGAAGGGAGCCTTCGACTTCATCATCAAGCCGTACAGCCCCCCGTATCTCGTCCATACGGTGGAAAAGGGGGTCCATTACAAGCGCCTGACCCAGATAGAAAAGAATTACAAGCGGGAATTGGAGATTACGGTAGAGAAACGAACCTCGGAACTGGCCGAGGCCTTGAGCAGGCTGACCGAGATGAGCCGCGAGATCATCGAACGACTCACCGCTGCGGCCGAATTGCGGGATGAGGATACCGGGCAGCACATCCTGCGCATCGGCCTGTACGCTAAAAAACTGGCGACCGCGCTGGGCATGCCGGATACCTTCATCGAGCAGATCCACATTGCCAGCGCCATGCACGACGTGGGCAAGATCGGCATCCCCGATTCGATACTGCTCAAGCCGGGTGCGCTTACGTCCGCTGAGTTCGAGACCATCAAACAACATACGGTCATCGGAGAGAGGATCCTCAAGGGCTCGTCACATAGTATGCTCCAGATGGGGGCCACCATCGCGGCCAGCCACCATGAACGCTGGGACGGCACCGGCTATCCTTACGGCCTGGCCGGCGAGGCCATTCCCATTGCCGGCCGCATCACCATGCTGGCCGACCAGTACGACGCTTTGCGGAGCGAACGGGTCTACAAGAGGGCCTTTGACCACGCAACGGCTTGCGATATTATTCTGAACGGCGACGGCAGGACCATGCCCGGGCATTTCGACCCCCGCGTCCTGAGTACGTTCGATGCGATCAAGGATGAGTTTGCGGAGATCTTCGATTCCAGCCAGCCTCAGGAACAGGCATCATGCGGTGTTGGCGCGCACCAGCAGCCCTTGCCCCTGGGGATTTAAATTCTAACGAGCTGTTGAAAAACCCAGGTCGTTCAAAAATAGTCAGATCGTCGCACCCGCAGGGAGTCCCGCGGAGGCGTAGCAGCGCTACGCCGCACAAAGGGGCTTTCGAGGACGGCGGCGAGATGGCTGTTTTTCAGCGACCTGCTAGCGGTCGAGATCGGCCAGGACGAAATCCACCGACCCCAGAATCGCCAGGAAATCGGCCACCAGCCAGCCGCGGCTCATGACCGGCAGCGCCTGGATATGCGGGAAGCTGGGGGTACGGATGCGCATCCGGTAGGGGATGTTCAGGCCGTCCGATACGGCAAAGTAGCCGTTCTCTCCCTTTGGCGCCTCGATGGCGGCATAGTTTTCCCCACGGGGGGGCGTCATGCCCCGGGTGCTGTTGACGAAGTGGTGGATCAGGGATTCGATATCCTTCAAGGTATCCTGCTTCTCGGGCAGCACATAGCGGTAATCGTCCGTAATCCAGCGGCCGTCGGGCATCCCGTCCATGGCCTGCTGCACCAGGCGCAATGACTGGCGGATTTCCTCCATACGTACCAGATAGCGCGCCCAGCAGTCCCCTCCCTCGGCCACGGCCACCTCGAAATCAAAGTTCTCGTACCCGCTGTAGGGCATCTTTTTCCGTAGATCCCATTCCATGCCGCAGGCCCGCAAGTTGGGGCCGGAGAGTCCCCATTCCCGTGCCTCCGCCGCCGAGATGACGCCGACGCCCTTGAGACGAGCCCGGAAGATCGGGTTGCCGTTGATGAGTTGCTCGTATTCCTTGAGCCGGGCCGGCAGCCACTTCAGAAACCGCTTTACCGGTCCTTCCCACCCCTCGGGCAGGTCCTCCGCCACGCCGCCGATGCGGAACCAGGCCGGGTGCATGCGCCCCCCGGTGATCATTTCCACCACGTCGAAGATCAGTTCCCGGTCGGTAAAGGTATAGAAGACCGGCGTCATGGCCCCCACGTCGGCGGCGAAGGTTCCGAGCCAGACAAGGTGGCTGGCGATGCGGAACAGCTCGGCCAGC
Source organism: Geobacter sp. AOG2 (assembly GCF_019972295.1). NCBI lineage: Bacteria > Pseudomonadati > Thermodesulfobacteriota > Desulfuromonadia > Geobacterales > Geobacteraceae > Geobacter > Geobacter sp. AOG2. The sequence continues at coordinate 3,542,849 of NZ_BLJA01000001.1, forward strand.
ATGACGCGGATATACTGGGCCCGTTCCGGCACCTGGATGCCGCACAAGAGCTCCACCGAGTTGACATAGGCCAGATTGTTCTGCACGCCGGCCAGGTAGTCGATGCGGTCAGTGTAGGGAATGAACTGGTTCCAGTGCTGACGTTCGGCGATCTTCTCGGCCCCCCGGTGGTGATAGCCGATGTCGAAATCGATATCGCGGATCTCCTCGCCGTCCAGCTTGAGGATGCAGCGGATGATGCCGTGGGTGCCGGGGTGTTGCGGCCCCAGGTTGAGCACCATCTCCCCCTTATTGATCCGCTCGAAGAAGTCCGAGGCGGGCAGCGCCGCGTGGTTGCGGGCGTCATCGATGGTGTAGGGCGCCATCTCGGTCGCCCGGAAGGGGTGTTCCTTGCGCAGGGGGTGTCCCTCCCAGTCGTGGGGCATCAGGATGCGCCGCAGGTTGGGATGGCCGTCAAAGCGGATGCCGAACATGTCGAACACCTCCCGCTCGTACCAGTCGGCGGCCGGGAAGACCTGGGTAACGCTGGGGGCTTCCGGTTGTTTCCCTGCAAGATCGCATTTAACACGCACATAGCCGGGCTGATCAAAGGAGAGCAGGTGATAGTCGAGGGTGAAGTCCTTGTGCCGTGAACGATCCCGCCGGCAGGATTCGTCCACGGCGGTGATGTCTTCAAGGCGCTGGAAGCCGGCGGCGGGACGCTCCTTCAGGTGGCGCAGCAGTTCGGGCGCCAGTTCTGCCGGCGCCCGCAGGGTAAGCATATCGGTGGCGGTGACGTCGATGGCGACCCGGCCGCCGAACAGGGAGCCGATCTCTTCGGGAAGGCCGAAATCCGGGTAGGCCCGGTGCGGCGCAGGCGGGCGCCACTGCTCATCCGAGCGCGGCTGGAACATGGTGGGATGCCCCACGGAAGCCCCCCGGATGGCGATAGCCTCCATGCCCGGTCCGCGGGTGTCCCTGGATTTGGTTTCCCCGTCCCTCAGGATCGGGACGGTTGTCCCCTGGCAGCCTCCGGCAAGGTGCAGAACCGGTCGTGCCGGGCGCTCCCCGGTTTTGATCTTTTCCTGGAGCAGCATCAAACCTTGGAGAAACGCCTCGGGCCGGGGCGGGCAACCGGGCACGTACACGTCCACCGGCAGGATCTGGTTCACCCCCTGCACGACGCTGTACACGTCGTACATTCCGCCGGAGTTGGAACAGCTCCCCATGGAGATCACCCAGCGCGGCTCGGCCATCTGCTCGTAGAGGTTCAGGATCGAAGGGGCCATCTTCTTGAAGACCGTCCCGGCGATCACCATCACGTCTGCCTCCCGGGGCGTTCCCCGCAGCACCTCCGCGCCAAACCGGGAGATATCGTGGCGCGACGTGAAGGAGGTCATCATCTCCACAAAGCAGCAGGAGAGGCCGAAGAACATGGGCCAGAGGGAGTTGGCGCGCCCCCAGTTGATTAGGTCGTCGAGGCGGGCAAGGACGATGTTGTCGGGGGGCAGGATGATGTTGTCAGGTTTATCGAACAAGGTAAGGCCCCTCTGAAACGCAAAGTTGAGAGGTTGTTGAAAAACAGCCATCAGGCCTTCGTCCTCGAAGTCCCTTTTGTGCGGCGTAGCGCTGCTACGCCTCCGCAGGGCCTTCTGCGGGTGCGACGATCTGACTATTTTTGAACAACCTGGGTTTTTTAACGGCCTGACTATTCCGAAGACTTACGCAGAGATTGCGAAAAATCTGCGTTTCTCCCTCGTGATGGTCCCCAATCGAGTCCTCCTTTGAGCCAGAGCCAGAGGAGCCCGGCGGCGAGGATGAGGATGAAAATCGTGATCTGGGTGAGGCCTGAAATACCCAGCAGGTCCCAGGCCGAGGCCCACGTGAAGATAAAGGCCGCCTCCACGTCGAACACGATGAAGAAGATTGCCACCAGGTAGAAGGGGACCGGCCATGCCAGGCGGGCACTGCCGGTGGGCAGGACTCCCGATTCGTAGGGGGCCTCCTTGGCGGGCGACGAGCGTTTTGCACCGAGCCACCAGGCCGCCAGCAGCAAAACCCCGATCAAGGCAACGGTGACAAGGGCGTAGATGGCCAGTTGATAGAATGGGGTTGCTATCATAATGGGGGGATTATAGCAGATATTCGCGTCTCTTCAAACGCGAAACACGGGTTGCCGGCAAGAGAGGCTGACATCCGCCACAGAGGCACAGAGACACAGAGAGAAAAACAAAAAACTATTTTTGTAATACCATCATCAAGAATCATTGTTGTTTTGCTTGTCTTACTCCTGATTTTCTCTGTGTCTCAGAGGTTCTGTGGCAGACACTTTTCCCGGAATTGTTACTTGAGCGGCCGGAGTATGGCGCTGAAAATCGGGTTCTGGTCTGCCTGGGAGACGGAGATGACCATGTCCACCTCGAACAGCCTGCCGCACACATCCCGCACCTTTTGCCGTGTTGTGGCGCCGATCAGATCACTGCTGCCGGAACTGAAATATGCCTCGACCGCAACTCGCAGGTCATCCCCGTTTTCCATGAATTCAAAGATGCGCTGGCCGAGCAGTTCCTGTTTGGTCAGGCCGAAGAGCTTTTCCGCCTTCTGGTTCGAGATGACGATCTTGCCGTCACCCACGAAGGTGACGATGGGGGACTGGGCGATCTCGATGAAGTTGCGGTAGCGGTCCTCCGATTCCTTTCGTTGCAGCGTCTTGCGGTCCAGTTCGGCCATCAGTTCGTTAAACGATCCGATCAATTCACCGATCTCGTCGTCTCCACGTTCCGCGAGCCTTTCGGAAAAATTCCCGGTGCGGGCCACGTCGGCAATGCTCTCGGCAACGGTTTTGACCGGCGTCAGGATCGTCCGACGAATGAGCCAGCCGCTGATGAGGATGAAGGCGAGCAGGACCGCACCGTCGTAGAAGAGATCGTATGCCAGGTTGGCGCCGACCTTGTGGTACAGGCTCTCCATTGGCACTGATACGGAGACCGCGCCGATCACCTCGCCCACATGGTAGTCGTAGGAATAATGGCCCCGGGGAAAGCGCTCCCGGACAAAGCGGGGCGCGTTGTCATAGTTGCCGTGGCAGGCCAGGCAGGATTGTTCCGCCTTCATGGGCAGCAGATAGCGTAGCGCCTTCTTGCCGCGGTAATCCGCCACCTGCCAGACCTCCTGGGCCTTCACATCCCGGAAGGAGGTCAACCGGGCGGCTTCGAAGCTGTCGGGGCGGTTGTCGGGGTTGCGGTAGCGCAACGATACCTGGCGGACATAGTAGCGCGATCCGCTGGTAAGCCGCTTGGCAATCTGGGTGGCGGCCACCTGGGGTACGAGGTTGAAGTTGTGCTCCGGTTCGTTGGTTACGCTCTGGGAAAGGTAGTCCCGGGTTTCGATGATCTGACGCGCGATGGAGCGGGCGTTATCCACGGCCGTTGCGAGGATGAGCGCCTGCTCCCTGCGGTAGCTGTTGTAGGCCAGGGAAAGGAACAGCGCTGCCAGGAGCAGGGCCGCTATGATGTTGAACTTGGTGTTGACGCTGCGGTTTGAAAGAATTTTCATGGAGGTTTCCTGGCGGTGCCGTTCATGTCGTTCGATCCGCCACTCCGGCATCACGGATTCAGACAGATTATAGCTACTCTTCCGGGCTTGGCAAGGGTAATATGGTCTCGTTATTATGCTTGAATTCCCGTAACGATATGGGCTATTTTAAACAGATTGCACCAAAATTTTACTTTATAATAAACACCGGCGCAAAGCGGGGCGATAGTTTCGGCGGCATGCCGGGGGGTCAGGCAATATGGACAGGAAGGTATCTACATCTACCCAAGGCAGGGGCGCTCTATCCGCCCTCGTGCTGTTTGCCGTCACGCTGTGCATCGTGGCGTTGCTCGGCGCGACGGGATACGTATTTTATCTGATGGCGCGATTACCTCGGGTGGATCGTCTGGCGGATTATAAGCCGCCCATCGTCTCCCAGGTCTTTGGCGACGACGGCAGCCTGGTGGGAGAATTCTATCTGGAACGGCGCATCGTGGTGCCGGTGGAGAAGATGCCGCGCAAGCTGATCCAGGCTTTTGTGGCGGCAGAAGACTCCAGCTTTTACCAGCACAAGGGGATCGATTATCTGGGCATTGTGCGGGCGGCCTTCAAGAACCTGCTCTCCATGCGCAAGAAGGAAGGCGCCTCCACCATCACCCAGCAGGTGACCAAGTCCATGCTGCTGACGCCTGAAAAGAAGTTTTCCCGCAAGATCAAAGAGGCCATCCTGGCCAAACGCATGGAGGAAAAGCTCTCCAAGGATGAGATTCTCTATCTGTACCTGAACCAGATCTACCTGGGGGGGGGCGCCTACGGCGTCCAGGTGGCGGCTGAAACCTATTTCGGCAAAAACGTGGATCAACTCAACCTCGCCGAGATAGCGATGCTGGCCGGGCTTCCCAAGGCGCCCAACGCCTACTCTCCCATCAAACACCTGGATAAGGCCCGTGAGCGGCAGGCCTATGTCCTGGATCGGATGGTGAAGGAGGGCTACATCACCACCGCCGAGGCCGACCACGCCAGAAAGACCCCGATCGAGATCCGTTCCATGAAGAAGGTCAACAACGAACAGTCGGCCTATTTCCTCGAGCACCTGCGCATCCAGCTTGAGCAAAAGTATGGGGAGGACCAGCTCTACAAGGGGGGGCTGAAGATCTACACCACCATGAACGCCGAGATGCAGCGGGCGGCCTATGAAAGCCTCAGGAACGGCCTCAAGGCTGTGGACAAACGCCAGGGATACCGGGGGCCGGTCAAGTACCTCGGTGAATCCGAGGTTGACGGTTTCTGTGCCAAGGTCGAGGAAGGGATCGACTCCGCCGTCCTCAAGACCGGAGAGAGCTACCAGGGGGTCGTGGTGGGGTTCGTGCCCGAGAAGGGGGAGGCCATCGTGAGGGTCGGCGACCGTAAAGGGGTCCTTTCCCGCAAGAACATGTCCTGGGCCGGCAGGTTGGGGATGATCAATCACTACGGCAAACCCGAGAAGGGGAATAAACACCTGACCCTCGGCTCGGTGATAGAAGTATCGGTGATTTCGCCGGAGGTCAACAAGGAGGGAGCGCAATTCGCCCTCGATCAGACACCCACGGTGCAGGCCGCATTGGTCTCCCTTGATCCCCATACCGGGGCGGTCAAGGCGATGGTCGGCGGTTACGACTTCCGCAAAAGCCAGTTCAATCGGGCCATCCAGGCCAAGCGTAACGCCGGTTCGGCCTTCAAGCCGTTCATCTATTCGGCGGCCCTGGACAAGGGGTTGACCCCGGCCACCATCATCGAGGATTCCGAGGTGGAATACCCGGACGGCGCCGGCGGCACCTGGAAACCGAAAAACTATGACAACACTTTCCGCGGGCCGGTGACCATGCGCGAGGCGCTGACCTACTCCATTAACATCGTCAGCGTCAAGATCATGGAACAGATCGGCGCCCAGTATGCAGCCGATTACGCCAAAAAGTTCGGTTTCACCTCCCAGATTCCCGCCAATCTGGCCCTGGCCCTGGGCGCCGCGTCCGTGTCCCCCTTTGAGATGACCGAGGCCTATTCGGTGTTTGCCAACAAGGGGGCGCTGGTCCCCCCGTATTTCATTACCAAGGTTACGGACAGCGACGGCACCGTGCTTCAGGAAAATCAGCCGCCGGCGCCGGTTCCGGTCATGTCGCCGGAGACATCTTACGTCATAACCAACCTGATGCAGAGCGTCGTTGCCAGCGGCACCGGTTCCCGCGCTATCATCGGGCGTCCCGTGGCAGGCAAGACCGGCACCACGAACGAGGGCAAGGACGCCTGGTTCGTCGGCTACATCCCCCAACTGGTGACCGGTGTGTGGGTCGGCTACGATCAGGAACGCTCACTGGGTGCCGGCGGGTCGGGCGGCCTGGCGGCGGCTCCCATCTGGGCGGAATTCATGAAAAAGGCTACGGCGACCATGCCCATCGAGGATTTCGAGGCACCCGAGAATGTCACGTTTGTGCTGATCAACCCCCGCACCGGTAAGCTGGCGCGGGAAGGGACTCCTGGGGCGGTCATGGAGTGTTTTGTCAAGGGAACCGAGCCGACCGTCTACGATGGCGAGGGGGATGTTGCGCCCGGCCATCCATCGGCGCCGGCGGCGGCCGGGGCGGCAAAGGCCGAGTAGTCGCCGCGGACGGCGTGGGATCGTATTGTTCACGAGGAACAGCAAAAGGGGGCCGTAAGCCCCCTTTTGCCGTTTAGAAATAGGATAAGTGGTCGTACCTGTCCCCGACGGGCTGTTCTATATTGTCACGGGCCGTGCCCTGGCCGGAGATTTTCAATAGCCCGTCAGAGCGAAATGTCCTCCGCAATGCCTGACCGTTGCCGAATAACGGCCTCCATCTTGGCCCGGTCGATACGTTCGGACAAGTGGTATTTCCTGATGAGGCTCCTGGCCTCCACATCAGGGTTCAGACCTTTCTTGTACACATCCTGGTGCACCTCCAGAAGGACCCGCCCCTGTTCGGTAACGGCAACCTTCACCGGTTTGTAGATGATCTCACCGGGGGTGTTGATCCTGACCTCCTTGAAGAATTCCTCCATCCTGAGCGGCGAGACCCTGATGCAGCCGTGGCTGGCAAAGCCGTATATGGACGCGGGTTTGAGGGTACTATGGATCAGTATTCCCGGGATCGACGTCCTGATGGCGTACCTCCCCAACGGGTTGCCGGGGCCTGGGGGGATACTGGTAATGGCCTCTTTTCCTTCCTCCTCCATCTCCGTGCGGATAGACAGGGGGACGTGCCAGGTAGGGTCCTTCTGTTTTCCCGTCACCTTGAACTTGCCGACCGGCGTCTGCCAGTCAAACTTGTCGTTTTTCTTCCCCGTGCCCACGGCCACGGGGAGGGAGGTTACCAGTTTCCCCTGGCGGAAATAGTACAGGGTGCGGTCGGGGATATTGACCACAATGCCTTCCCTCATCCTCTGGGGGATGATCTTGCGGTTGTTGTACTTCAGGCGCTGGCCGATCCTGAGGCTACCATTAGCTTCAAGCCTGTTCATAGTCCTGAGTTGCTGACGGCTGACCCCCAGTTTTGCCGCCACCAGCCGCAGGGTATCGCCCTTTACAACGGTATAGACGCTGGCGTTTCCCACGACCTTTGCCGATACGATGTCGTCATGGAGCCAATCGGTGTCCTGCACAGGGGGCGTCTGCCGTACTACGTCGGGAGCAACCGTCCGCTCCGGGATGACGGGTATCCGGCTCGGTTCGGTCTGTGGCTTTGGGGCTTCCGCCACCGGCGGGGGTTGTGAAGGCTCCTCATGCCGGTCAGAAGAGGGCGAAGTGGCCGGCACGTTATCCGGTTTGGTCTCTCCGGTCGATTCTACGGGCCGTGCCGGGGGCAGCATGGATTGAAGGACGCGCACCTTTTGGATGGTAAGCAGATAATAACGCTCGGCCATATCCCGCTCATTCATCTGTAGATGGTGTTCGGCCAGGGAAAAGGTGTCCTCCACACTCTTCAAATCGTTCGGCATCTGCTGTGCAAAAACCGAGTCGCGAAGATGGGAGACCGCCCGCAGGGCCTCCTGGCGGGTATCCGCCCAAGCACTGCCGTGTGTCGCCTCCATAACCATGAAGGCCATGAACAGCGGTACGAGGCGCGAGGCGCGTATCATAAGATTGCGGGGAACGGAAGGAAGTATCATAGGGCTTCTATGTACAATAGATACCCGAAGATTGACAACCATTAAGTTTGT